>JBBSBK010000004.1:0-68476 GCA_038251315.1 Rhodobacterales bacterium | reverse complement strand
TTTAGCCCGTCTGGCGGGCATAAGGGCGCAGATTGGTTACAAAAAGAAGCCAGGCTCTTATGGAGGCAGCCCGGCCCTCGTGGCAGATAACACCCAGAATCGAGAGTTCGATGTGGATGCTCCGGACCAGTTCTGGGTCACAAATATCACCTACATCCGCACACATGAGGGGTTCCTGTATCTTGCGGTGGTCATGGTTCCTGCGTTTCGACATGTTCTGATCTCCTCTGATTGGGGATCAGCAGACCTCAGATCGTAGCTTCCGTCACTGTCCGATCTTCGGGGGGGGAGCTCAGATTGATGGAGCGAGGATCGAAGCGAAGATCGCTGCAATCAAGGCACAGAAAACCACTAACGAGTTCTACCTGCCCGCAAGCGGCACGCTCACCGAAGATTACGTTGCCCGGCTCGATGAAGCCCACTCGATGCCAGTCGCTGCGCACGTAGGCAGCGGTGACCGTGAAAAGATGTTTATTCTCAGCAAAACAGTCTGTTACATGCTTGTCCTGAAGCTGTCAGTCTACTTCTGTCGGCTCCAAGAACAAGTAAATCGAAAGCTTACCGAAGCGGCAGCGTGAAGCGGTTTTGACCTTGCGCGATTTACTCCGACCGTCTAAACGCTTCCCGGTGTGCCGCTTTAGCTCAGCTGGTAGAGCATCGCATTCGTAATGCGGGGGTCAGGTGTTCGAGTCACCTAAGCGGCACCATTATTTGTTGTGATTGGTGATGCGTATGACTTTTTCGAAGCGCAACAACTTCGCGACAACGCCACCCATCACGGTCAGAACAGTTGCGCCTGACGGGCTTCGATATGCTGTGGTCCAGAACGCTTACGACAGCGGCCCGAAGTACAGCGAGGTTCGCTCCGTGGTTTGCCGCGTTTTGCTCGGCGCGCCAGATCCAAACAGTTGCAGCGAGATGCCGTACATCTTCAGGCTGCGCAGCATGATGACGATGGCGCCGGCGGCTGGATCATGACGCATGGCGGCCCTCCACGATCTGGGAAAGCAGATCGTCATAGCGTTCGACATTGGCCTTGGGTTCACGGTGCAGGGCCAGTGCCGGCGGCGTGTCCAATGGGGGACCGCCCACCACCTTGCCGTCGATCAGGCTGTGCAAGAGGTTCAGCACATGGGTTTTGGTGGGCACGCCCTCGGTCAGCGCCAGTTCCACCGCGGTGAGAATGGCTTGTTCATCGTGATGCAGAACGAGGGCGAGGATATCGACCATCTCTCGATCGCCGCCGGGCTTGCGCAGCATGCAGTCCTGCAACTGTCTGAAGGCAAGCGGTAATTCCAGGAAGGGTGCCCCATTGCGAAGAGCCCCCGGCTTCCTTTGCACGACCGACAGATAGTGCCGCCAGTCGTAGATCGTCTTTGCTGGAAGGTGATGGCTGCGCTGAATCTCGCGCGTATGTTCGCACAGGATGTTGCCTTCGGCCGCCACGACCGGTCGGTCTGGATAGATCCGAAGGCTGACCGGGCGATTGGCGAAGGATGCCGGAACGCTGTAGCGATTGCGCTCAAAGCTGATCAGACATGTCGGCGACAAGCGTTTGCTCAACTCGACAAAGCCGTCAAAAGCCACGGGCAGTGGCATCAGCGCTGCCTGTTCATCGGCCCAGACATCCGCAATCGAGCCGGGCTGTTTGCCGTGCGGCGACCGCTACGGCTGCGCGATCATCGCCGCGAAGGCCGATTTCATGAGCCCCCGAAATTGGCCGAGACTGAAAACCCTGAGCCGGTCGACCGCTGCGACACTATCCCGTTCCGAAAAGAATTGTGCCACCCCAAGGCCCGGCGCGGAACTCCGCCGGGTTCGGGCGTCTTCGGCCCAAAGCAGTCGTTCCGAACCTATGGAATTCCGAAGCGGAGTTTGCTGCCCGTTAAGGTCTTTTTCCAATGCCGCAGAGTGCTGGTACGACGTTCATGGCAGGCAGACGCCGGCTTTCCGGGTGGACGAAGCTGCATATTGTACCAACGCCCTTGCCTGCTTTTCTTTCTAGGGCTGGTGATCTTTCCGGCAGTCTTTCAAGCTGATCTTTGAGCCACTCCCCGCTGCGCGGGAACGCAGGTCGGCAGCCTCGATGGAACCGGGAAGCACTGGCCGCAGATCGGATACGCGGGCCCTATGGCCCGCGCAAGATTTTACAGACTGTATTGTTCGCGCGCGTAATCTCCCAGCCCTACGGCGTCGAGTTTGGCAAGCGGCGCAAGGAACGTCACCTGAATGACCCCCGGTGCGCGGCCGATCTCGATAGCGCCGTTCACGGTTGCGCGGTTGCGCACCTCGGCCACGGTCATGCCCAGCAGTTTCGCCGCACGTTCAAGGCCGTTTTCTATGGCAAGGTTCAGGTTGGAAGCTGTGCCGATCACCGAAATCGGAGCCCGCGGTTCAATTTGCGCCACGCCCCATTTTGCAGCCAGCCGTTGCCCTTTGGCCTGCTCGGCGGCGGTAAACGGCCGCGCCATCGGCGGCAGGTCTTCTTCCAGCGGAAACAGGACCGGCCCGTCCAGCGGATAGTTCTTCACCACCTCGATCTGCAGGGTAACGCTGCCCGACACATCCATTGTATGACCTGCAATCTCGCCGTCGCCCTGTCCTGCATGCATGTCGCCCATGTAAACCCCAGCGCCCCGCACCTTGACCGGGCAAACGATGATGGCACCGGCGCGGACGGCATCAATATCCATGTGCCCATCGGTCTTGTGCTGCACCAACTGCTCGGCGGTGATCGCGTATTGATGCGGAGCGCCGACAAGGAACGACCCGAAATCACCCGCGTTGTGACTGTCGGGCATCGCCATCGACGGGCAGGTGCCAAGCTGGCCCATGAAGGGCCGCATCCGCACCAGAGTGCCTGGCATATCCGAGGGAGCAAAGGTCAGGATCGAATGCTGGCGGCTTTGGTCTGGCAGCGCCGAATAATGGTTGGCGTCGCGCGCAATGGTTTCTGCCGCCGACTTTGGCAGCGTAAGCCCGACCGAGCGGGTTTCGTCAAAGGTCACCGTATAGCCATGCACGATCGCAAAGGGCGTCACCGCATTGCCGCAGATGTTGCACTTGACCGCATCCTGCCCGATGCCCTCGACATGCGTTTCGGGCCAGACGGTATCGCAGACCGGGCACCGCGCCGCGACATAGGGGTCACCAAGGCAGAACCCGTCGGGCGAGGAATCGTGCCCCGACGCGGTGGCAATCGATGTGACCGTGATGTCACGGATGCGTATGGCCACGCCGTCGCCCACTTCGGCCCCCTCGACGAACACCGGGCGTGTCACCTCATGCCCGCCGCGCAAGGATGGGGTAATCATCGGCCCCCAGCAACCCGGCGCGGTATTGGCGATGATGGTGCCGCCGTTTTCCACCGGCCCCAGCATGGGGGCGTCCGGATCAAGCACGCTGTTGGTGAATTCCGATACCATGACACTGCGGCGTGATGGTGTGTTGCTGCCGTCTGGCATGATAACCCCCCCTGAAATGTCCGTCCAATGCTAGGAAACCAGATCGCAGCCTGCACCGTGAAAGCCATGCTTGCAAGCACCAGAGTGCCTTGACGGGCAGGCCCCGCCAAAGCAGCACGGTCTGGACCACTGCTATCTGACCGGAAAATAGATGATCGCCCCGGCCCCACATCGGGCAGGTTCAAGTTGCAGTAGCATTCCGGAACCAGTGACGAAATCGCCTATATCTACGGGCTGGTGCTGGTGAACGGCTTTTACGGCAGGCAGATCTTGTCGGACCGATTCCCGCTGTTTTCATCCAGCCGCACCTTTTCCGGCAATGGCGCGTTGAGCATGGCGGTTTGACCCGTGGCCACCAGCACATCGCCCCCCGGCCACGGATCGCCACCTTGCGCAGCCTCCCGATCAGACCAGCGGCACTAGACCCGCCACAATGGCGAGGGGCAATGGCAGGCAAGGCTGGGCGGCGTGAACCGCTTGTGCGCATGTCCTTGGCTCAGGTTCACCGATGAGGTCATCGGCAGGTTCACGTTCGCGGCAGAACCTTTTCGTTTTGATCCTCGGGCAGGGCATACGGGTAGGCGCGGGCGCGCACCTGCCCGCCGTCGCGCTCCAAAATCTCGCGCATGATACGTTTGATTTTCCACGCCGGTCGGTGTCACTTCGGGAGGTCCGGTTTGGCTTTGTTGTTCATGGCAAATCAAGAACCCTGCTCAGTTCCCCGTAGTTCGACACACGAAACCGGCAGAACTCCTCGAATTCCTGCGCCTGCGCGTCATGCCCTATTGCGATCACGGCCAGACCCGCCGCATGGGCGGATCGGACGCCGGGCAACGCATCCTCAACAGCAAAGGCCTCTTCGGGGCCAAGTTTCAGGCGGCGCAGCGTTTCCAGATAGGGCAAGGGGTCGGGTTTGCCGCGCGGCAGGTCGGCGCCCGAGACGAGTGTCGAAACAAAAGCGGACAGGCCCAGTTGATCCATAGCCGCGACGATGTGCCGGGAGGGTGAGGACGAACAAACGGCGATGCCAAGGCCGGACTTCGCGAGACTTTTAACGAACTCTGACGCGCCGGGCATAATCTTGCGCATCTGAGGCAGCAGAATATCCGCTTCGGCACCGATCTGGTAGGCCAGATCGGCGCGCCGGATGTCCGAAAGATCCGGACCCATCACTTCATTCAGAAAGCTGCGCACGCCCCGGCCAACGAAAGCATCATAGACCGCCTGCGGGACGGTGATATCAAGACGGCGCAGCACCCGCCGCTTGGCCTCTTCCCATGCGGGCTCTGACAGGACGAGCGTGCCGTCCAGATCGAAGATTGCCGCCTTGTAATCGCTTAGTTTCATGCGCTGAATTCCATTTGCCTGCTGGCCCTGATAAGGCTGTTGAAACTCCAGAAGGACATCCCATGACTGATCTTGCCGCCCGACACGCCGCCGCCCGCCGTATAGCCGTTGATGTGGGGGCGATGGCGCTGGATTATTTCCGCAAGTGGGACACGCTGACCATCGACGTGAAAGGTCATCAGGATTTCGTCTCGGAAGCGGACCGCAATGTCGAACTGGCCGTGCGCGCGGCGCTGGCTGCGGCTTTTCCCGATGACAGTATCGTGGGCGAGGAGGGTGCGCCGACGTCGGGCACCAGCGGATATACATGGGTGATCGACCCGATCGACGGCACGACGAACTTCATCAACGGCATTCCACAATGGTGCGTGATCCTTGCCTGTGTGCATCAGGGGCAGACGGTGATCGGTGTCGTTCATGACCCGGTGCATGACGAACTGCATCACGCCGTGCTGGGCGGTGGCGCGTTCTGCAATGACCGGGCCATCCGATGTTCGGACAAGACAAGCCTGCGCGCGGGGTCGCTGGGCGTGGGATTTTCCGGCCGCACGCATCTGGAGGGGATAAAGCGGCTGGTCAGCCTGTCGTGCGATGCGGGGACCGTGTTCTGGCGCAACGGCTCTGGCGGGCTTTCGCTGGCCTATGTGGCGACGGGCCGCATCCTTGGTTATGTCGAGGAACACATGAACGCGTGGGATTTTCTGGCCGGTCATCTGATCGTGTCCGAAGCGGGAGGGCAAGTGGAACCCGTTAATGCCGACGAGGCGATTGCGCATGGCGGGCGGGTTGTCGTTTCCGGGGCGGGGGTGTTCGACGCAGTGGCGGCGCTGGCCAAGGCCGCCTACGACGCCTGATCGGCGGGGATCAGCACAGGGCCGGAGGCCGCGAAAGAGATGGTGACGCCGTCGCCGACCCGGAACGGCGTCACCACATCGTCCAGCACGGCAAACACCGTGCCAAAGGCGGCGGTGACGGTGTATTCCATCCGGCTTCCTACATAGGTGGCCTTGTCGATCACCGCGACCACCCCGTCGCCCGAGCCTGCCACCAGACGCATCCGCGAAGGGCGCACGGCCAGCTTTGCCGGGCCCTGCGACAACCCGCGCGAGGGCAGGCGATGGGTATAATCGGCAATCCGCACCGTGGCGATGTCGCCGTCAAGTGCGGTGATTTCCACCGGGATCAGGTTTGCCTCGCCGATGAAATCGGCCACGAAGGCATCTGCGGGGGCCTCGTAAAGATCGCGGGGCGTGCCCTTCTGTGCGATCGCGGCGTTGCGCATCACGACGATTTCATCGGAAACGGCAAGCGCTTCTTCCTGATCGTGGGTGACATAGACCACGGTCAGACCAAGGGTCTTCTGGATGTCGCGGATTTCTTCGCGGACCTGACGGCGCAGTTTCGCGTCAAGGTTGGACAGAGGTTCATCGAACAGAAGAACCTGCGGTTCCAACACTAGGGCCCGCGCCACGGCGACACGCTGCTGCTGACCGCCGGACAGCTCTGACGGAAGCCGGTCGCCGTAACCCGTCAGACCCACCAACTCAAGCCCGGCCAGCGCCTTTGACCGAGCCTCAGCCTTGTCGAACCCCGAAAACTTCAGCCCATAGCCGACATTTTCCATCACGGTCATATGCGGGAACAATGCATAGCTCTGAAACACCATCGACACGTCCCGGTCGGTGGCGGGCAGCTTGGTCACGTCCTTGTCGCCGATGAAGATCCGTCCCTTGGTCGCCATTTCAAGCCCGGCGATCATCCTCAGGGTGGTGGTCTTGCCGCATCCGGACGGGCCCAGCAGGGTGACGAGTGTTCCCGCTGCCACCTCAAGATTGATGTTGTCCACGGCAGTGACTTTGGCACCATAGACCTTGGATACATTTTCGAACCGGACCGAGGCGGCCTTGGCGTTGATGACTGTCATTCAATGTCCCTCAGCATGGCTGGTGCGCCGACCGATCCGTGTGCGCCCGACCAGCACTTGCAGCAGGCCAACGGCGGCCAGCATCACGAAGATCAGCGCGGTTGAATAGGCGATGGCCAGCCCGTAGTCGTTGTTTTCAACCCTGCCGATGATGTAGCTTGTCGCCATGTCATAGCGGGCCGACACAAGAAAGATCACTGCCGAAATCGCCGTCATGGCCCGGACAAAACTGTAGACAAGGGCTGCCAGAATGGCGGGGCGCAGCAGCGGCAGGATCACCGCCCGGAAGGTCTGCCAGCTGTTCGCGCCCAGCGTCAGCGAGGATTCATCCAGCGATTTGTCCAGCTGGCTCATCGACGCGATGCCAGCCCGCACACCGACCGGCATGTTGCGGAAGATAAAGCTGATGACAAGGATCAGGCCGGTTCCGGTGATCTCGATCGGTGGGACGTTGAACGCCAGAATGTAGGCGACCCCGATGACCGTGCCGGGAATGGCGAACGACAGCATGGTGCCAAATTCGAACGCGCGTTTGCCCGCAAAGCTCTGACGGGTCAGCAGATAGGCGGTGATCAGCCCGATTGCGGCGGTCAGCGGTGCGGCCAGGGTGGCGATCAAGATCGTGGTCCAGAAACTGGACCAGGCGGAACCTGTCCAGCGCAGCCCGTTTTCGCCCCACTCAATTCGGAAGGCGGTAATGTAATGCTTGAACGTCAGCGTGTCATCGACGCCCCAAAGCTGCACCACCGACCCGTAAAGGATCATGCCATAGACCACGACCGTAAAGGTCGACCACAATGCCACCACCACATAGACCGGAATCGCGAGGCCGCGCGGCATCGGCGGGTGAACGCCGCTGTCGCCCTTGCCGGTGACGGTGGTATAGCTTTTCTTGCCCAGCCAGAACCGCTGAAGATAAAACGCGCCTAGGGTAAAGCCCAACAGCACCATCGCCAGAATGGCCGCGCGGCTTTGGTCATATTGCGCGCCGACGATGGCAAAGAAGATCTCGGTCGACAGCAGGTCGAAGTTGCCTCCCAGCACCAGCGGGTTGCCGAAATCGGCCATGCTTTCGATGAAACCCAGCAGGAACGCATTCGCCAGACCAGGGCGCATCAGTGGCCAGCTGACGGTGCGGAAGGTCTGCCAGCGATTGGCGCGCAGGGTCTGCGCGGCCTCTTCCATGCTGGGGCTGACACCTTCGACCACCCCGATCAGCACCAGAAAGGCGATGGGGGTAAAGGCAAGAACCTGTGCGATCAGCACGCCGGGCATACCGTAGATCCAGCGCGACGTCTCGACGCCCAGAAAGGCCGCAACGGATGTGGTGACGGTGCCGGACAGGCCGAACAGCAGAATGATGGCAAGGCCGATCACGAAGGGCGGTGTGATGATCGGCAGCACCGACAGCGCCCGCAGCAGCCGTTTGTAGCGAAAGCCGGACCGGGTCAGGACCAGCGCGAAGGCCAACCCCAAGAGCGTGGTCAGCACGCCGACAGCAATCGCCAGCACCAGCGAATTCCACGCCACACCGCAGCGCCCCCCGGTCAGGCAGCCCAGACCCCAGATGCGATAGTCAAACAGCTTGGGAAAGAAGCCAAGGATCGAATAGCCGCCGTCATCGGTGGCGAAGGCTGCCAGCAACATCTTGGCGATCGGAAAGAACACAAAGATCGTGACAACCGCGATCACTCCGCCGATTGCTGCGGTCACAAAGACATCGCCGTTCACCGCCCCCCGCGCTGCAATCCCTTGGGTGAACAGGAACAGGAAGGCCGAGGCGGTGATCATCGCGCCATAGCCCATGCCGAACTGCCGGTCCTCCAGCGGCCCGAACAGTGCTGTCAGCCAGTCCGCGTTGAAGCCTCGCAAACCGATGCCCAGACCTTGCGCCACCAGCCATGAAAATCCGAACCCCCCCGCCAGGATCAGCACCCTGGCAAACCACGGGTCGGATTTGCGACGCCCCAGCACGGCAAGGGGCGCAATCAGCGCCAGCACCATCGGGGCAAGCCACAGCTTTTGTCCCGTCGCAATCAGCATGGCTGCGGGGGCAAAATCCGCATCAAAGGGCCAGCCCTCCAGCAGCCATTCCAGCGACCAGAATTTTTCCACCCCGTACCAGGGCAGAAGGCAATAACCGATCCATCCGGCCGTGATCCAGAAGATCAGATCCGGATGGGTGGTGCGTTCAAGGCTGATTGTGCGCAAGGGTTACTGCGGCAGAGTCGAGACTTCGGTGTCCCACTTCGACAGCAGGCGTTTGCGCTCGTCCGACGAGCCATACTTCTTGAAGTCGTAGTCGATCAGTTTCACCGTCGCGAGGTCGGGCGCCTTGTCAGATTTCGTCGCGCCGACATTCGACATCACCTGAAACGCGTTGACCTGAAGCGCGAGATTCTGCGCCTCGACGCTTAGTGCCCAGTCGTAGAACTGCTTCGCCTCGTCCGGGTTGCGCGCGCCCTTGATGATCGACATCGAACCGATCTCATAGCCGGTGCCTTCGCAGGGGGCGACGGTAACGATCGGGAAACCCGCGACCGCCTGCGCCACAGCGTCATGCATGAAAACGATGCCGATCAGCGTCTCGCCGGTGCCGGCAGCCTTGATCGGGGCAGAACCGGATTTGGTATACTGGTTGATATTGGCATGAAGGCGCTTCATGTAGTCAAAGCCACCATCCTCGCCGAACATCTGCACCATCGAGGCCAGCGTCGTGTAAGCGGTCCCCGAGGAGTTCGGGTTCGCCATCTGCACCATGCCCTTGTATTCCGGCTTGGTCAGGTCTTCCCAGCAGGCGGGCGCGGGCAGGCCAGCCTTTGCCAGCATGTCACTGTTGTAGCCAAACCCCAGCGCGCCGGAATAGATGCCGATCGTCTTGTCGTTGGCACTGGTAGCTTGCGCGATGGCCCAGGGGTGCAGTTGCTCACGCATCGGGCTGACATAGGCTTCGGTCAGGTCTTCTTCGGCCGCCTGCAGATGCGGATCGCCCGTGCCGCCCCACCAGACATCGCCCTTGGGATTGCTGGCTTCGGCCTGAATTTGCGCGAAGGTTTCACCGCTTGATTTGCGGGTCATCGCGACGTCAATGCCGGTCGCCTCTTCAAAGCTTTTCTCCATGATCTGGCACCACTCCTCCTGTGCCGAGCAGTAGAGATTCAGATCGGCCATGGCAGCCGTACCGGAAAGGCCGGCCCCCGTAACGAAAGCAGCCGCAGCCCAAGCGGATTTGGTCATGGTATTCCTCCCAGAATATCGATGTGACGCGGCTCTTGAATGACCCGCCATATTTTTGTTAGAAATCATAGGCCCAACATCCCGACTGTGACAATAAAAAATCGCACGGCGCGAGCGGCCCCCGGCCGGGAGTGCAAACCCGATAGTCTACGCCCTTGTTGTGCACAGGTCTTGTCGGCGAAGAACGGGCGCATACCTATCGAATTGACTCGACGGCCCGAAAGCACCCTATTGGGGCAGGGCTGCGGAAATTGTCGGCAAACAGCGACGCTTTGCTGCCCGGCGTGATAAAATTCTGGGAGGAGACCAAGATGAAGATTGTGAACCTGTGGGCCGTCGGGATGGCACTGCTGCCGTTTGCGGCGCAGGCCCAGACCGAGATTTCCTGGTGGCATGCCATGACGGGCGCGAACTCCGAGGTCGTGGACAAAATCGCCAGCGATTTCAACGCAAGCCAGACCGAATATGTGGTCAAGCCCGTGTTCAAGGGCACCTATCCCGAAACGCTGAACGCGGGCATCGCTGCGTTCCGCGCGGGCCAGGCCCCTGACATCATTCAGGTGTTCGATGTGGGCACCGGTGTGATGATGGGCGCGCAAGGCGCGATCAAGCCGGTCGCCGAAGTGCTGAGCGATGCGGGCTTCACCTTTGACAAAAGCGCGTATCTGCCGGGGATTGTCGGCTATTACTCCAGCCCCGAAGGCGAGATGCTGTCGTTTCCCTACAACTCTTCCTCGCCGATCCTTTACTACAACAAGGATATCTTCGAGAAGGCCGGGCTGGACGTGAACGCCCCGCCCAAGACCTGGGCCGAAGTCTGGGCCGCTGCCCGCCAGATCAAATCCAGCGGGGCCGCCACCTGCGGCTACACCTCGACCTGGCTGACCTGGATTCACACCGAGAATTTTGCGGCGTGGAACAATGTCTCGTGGGCCAGCAACGAGAACGGTCTGGCAGGCACGCCGGAACTGGCGATCGACGGGCCGCTGTTCGTCAAGCATTTTCAGGAACTTGCCGATCTGGGCAAGGAAGGCGTCTTCGTCTACGGCGGGCGCACCTCCGAGGCCAAGCAGAACTTCACCTCGGGTGAATGTGGCATCCTGACCGAAAGCTCGGGCGGTTTGGGCGACATCGTCAAGTCGGGCATCAACTACGGCATCGGCCAGCTGCCCTATGATGAAACCGCCGAAGGTGCGCCACAGAACACCACACCGGGCGGGGCCTCGCTCTGGGTGATGGGGGGCAAGTCGGACGAGGTTTACAAGGGCGTCGGCACTTTCTTCAACTATCTGTCGCAGACCCCGGTGCAGCAGTTCCTGCACGAACAGTCGGGTTATCTGCCGGTGACCACGGCCGCCTACGAGGCGACCAAGGCCTCGGGCTTCTACGATACGAACCCCGCGCGTGAAGTGCCGATCCTGCAGATGTCCGGCAAGACGCCGACCGAAAACTCCAAGGGGGTGCGGGCGCCGAACCTGCCGCAGCTGCGTGACATCCAGAACGAGGAGTACGAGAAGATGCTCGCTGGCGAGCAGACCGCCGAGCAGGCCCTGAAGGCCGCAGCCGAGCGTGGCAACGCCGCGATCAAGGAAGCATCGGGCGGCTGAACCATCTAGCGATGGCGCGCACCGGCGGCTAACGGTGCGCGCTTTTTGATGGCCTGCAAGGCAAGGATTATCTATGCGACGGACAGTTTTTCCGCACAAGGTTCTGCCTTGGCTCTTGCTGGCACCCCAGTTGGCAATCACGATTATCTTCTTTTACTGGCCCGCCGCGCAGGCGTTCCGGCAATCGGTGCTGCGGGAAGACCCGTTCGGGCTAAGCAGCACTTTTGTCGGGCTGGCCAATTTCCGCAAGGTGCTGAGCGATCCCAGCTATCTGAACTCGATCAAGGTCACGGCTGTCTTTTCGATCCTGGTGGCGTTTTGTGCGCTGGCTGTCGCGCTGTTTCTGGCCGTACAGGCGGAAAAGATCGTGCGTGGCAAGGGGTTCTACCGCACCCTGATGATCTGGCCCTATGCGGTTGCCCCGGCCATAGCGGGAATGCTGTGGCTTTTCATGTTCAACCCGTCATTCGGCACCCTGGCCTGGCCGCTGCGTCAGATGGGGATTGCCTGGAACCCGCTGCTGGACAGCGAACAGGCGATGGCATTGGTGGTGGCGGCGGCGACGTGGAAGCAGATCAGCTACAACTTCCTGTTCTTCATAGCCGGACTTCAGGCGATTCCCAAATCCCTGCTTGAGGCCGCGGCAATCGACGGCGCGAGCCGCGGGCATGCGTTCCGGACCATCGTCTTTCCGCTGCTGGCACCGACCACCTTTTTCCTGCTGGTGGTAAACACGGTTTATGCGCTGTTCGACACCTTTGGCATCATCCACGCCGTGACCAGCGGCGGGCCGGGAAAAGCGACTGAAACTTTGGTCTACAAGGTTTACAACGACGGTTTCGTGAACCTGATCATGGGCGATTCCGCGGCGCAATCGGTGATCCTGATGGTGATTGTCATCACGTTGACCGCCTTCCAGTTCCGCTTTATCGAAAGACGGGTGCATTATGGATAACGCCGCGCACACGCCCCTCGCCGCGCGCGGACCGGCGCGGATGATGGCGCATTTGTGGATGATTCTTGGCGTGATCATCGTGGCCTTTCCGATTTATTACGTCGTGATCGCCTCGACCCATTCGACCCAGACCATCCTGCGCCCGCCCCTGCCTTTGCTGCCGGGGCCGGAAGCATTCCAGAACTATGACGAGGCGTTTTCCGGTGGGATAGGCCGGATCGGCGGGGTCAGCCTGTGGCGACTGCTGGGTAACACGACGCTGATCGCGATGGGCATTGCGCTGGGGAAGATCGCGATCTCGATGGCGTCGGCCTATGCCATTGTCTTTTTCCGCTTTCCCCTGCGGATGGCCTGCTTCTGGTTGATCTTCATCACCCTGATGTTGCCGGTCGAGGTGCGGATCCAGCCGACCTACAAGGTGATGGTCGATCTGGGCCTGATCGACACCTATGCCGGTCTGATCCTGCCGCTGATCGCGTCTGCAACCGCCACGCTGCTGTTCCGGCAGTTTTTCATGACCATACCGGATGAACTGCTGGAGGCCGCGCGGGTCGATGGTGCGGGGCCGTGGCGGTTTTTCAAGGATATCCTGTGGCCGCTGTCGCTGACCAATGTGGCGGCGATCTTCGTGATCCAGTTCATCTATGGCTGGACGCAATACTTGTGGCCGCTGTTGGTCACCAATTCCAACGAGATGAACACCATCGTCATCGCGCTGAAGAAGATGATCTCTTTTGCCGATGCCGATACCCCCTGGAACCTTGTCATGGTGACTTCCGTGCTGGCCATCCTGCCGCCGATCCTTGTGGTCGTGGTGATGCAGCGGTGGTTCGTGAAGGGCCTTGTCGAGACGGAGAAGTAAATGGCGCGTATCCTGCTGAACGATCTGCGGAAAAGTTATGGCGGACAACAGGTGATCCACGGCATCACCATGGACATCCCGAATGGCGAATTCGTGGTGATCGTCGGGCCATCCGGCTGCGGCAAGTCCACGCTGTTGCGTATGGTCGCGGGGCTGGAAAGCATCACCTCGGGCACCATCAAGATCAACGACAAGGTGGTGAACGATCTTGAACCGCGCCAGCGTGACATCGCGATGGTGTTCCAGAACTACGCGCTTTATCCCCATATGAGCGTGCGCGAAAACATGGCATATGGGCTGAAGATCGCAAAGCTGTCCAAGGCCGAGATTCAGGATTCCGTCGCCCGCGTGGCCGCGATGCTGGAACTTGAGCCCTATCTCGACCGCAGGCCGCGCGATCTGTCGGGGGGGCAGCGTCAGCGGGTTGCGATGGGCCGGGCCCTTGTGCGCGAACCGTCGGCTTTTCTGCTGGACGAGCCTCTGTCAAACCTTGATGCCAAGCTGCGTGTGCAGATGCGCTTGCAGATCAAGGAGTTGCATTTGCGGACCGGGCAGACGACGCTTTATGTGACCCACGATCAGGTCGAGGCGATGACGCTGGCCGACCGTCTGATCGTGATCAACAAGGGCGTAGCCGAGCAGATCGCCACCCCGCACGAGGTTTACATGAACCCGGCCAGCGAATTCGTCGCCAGCTTCATCGGGTCGCCGGCCATGAACATCTTCACCGTCCGCGTCGACGGCGGCTTTGCGGTTCTGCCGGGCGGGCACCGCCTGCCGCTTTCGG
This sequence comes from Rhodobacterales bacterium, assembly GCA_038251315.1. GTDB lineage: Bacteria > Pseudomonadota > Alphaproteobacteria > Rhodobacterales > Rhodobacteraceae > JBBKXP01. Next base: position 54,293 of record JBBSBK010000004.1, on the reverse strand, counting down.
GTCTTCCCGCCAACGGGGACTACCGCCTTGGACTGCGCCCCGAGGATCTGGAACTGGTGGACGCCGCCACGCCTGCTATCCCGGTCGTGCTGCGGTCGGTCGAGTGGCTGGGCGCAGACTCCTTCGGCTACGGCGTCATCGAAGGGTCCGACGAGCTTGTGACCCTGCGTCTGTCGGGCAATACCGCTATCGCGCGCGGCGACCGCCTGCACGTCGCCCCCATAGCCGACCGGCTGCATTTCTTTGCACCCGACACCGGCAAACGGCTTTCTATCCGGGCCTGACTGCGTCAGACGGGAATCCGCTTCAACCGCGTTTCCAGCAGCTCGCCGCTTTCAGTCAGGATCGGGTAGGCGACCGTGATAAAGCATGTGTTGATCTGCTTCAATTCGCGCAACGTCTCCAGATGGATGTTTGACGTGGTCGAGGTTTCCGGATTGCCGTCCCGCAAGCGATCAAGATGTGCGTGCTGATAGAATCGCTCCAGCTGACGCGCACGCTCTTTCTGGCGCACCAATTCAAGAGCCGCTGCGGGATTGCCCGACATCTGCACATGCAGCGCCGCCTGCGCGTTGGTCAGCACAAAGTCATGGAACTCCGACAGATCGTCATATCCCCGGTCCGAAAAGTTCAGCCCCTCGGCGTTCAGCTTCTTGGCAAGGCCCAGGGTCAAGCGGACGACCGAATCTCCGGCAGATTCGTAGAGCGCGGCCTGATCCAGAAGCTCGTTCACCTGTCGCGTCAGGTCCTGATCCACACCGCGCACATCCAGTTGGGCAAGATAGGTCTTGGTGGCGCTGTACATCTGGTCCAGCCGCATTTCGGTTTCCGACAAGCTCGCCGCGACGGTCGGGTCCCATTTCGTGAAAAGCGGCATAACCGGACGCAGCATCGACTCGGCCAGCTCGCCCATGTGAAGCACCTCGCGCGCGGCGCATGCCAGCGCCCGTTGGGGATTGTCAAGGGCAGCAGGATCAAGCGCGCTTGGCCGCTCTTCGGTTGTTCCGGCGACAGGTTCGCGGATCACCATGGCGACCGCGCGCTGCAACGGTGCGATTAGCGGTAAACCCACAATCGCGACGGCCACGTTGAAGATCAGATGCAGGTTGATCACCTGCTGACCCGCCGAAGAGCCCAGCCAAGACCAGTCGTGCGGTGCCAGGATCAGCGCGGTCAGGCAGGCAGCCGCACCGCCGCCGCGCAGTATCGCATTCGACCAAACCATCTGCCGGGCCCCCGCAGCCGCGCCCAGCGTCAGCGTGATCGCGATGAAACTGCCTCCCAGATTGGCCCCCAGTACGACCGCCGCTGCCACCGGAACCGACAGAATGCCCTGTGCGGCAAAGGTCATTACCAGAAGGATCGCCGCGACCGAGGAATGGACGACCCAGGCCAGCAGCGCGCCCAGCACGAACGCCGACACAGGATCGCGCTGCAGGTAAACGGCGACGGTCTGCAACCCCGAGAATTCGCGGATCGGGCCGCTTGCCTCGGCAATCATTCCAAGCGCGACGAAGACCAACGCGAGGCCGATCAGGATCCGTCCGATCTGCCGTCCGGGCTTTTCCTGCGACCGCAGGAACGTGGCGACCCCGGCCAGCAACAGCAATGGCGCCAGCCAAGATGGGCGCAGAACCAGAGCCTGAACGACCATCGCCGATCCGATATCAGCCCCGAGCAGCATGGAAAGACCGACACCAGCCGAAATTGCCCCCGTGGTGATGAATCCCGAAGCCATGACCGCAAGCGCCGTCGCACTTTGCAGCAACAGTGCGACAATGGCCCCGCTCCCCGCCGCAACAATCCGATTTTCCGCCGAAGCGCGCAGCCAGCGTCGAAGCTGCACAGCAAAGGCCCGCTCGACGCCGGTTCGGACCATGCGAACTGCGTAAACAAGTAAAGCCGCCGCAGCTGCGACGTTCAAAAGAAAGACCAACATCATGTTCTCGCTACGATTTTCGCCTCGCAAGTTTGTCGTGCGAGGGCTGAGAGGCATCTGCCGCCGTTGGTATGTAACAAATTCATGACAGCCTGTCTTGTGGAAATCTGCTGCGGTTCCCATCACTTGATAAGCGGCAGGCGTGTTATATTAATGGGACTGTTGCACGCGATGGCTGTAGTGCCCGATAAAATCTCGCCTACAATTCCTGGACAACGAAGGCGCGGCCTGCCGGAACTGAAACAGATACGGCATGCGATTGCGTTGATGCACATGGCGGAAACGCTGGTGCTTTTGAAACAAGCGGAAAGCTATTTTCACTTCACTTCACCTCACTTCACCTTGGGCGACGCAAGCCATAACCCGATGTTTTCGTGGGCCGAAGACGATGCCTTGGCCGATCTATTTCGGCCCTACACGATAGAGCCATTCCTGCACGGGCGGGACCGTCGGCATGGGCCGCGCAGCCGGGCAGGAAGTCGCGGCGACCGGTGGTAAGGCGAACTTCATGGGCAGCGACGCCTCAGATACAGGCGCAGTTCATGCCGCAGTCGCCGGGGTTGCGGATCGTTGGGGGCGGATCGACATGTTGTTCAACCATGCGGGCAGCAACATCGTGAAACCGCTGCATGAGACGACCAATGCGGATTGTGACCGACTCATGGCGATCAACGTCAGGTCAGCTTTCGTCACCGGCCGCGAGGTCGTGGCGCATATGCTGGACGATGGCGGCGGGTCGATTGTCATCGCCTCGTCCATCGGTGGCGAGAAGGGCTTTGCGCTGGAAAGCCTGTATTGCATGACCAAAGGTGCCGTCCTGCAACTGGCCCGTTCCATCGCGGCCAAATACCGCGACCGGGTCATCCGCGCCAATGCGGTGTGTCCGGCATTTGTGAAAACCGATCACGGGTTGCGGGAAATCAAGGAATTGGACGGGCTGGACCAACAGTGGAACGAGTCAGATCTGGCCGCCGCAAAGGGCCGAATCTGCGAACCCGAAGACGTTGCCGCAGCCGCAATATTTCTCGCATCTGACGAGGCCAGCTTCATCAACGGAACGCCCCTTTACGTCGACAACGGCTGGAATGCCAAAGGCTGAACACCAACGGAAAGAGCACCATGAATATCGCTCAGTAACTGATTGACGCAACCGCTTTAAGCCTCGCTGACATTCGAGGTGGAGTCCACCGATCCGATCGAGGTCATGATCGCGGACTGGCCATCAATGCAGGTCCATGCTGAGTCCCTGAACATCATCCTGTCCACGGCGGGCTACAACGTGGAAAAGGTCATCGCAGACGACAGTGCGCGGTATCCCGACTTTGAGGTGGGCGATCTGCACATCGCGCTGGAAACCTGGCAGACCACGCAGAAATCGGCGTTTACCGCCTCGGTCGCGACCGGCAAGGTGCTGGACATCGGCGAAACTGGCACCAAGGCCAAGGAAGAGTGGTGGTATCCGATCTACATGAAAGAGCAATGCCGCGGTCTTCAGGCATGGGAGTGGTTGAAAGGCTGTGCCGAGCTGTTTTCCACCCCCGAAACCTCGCCGCAACGGCGCTAACTTTCGGGTTCCATGGCCTGGGGTGGTTGGGATGCCAAACTGAAATCCGCCTCTGAACGCAAGAGACCCATCCTTTTGTGGATCTACAAGCCGCATTGGGCCCCTTCGGTGTTCGAGGGCGAATATGTCGAATTCCCGAAATATGAGGCCGCCTGCTATGAAGACCCGGACTGGGGTGTGAACCCAGATGCACTTTATGATTGCGGCAGGCCCGAGGGTTGGATCAAGAAGATGTCCTGGGCAGAGGGCGAGGCGAAATGGCCTTGCGCGTATGAAATCGTGCGCAACTTCACCATGGATGGCAATAAAGTCGGAAACCTTGCCGCCCATGGTGCATGCAGCCGTGTTGGCCCAGCGCTCGTTGCCGTCCGAAATGCACGATTTGGCAGCGCTCTTGGGCTGCACCCGACGGCAGGCGCCGTGGCAAGTGGAGCTGTCGGTTGCCCTGCCAAAACTGGCCATCAGGTTGAACCAAGTGGTGATGATGTCGCTGAACATGGTGATCATCGCGTCGATGATCGGCGCCGGTGGCTTGGGGTTTGACGTGCCGACCGCCCTGCGCAAGCTCGATATCAGGGCAGCGTTGAAGGCGGGGCTATCTGACAGTCGTGCTGGACAGGCTGATGCAGGCCGCCGACCGCAACAGTGCCACCGGGCGGCGCATCTGACAGCGGCGCGATCTGTGGTGGCTTCTGGCGCTGGTCGCGCTGCCCGCCATGCTTGGCCTGATGATGCCGGAACTTGCGCGCTGGACTAAGGCGCTGCTCACCACCAATGCCCCTGTCCGGAATGATCTGGTCAGCTGGATCAATGTGACCCTTTACGCCCCGCTTGAATTCCAGAGCACCCTTTGGTTGCTGTGGATCATGTTTCCGCTGCGCGACGCCCTGCTTGCCGCACTAACGGTTGCACTGATCCTTGGCTTTCCGCTGGGTCTTGGGCTGGCCGGGCGGCCTCGGTTGGCCGAACCCGCGCGACTTGTGCTGGACACGCTTCAAACCTTGCCAGCACTTGTGTAACTGTCGCCCGCGGTGATGCTGTTTCGCAATGGCGATTTCGCGGCGCTGATTGCGGTGGCAGGCTATGCCCTTGGTGCGCGCTACGGGATGGAGGGCTTGCCCGCCGCGATGCCGACGCTGATCCTTGGCGTCAACCAGACCATCATGATGGCGCTGTCGATGCTGGTGATTGCGGCTTTGGTTGGCACATCCGAACCGGTCCAGATGGTGTTTATCATGCTATCCCTGGGCAAGACCGGCGCGGGGATCATGCCGGGGCTTGCCGTACAGGAGATGTCCGAAAAATGGTTCAAACATCCGTCAGATGTAAGCTCCTTGCGCTCCAATGACCGATCGCGTTTGCTGATCAGAACAAGAATTTCGGGAGCGTCGCATGTCACATTTTCCATCAATCCAGAATCTTGAACTTCTTGCCTTGTTCAAGAAATTCCCGGAGAGGGGCATCTTGCCGCTTTTGGAGTATCACGATGCCATTGTGCGCAACGAAAGCGAACTGACCGTTGCTGAACGCGAGCCGATTGTAGCCTGTGTGTCATAATTCAACGGCTCCCTTTATCGCTTTTCGGCGCATCACGTTCACGCCAAGGCATGGAGCATGCTGGCTGAGGTGTTCGGAAAAGTGCAGGTTGATCTTGATCATCCCGGCGGTCCCGAGCGAATGCGCCCGGTGTTGGCCTATGTGCGCCGACTGACCGTCGATCCAGCGGCGGTGGGCATTGCCAATGCGCAAGCTGTCTATGACGTGAGGTTCTTCGAAGAGGGGCTGTTTGACATCATCTCAATGACTTCGCTTTGCTATTTCATGAACCGCATCCTTGAAGGGGCCGGGATCAAGAAACAGATGCGCGTCATGGAAATGACTCACGAGATGCGCCGCAACTATCGCTACACGCATCTGTGGAGAACCATCTCCAAAGGTCAGACGCCGCTTGGCTGACCAAAGACCTGCGCGGCTGCGGCAGCGACCGGTTGCAGGTTTGCTGTCGTGGCCCCGGAACGCGCCCGCAACATCAGTCCGCGCGCGACGGACGCCAGCAACACGGCCAGTACCTCGGGCGGCGTCGGCATGGCGTCTTGCGACATGCGCAGGCGTACAGCAATCTGATGCTCCAGCGCGGCATACCGGCTGTCGAGTTCAGCGCGGAATATCGGGTTTGCCCCTGCCGCATCCGACAACACGCAGGAAATCAGGCATCCGGGTGTGGTGGCATCCTGCGTGGCGAGAACGACCGCATGATCGAAAAAATCCGCCAGATCCTGCGCCAGCGTGCCTTTGGGACCAAGGGCAGCAGCCAATGGCACCAAGCGCGTTTTCGCATAGTGGTCGATCGCCGCCAGAAATAGCCGCTCTTTGCCACCAAAGGCGCTGTAAAGCGTAGCGCGCGGCATCTGCATCGTCTTGCACAATTGATCAACCGATGCGGCCACATAGCCCACGGCCCAGAAAAGGCGGGTGGCGGCCTGAATGGCATCGACCGCTTCAAACCCCCTTGGCCGCCCACGAATGCGCGGTTCCGTTAGCCCAAATTCTGGCATTACATCACTTCTTTTTGAAACCATCGTTCCGAAAATGGGTGGCGCCGAGCCACGAGTCAATTTATAGAACAATCATTCTTTTATTTATTAGACTGACGTGACGAGAACTCCAATCCTGAAGATGGTGCCCGAAACAATCGAAACGGCCACGGGCGAGGTCAAGGCCGCACTGGAGGCCACCAAGGCGAAGCTGGGATTTGTGCCGAACATGTATGGCTACATTGGCAAGCTGTCCGGGGTTCTGATGGGATATCTGTCCGCCTATGACAGCTTTCGCAAGACGGCGGGCTTTGAGCCTGCGGAACAGGAAGTGGTGTTCCTGACCATCAGCCGCACCAATGGCTGCACATATTGCATGCCGCCCATTCGATGATCGCCGACAAGATGTCGGGCGTCGCCCCGGATGTGCTGCAAGCCCTTCGGGAGGGTCGGATTTTGCCCGATGGCAAGCTGCAATCACTTTCCGCCTTTGCTCAACTGATGGTCGAAGCCCGCGGCAATCCGACCAAAGCGACACTCGATGCTTTCCTTGCAGCAGGATACGGCGAGCAACAGGTTCTGGGGATCATCCTTGCAATAATGCGCATGGCCTTCTCGAACTATGTCAATCACTTGGCATGCACGCCGATTGATCCGGCCTTCGCCCCCTAAAGCATGCATTGACGTATTTCCCGCAGGGCCTGTCCCGACGGATTGCACGACGCCCCGGCGCCAAGAAGCAAGCCACCGCCGCCAAGCAACGCTGGAACGGGCCGCGCCCTGATTCAAGGCAGGCGCGGCGAACCCCACCCCCTGCGCCGATACTGACGCCGTCCACCGCCGAGGCTTGCCCTTGGGTTCAGGTGATGATCACCCGTGCTTCACCATGACACTGAATGGCACCCTTATTGTAATGTTTCAGACCATTTGAACGTGATATTCGCAGAGGATGGACATCGTTCTGGTCACGGCGGTCATTGCATCTCTTTTTCTGGTCATCGGCGCGGCAGAGCCGCTCGCCGCACGTCTGCGCTTGCCTTACAGTGTGATCCTGGCGGTTCTGGGCATTCTGATCGGAGCAGGTGCCGCATTTTTCCTGCGCACAAACCTGACAGATGCCCTTAATCCGGTGGCCGAGGCGATCCTTGGCTTGCCGATCCGGTCGAACGTTTTCATGTATGTTTTTCTGCCGACACTGCTGTTTCAGGCAACGCTGGGGATGAACCTGCGCCGGATGCTGGACGACTGGGTGCCCATTCTGGTTCTTGCGGTGGTTGCGGTGGTGGTGGCGACGCTGAGTGTCGGTTTGGCTTTGGCATGGGCCAGCGCCTTGCCTCTGGCCGCCTGCCTGCTGATCGGAGCGATCGTATCGACGACCGACCCGTCGGCGGTGGTTTCGATCTTCCGGTCGATTTCGGCCCCAAGACGGCTTGCCCGGATCATCGAGGGCGAAAGCCTGCTGAATGATGCCGCCGCCATTGCCCTGTTCGGCCTGTTCATGGGCTTCGTGATGCTGGGCACACCGGACCCGAAACTGGGCGAGGCGCTGGCCCGATTTCCGGTGTTGATCGGAGGCGGCGCAGTGACGGGATGGCTGGCTGCGCGCATTGCGGTCTGGATCATGGCGCTGTTCGGTCGCCATGAGCTTGCCCTGATATCGGTCTCGGTCGCGTTGCCCTACCTTGCCTACATCGGGGCGGAACAGATGGTCGGGGCGTCGGGCGTGATCGCCGTCGTGGCCGCCGGTCTCACCCTTAACCTGACCGGGCCCGGGCGTTTGCCACCGCAGGCTTGGGCCAATTTGCGCGATGTCTGGAACCTGCTGGCACATTGGTCGGGTGCGCTGATTTTCATTCTTGCCGCCCTTCTGATCCCCCGGCTGCTTGAGGATGTCAGGTTCAGTGATTTCGCGCTGATCGCGGTGGTCATTCTTGCCGCAATCGGCGCGCGTGCGATTGTCCTTTACGGGTTGCTGCCGTTGCTGACGCTGCTGCGCATCTCGCCTGCGGTGGAACGTCCGTACCGGACCGCAATCCTGTGGGGCGGATTGCGCGGGGCCGTGACGCTTGCCCTTGCCCTTGCCGTTACCGAAAGCTTTCGCGTACCGGTCGAGGTCAAGCGTCTGGTCGGTATTCTGGCCACCGGATTCACATTGTTCACGCTGCTTGTTCAGGGCACGACACTTCGACCGGTCATCGGGTGGCTGGGCCTTGACCGACTGTCGCCCATAGACGAGGCGATGTCGCGCCAGGTCGTCGCGGTAGCACTTCAGACCGTGCGCGAGGATGTGGCCCACACAACCGACGCCTACAACCTGACCCACGACATCGTGCGGTCAGAGGCCAAGATTTTCGGCGAGCGGCTGGACGCGGCGATCACGGCCGCCGAGGACAGCGCCGAAATCCTTGACCGCGACCGGGTCACGCTGGGTCTGATCGCGCTGGCGGGGTTCGAGCGCGACACTATCCTCGCACGGGTGCGGGAGCGGACGATCTCGGCCAGGATGGCGGACAAGATCCTCTCCGACGCGGACCAGTTGATCGAAGGGGCGCGCTCGGCCGGGCGCAGCGGGTATCAGCGTGCCGCCCGCCTGTCCGTTGCCTATGGGCGGGCGTTCCGGGCCGCAGTCGTGCTTCACAGCAGATTGCGCATATCTGCGCCTCTGGTGCGCATGACCGCCGACCGGTTCGAGCGACTGCTGTCGCAGCAACTGATCCTGCGGGATCTTGACACCTTCATTGACGGGCGCATCCGGCGGATTCACGGGCGGCGTGTCGCGGATCTTTTGCACGAGTTGCTGGCGCGGCGGATCGAATCTGTGGGAACCGCACTGGAGGGGCTGCGCCTGCAATACCCCGGCTACGCCGAAGAACTGGAGCGCCGGTTCATCCGCCGCACGGCCCTGCGACTGGAAGAGCGGGAATACACCGCCATCCGCGAGGATGGTTTGATCGGTGCCGAAGTCTACACGACCCTGATGCAGAACCTTTCGACCCGCCGCCGTTCGGTCGAAGCACGTCCGCGCCTTGATATTGCTGTGCAGCGGATCGACCTTGTCCGGCAGTTCCCGCTGTTTGCAGACCTCGACGATCTTGCGTTGAAGCAACTGGGGCGGGTGCTGAAGACGCTCTACGTCGATGCGGGCCGGGTCATCCTGAGCAAGGACAGCCAGGCGAAAAGCGTTTTCTTCATTGCGTCCGGGGCGGTCGAACTGGGAAGTGCGAACCAGACATGGCGTCTGGGCCGGGGCGAGATGTTTGGCCAGATGGCTATCCTGATGCGCAAGGCGCGCAGGGTAGAGGTTCAGGCCATCGCCCCCTCGACCCTTCTGGTGCTGGACGAAACGCGGTTCCGATCCCTTTTGGGGCGCAGTTCGGCGCTGCGCGACGCGGTTCGGACCAGCGCAGAGAAACGGGGCATAGATTCCCGAACGCTGGTGATCGACGGCACGCGCGATGCTTGACGGTGAATATCCGCTATTTGTTGGGGAATTTTACTTTTCCGTCTGACCGGGTTTTCAGCCCTTCTTTATTGAACACAGCGGCGACGCTTGCACGCTCGGTCGTCAGTGCAAGGGCGCATGGCATCATTCGGTTTCATTGCAGGCCGTCGCCACAAGTTTCCCTCAGGTTTGCGCCCGGTGTCATGGGGTGTTCACAATATGATGGTCATCGGCGCACAGCATGTGATTGCTCAGCACCTCGATCACCCGGCAGTCCGAAATCTTCCCGCAGGCGCATTGGTCAAGCATCCGCTCCAGCTCTGCCTCCAGCGCACGCAGGCGGGTGATGCGGGCACGGGTGGCGGCAAGCTGGGCATTGGCGATCATATCGACGGCGGCGCAAGACTGATCCGGCCGGTCCGACAGGCTCAGCAGATCGCGAATGGCTTCAAGCGGAAAACCCAACTCCCGCGCGTGTCGGATGAAAGCAAGCCGGTCGAGGGCGGCCTTGGGATATAATCGCTGGTTACCAGCACTACGATCCGGGTGCGGCAGCAGGCCGATCTGTTCGTAATATCGGATGGTCGGCACCTTGACCCCCGCCGATGCGCCAAGTTTTCCGATGGTCAGCATGAGAAGCCTCTTGAAGCTATAGTCACTAGAGACATTAAGGTATCGAATCAATCCGGTCCAGACCCGGCAGAAAATGAGGCAAGCATGACCACCCAAACCACCGAACTTTGCGAATGGACCGTTACCGGCATGGATTGCGCTTCTTGTGCGACCAAGGTCAGGGACGCGGTTGGGCGGCTTCCGGGTGCGTCCGATGTCAGCGTCACGATCATGGGCGAGCGGCTGCGCGTGACGCTGGATGCGGAACAAACACCGCGCGATAAGGTCGAGGCGGTGGTGAAATCGCTGGGTTATGGCGTGGCCCCGCGCAGCACGGGAACGGCAAAGCCGCAGCCTTCGAAGAAGGAGTTCATCCTGCCCGATGCCCCGACGCGGACAGGGAATGACGGCCACGATAATTCTGACCACAACGGACACGACCATCCCCAGACAGTCCGTGACGACCCCAGGCATGGCAGCACGGGCCATATCCATGACAATCCGGCGGATCGGGACAAACGGTGGTATAAGACCGCCAAGGGCAGGCTGGTGATCCTTACCGGCCTTCTGCTGGGCGCGGCATGGGCTGTCGAGGCGTTGTTTCCCGGCCCGATCGGATACTGGGCCTTTGTCGCCGCATGTGTGATCGGTGTCGCCCCCGTGGCCCGTCGCGCCCTTGCGGCAGCACGCGTGGCGCAGTTTTTCACCATCGAAAGCCTGATGACCATTGCAGCCTTGGGCGCTCTGTTCATCGGCGCGGCAGAAGAGGCGGCGCTGGTCGTCTTTCTGTTCGCGGTGGGCGAAGTGCTGGAAGGGGTCGCCGCGAACAAGGCGCGCGACGGCATCCGGGCGCTGGCCAATCTGGTGCCGAAGACGGCTTTGCTGATCGAGGCCGACAAGACTCGCGAGGTTACTGCGCAATCGCTGCAAGTGGGCCAGATCGTGCTGGCCCGCCCCGGCGACCGAATTCCTGCGGACGGCGAGATCGTGGACGGCAGAAGCGGGGTCGATGACAGCCCAGTGACAGGCGAAAGCATGCCGGTGACCAAAGGCCCCGGCGATCCGGTCTTTGCAGGTTCGATCAATACCGAGGCCGCGCTGCGCATCCGGGTGACCATGGCTGCGGAAGACAACACGATTTCCCGCATCATCCGGCTGGTGGAGGAGGCAGAGGAAGCCCGCGCCCCGACCGAGCGGTTCATTGACCGCTTCAGCCGCTGGTATATGCCGCTGATCGTCGCACTTGCGGCCCTTGTGATCGTGGTGCCGCCGCTGGCATTGGGTGCCGCGTGGGACAAGTGGATCTACCGCGGCCTGACGCTTCTGCTGATCGGCTGCCCCTGCGCGCTGGTCATCTCGGTTCCGGCATCCATCGCGTCCGCCCTGTCGGCCGGGGCCAAACGCGGCCTTCTGCTGAAGGGCGGCGCGGTGATCGAGGCGGCGGCCTCGGTCAGGGCGGTCGCCTTCGACAAGACCGGCACGCTGACGCATGGCAAGCCGCAGATCACCGATGTTGCCCCGATCGGTGAGATGTCGGAGACGGCGGTCATCCGCCTTTCCGCGGCTGTGGAGGGAGCCTCAAGCCACCCGCTGGCGCAAGCCATCCTGCGGCGGGCCGAGGGGGTCGATCTGCCGCCTGCGACGGACGCGCGGGCGATCATCGGCAACGGCGTGTCGGCGACGGTCGAGGGCCGCAAGCTGACGGTGTGCAGCCCGCGCTTTGCCGCTGCACAGGGCGCGCTGCCGGATGATTGGGTTCACCGCGCGACGGCGCTGGAGGCGGAAGGCAAGACGGTCGTCGTGCTGATCGAGGGCGGCGAGGCACATGGTCTGATCGCCCTGCGGGACCAACCGCGCGACGACGCGATTTTGGCCATGCGCCAGTTGCGGTCATTGGGCATCACGCCGACCATCCTGACCGGCGACAATCCCCGGACCGCAGCGGCCATCGCGCAAAGTCTTGGCACCGAGTTCCGGGCCGAGATGCTGCCCGAAGACAAGTTGGCCGCGATCCGCGACATGGCGCAGGCAGGCGGCGTCATGATGGTGGGCGACGGAATTAACGATGCGCCCGCATTGAAGCAGGCAACGGTTGGCGTCGCGATGGGATCGGGCACCGATGTGGCGCTGGAAACCGCCGATGCCGCGATCCTGCGGGACCGGGTGACGGACGTGCCTGCCACAATCCGGCTGGCGCGTGCGACGATGGGCAACATCCACCAGAACGTGACGATTGCCCTTGGCCTCAAGGGGGTCTTTCTGGTGACGACCGTGCTGGGCCTGACGGGCCTGTGGCCGGCAATTCTGGCGGATACGGGGGCAACGGTGCTGGTAACGATCAATGCGCTTCGTCTTCTGGGATTTAATCCGGACAATGACGCCTGATCAGGGCCGGGTTGAATGCGAACTGGCGGGCTGGGCACGGCGGGCGCAAACCGACGCAAATTGGTCAGCCCGGATGGCTCGATAGGCGCTGATCCGACTCCGGAGCAGGTTGGGCCCTTGGCCGGGTGCAGTACCCATACCTCTGGCGCTTACTACATCGTGACTCCGCCGGTGAACGGCGGTAGCATTTTCACTACAGGTTGCAGCAACCAGTGGTGATCCACCACGCAGATGCTGCGGCCGATACAGCCGACCATTCGGCCAATACGTCAAAGGAATGCGCCATGGATGCCCTTGTGATCGAGAAAATGGGATGCAATTCCCTGCATGGCGTGCCCGAACCCATACCCGGGCCAGGACAGGTTTTGCTGGACATCCGCCACATCGGTTTGTGTGGATCGGACCTTGCAACCTTCACCGGGCAGAACCCGCTGATCAGCTTTCCGCGCATTCCGGGGCACGAAATTGGCGCGGTGATCCTGACAGTCGGGCCTGATGTTCCGGCCCGTTTCGCACCGGGCTGCCGCGTCATCGTAACGCCCTATACCGCCTGCGGCACCTGTTCCTCCTGCCGCAAAGGCAAGACCAACGCCTGCCGGTTCAACCGCACGCTGGGGGTACAGCAGGATGGTGGACTTTGCGAACGCATCGTCATCGGCCATGAAAAGCTGATCCTGAACAACACCCTCGCCCCCCATCATCTGGCCCTGGTCGAGCCCTTGTCGGTTGGCTTTCACGCCGTCGCCCGCGGCCGCATCACCGCCGCCGACCGCGTTGTGGTGCTGGGCTGCGGCATGATCGGCATGGGCGCCATCGCCGGTTCGGTAACGCTCGGGGCCGAGGTGATTGCTGTCGATTTTGGCACCAAGGCACAATTCGCCCTTGGGTTTGGCGCCCGCCACGCCATCGACGCCGCGACCGAGGATGTGCTTTCCCGGATCAACGCCCTGACAGATGGTGAAGGTGCAGATGTCGTAATCGAGGCGGTGGGTCTGCCCGAAACCTTTACCCGCGCCATTGATGCCGCCGGCTATGGCGGAAGGGTCGTCTATGTTGGTTACTCGAAAATGCCCGTGACTTATGACACAAAATTTTTCAACCTCAAGGAACTCGATATCATGGGGTCCCGCAACGCCCTGCCCGAGGATTTTGCCGCCGTTGTGCGCTATCTGGAAAGCCGTGGTCTCGCCAACGACAGCCTGATCAGCCGGATCATCCCCTTTACCGAGGCTGCCACTGCCCTGCCCTATTGGGTGGAAAACCGGGCCAACACGCTCAAGATCATCATCGAACGCCAGCCCCGGGATTGACTATGAACCTTGCCCGGATATCGGCCAGGCAGTTGAATGGGCGCACCCGGCCAAAGGCGCGGATTCTGCAATTCGGCGGCGGCAACTTTCTACGCGGCTTTCTGGATTGGAAGATCGACCACCTGAATGAGGCCACCGGTAGCGATTGGGGTATCATCATCCTACGGTCCATCGGGTCAACTCATGGGTCGGCCCTGAATGCGCAGGACGGGCTTTACACCGTTGTCTCACGCGGGCTCGACGGCCAAGGGCAGGTGCGGTCCGAAGCCCGCATCGTGGCCTCGGTTCTGGGCGAGTTGTCGTGTGCTGTCGAGTGGGATCAGGTGCTGGCCCTGTCGCGTGATCCAGCGGTACAGATCGTCGCATCAAACACCACTGAGGCGGGGATTGTCTATGAACCCGGCACGGTTCCCCAGGATGCGCCGCCCGTAAGTTTTCCCGCCAAGGTCACGCGGCTTTTGCTGGAACGGTGGCGCGCGCTCGGTCACCTGCGCGGTCAGGGATGGCAGTTTCTGCCCTGCGAACTGACCGACAATGCCGGCGATACGCTGCGCAGCATTGTCCTGCGCCACGCTACCGAATGGGAGGTAGAAGCAGGCTTTGCCGAATGGGTGGCCGACGAGAATGTGTTCTACAACACCCTGGTTGACCGCATCGTCACTGGCCACCCCGGCCAAGACGCCGCGGCAATCGAGGACAAACTGGGCTACCACGACCCCTGCCTGACGATGGCCGAACTGTATCACCTGCTGGTCATCGAAGCGCCGAAAGGTCGCCCGCGCCCCAAACTGCGGCTGGCCGACCATGACGTCGGAACAATTGAGGTGCACGATGCTGCCCCTTACCGTCTGCGCAAAGTGGCAATCCTGAATGGTGCGCACACCGCCCTGTGCCCGTTGGCCCTGCTGTCCGGTGTGGTGACGGTGGGCGAGGCGATGCGCGACCCCGACCTGTCAGCCTTGCTGCGGCAGGTTCTGGACCGCGAGATCAAACCCTTCGTCCCGCTGCCCCCCGCCGATCTGGATGGATTTGCGGATGATGTGCTGCGCCGCTTTGCCAACCCCTACCTGCAGCACCGCTGGTATGACATCAGCCTGAACGGCCTGTCGAAATTCCGCGACCGCAATCTGGACCGGATGTTGGCCTATACTGAGCGCGCAGGAACGCCGCCGCCGATATTGTCGCTGTCGCTGGCCGCTTGGCTGGCGTTTTACGTCGGGCGGCATGGCGGCGCGGACCAGTTGCCACCGCGCGACGGTCCAGAAACGCTGGCCCTGGTGGCAGCTTTGCCAATGGATGCGCCCGCCGTAACCCTGATCGGGACCTTTCTCTCCGAGACCGCATTTTGGCACAGATCGGTGGCATTGCCAGCCTTGGTGTCCGCCGTGGCACGCGACTTTGCCTTTCTGACCCAAGCCAAAGTCACACCAACCACCCTGACGGCCCGGATTGCGGCCACGACCTGACGAGGGTTCACCCCTCATACCATACCTTGCGCGGGTCGTCGGCGCTGCGCTGGTAGGTCCATGCGGCCTCGACCAACCTGGCCAGATCATAGGTGGGCCGCCAGCCAAGGTCGAACTTGGCACGGGCGTTGCTTAGCCAGTTGCTGACAAATTCGCTGCGGATGCGGACCGAGGGCAAGCTGCGGGTCCGCAGCAGCAAGGCGGCCAGTTCACCATAATCCACAGGCTCATCCATGCTGATGTTGTACAGCTTTTGCCGTGCGTTTGCGGCGGTCAGGGCCAGAAGGATGGCCGATACCAGATCATCGACATGGACAAAATTGCGCTTGATCGGTCTGCCCTCGGCATCGGTCAACAGCGGTACTGCCCCCTGTCGCAGCGCCTGCGCTGCCACCTCGGGGGGGACCATGGTTTTCCAGTCCGGCCCCCCGAAAAGGTCATCGCCGAATGACAGTGTGTGACGGAAATCGTCCTTCTCCATGATCCAGGGCGCACGCAGACAGCACCAGTCCAGCCCGTATTGCACCCCGAATTGCTGCACCATCACCTCTTCCAGCACCTTGGACAGCGCATAGCAGCCCGGATAGGCCATATGCGGCGCGGCTTCGGTGATGGGGGCTGTGTGCTGATGCACAAAATGGCCAATCCCGGCGTCGCCGCCGATCAGGATGAACCGCTGGGCATCCGGGCTTTGCCGGAACTCTTCCAACAGCCAGAACAGTCCCTTGACCGCCACATCCATCGCGTCATCCAGGGTTTCCTTGACTGTGGCCAGATGAACGACATGCGTCGCCCCCTCCACAGCAGCCCGACACACCGCGCGGTCAGACAGCGATCCGCGCAAGACCCGCAAACTGGCTGTCTCGGGCAACATGCGGTTGTGGCACAGCGCCGTGATCCCCGCCTCTGGCATTAACCGTGCCAAAGCGTCAATCAGGACCCGGCCCACCTTGCCCGTCGCACCCGTTACCAGAATCTGCATCGTTTCCCCTTTGCAAACCGCCCCTAATCCACCAATTCCGGCCCAACAGATTGCCGCTCTACCACAGGACATTCGACCTTCAACTGCTCGGGCCTCGCCGACATGCGGTTGGCCCGGTCGATCAGGATTTCGGTCGCAGTGGCGCCCATGTCATAATGCGGCAGGATCATCGTGGTCAGCGGCGGTCTGGTGTATTGCGCGATCTCGCGGTCATCAAAACCGATCACCGCCACGTCCCCCGGGATCGACAGGCCCAGTTCGCGAAGCGCCTCCAGACAGCCAACCGCCATCAGGTCATTGGCGCAAAAAATCGCCGTAGGTGGTGCTGCCTGCGCCATCAAAACCTTGGTCCCGGAAAATCCCGAATCGGGTTGCCAGTTGCCTGGGTAAACCAGCTTGGGGTCAAAGCCGATGTCCCTGCTGGCCAGCGCCTGCCGATATCCACGCAAACGCTCGCTCGCCCCCTCAACCCCGGTCTGCCCGGTGATCAACCCGATGCGTCGATGCCCCGCCCGCAGCAACCGTTCGGTCGCGGTGCGCCCGCCCAGCAGATCGGCTGGCAGAACCGAGGGCAGACGCCGTTCTTCGTCATAGCAATTCAACAACACCGACGGGTGATCGAACAGGGTTTGCGCCGGGGTGACGCGCCGCGTCAGAACCGTGCCATAGATCAACCCCAGCAAGGGTTGCTGGCGCATCATGCCCAGCACATGGTCTTCCATCCCTCGGTCGCCCCGCGTCACTCCCAGATGAACCGTCAGCCCAAATTCCCACGCTTTTTCGCGCACCCCGTCAAAGGCCAGCGCCATCCACGGGTCTGTCGACAACTCGTCCACCACTAGGCCAATGGCCGTCTTGTCGGTTGTGGCCTGCCGTGGCACGCGCCTGATCAGTTCATAGCCAAGCTCCCGGGCAGCCGCGAGCACCCGCTTGCGCGTCGCGTCCGATAGCCGCACGCCCTGACTGTCGTTCATCACCAACGACACCGTGGCCTGCGACACACCAGCCTTGGCGGCCACATCCATCATCGTCGCCTTTGGTCCTGTCGTCACTTGTCCATGCTCCCTGAAGTCGCGACCCATGATAATGAGTTGACTAATATTAGCAACTATGTGAACTTTTATCAGCGGGCATAAGGGCCAGGACCAATTAAGCTCGCGCTACATATGTCTGGGAGGACAGAAATGAACAAGACCGCTGGTCTCGCCATTACGGCGATGCTTGCGCTTGGGGCGACGCAGGCCTTGGCGCAGGAAAAGAAGCAACTCGCCTTTATCGTCAACGCGGCATCAGACTTCTGGAAATTGTCTGAAGCTGGCGTCGCCAAGGCGCAGGCGGAACTTGGCGATGGCTACGAGTTGCAGTTCCGCTATCCGGCCCAAGGCACAGCCGCACTGCAGAACGCCCTGATGGATGATCTTGCCGCCGCTGGCACCGATGCCATCATGATCTCGTCCGCCGACCCCAAGAACTCGATCGACGCGTTCAACAGAATTGCGGCCCAGATCCCGCTGTTCACCACCGATTCGGATGCGCCGCAATCCAACCGCGTGGCCTATCTGGGGTCGTCCAATACCCTCGCCGGTGAGCAAGCCGGGGCCGAGATGGTCAAGGCACTTCCTTCAGGCGGCAAATGCATGGGCTTTGTCGGCTTTCTTGATGCCGACAACGCCAAAGAGCGGATCGCCGGCTTTAAAACCGCTATCGAAGGGCACAACATCGAATTGGTCGACGTGCGCGGCGATGATGTCGATTTCGCGCGTGCCCGGTCCAACGTCGATGACGTTCTAGCCGCCAACCCCGAGATCACCTGCATGGTGGGTTTCTACAGCTACAACCCACCCAAGATCTACGAAGCGTTGCAAGCGGCAGGCAAACTGAGCCAGATCACCGTCGTCGCCTTTGACGAAGATCCGGTGACCCTGGGTGCCGTCAAGGAAGGTTCGTTTTCCTCGACTATCGTGCAGCAGCCGTTTGAATGGGGCTATCAGGGCATGAAGTTGATGGCGGCCTATCTGAATGGCGACAAATCGGGCGTCCCGGCGGATGGCCTGATCATCATCCCGACCAAGGTGATCGACAAATCCAACGTTGACCAGTTCTCGGCTGATCTGAAAGCCATGATCGGCGGTTGATCGCGGCTTGGGCCGATGCGGGATGCTCTCCCGCATCGGCCTCATTTTATTGGTGATCAATGGCCGAACCCTTTCTGATCTTGTCCGACATCTGCAAAGCCTATCCCGGCGTGCAAGCGCTGGACCACGTGGCCCTGCAAGCCGCCCCCGCTGAAATCATTGGCCTGGTCGGAGAAAACGGCGCTGGCAAAAGTACGCTGATGAAGATTTTGGGCGGCGTCATCCGACCCAGTTCCGGCCGCATCACCATAGACGGGCAAAGCCATGACGCCTTGAACGTGGGCCAGTCGATGGCGGCGGGTATTGCCTTTGTTCATCAGGAACTGAACCTGTTCGACAATCTTGATGTGGCCGCCAACGTCTTTATCGGTCGCGAACCGCTGATGGGTGGCCCCTTGCGGTTGGTGGATCGCAAAAAGATGGCTGCCATGGTCCAGCCCTTTCTGGATATGCTGGGAGCAGAATTCACCCCCACCACGCCAGTCTCGGCGCTGTCCATCGCAGCGCGGCAAATATTGGAAATCGCCAAGGCCCTGTCGCAAAACGCCCGCCTGCTGATATTGGACGAACCGACCTCCAGCCTGACCATGTCCGAAACGCAGCGTTTGCTGGAGGTGATCGGCACTTTAAAGGCCCGGGGCGTCTGCGTGATCTTTGTTACCCACCGCCTGAACGAACTGACCGCCTGCGCCGACCGCATCGTGGCTCTGCGCGACGGTCGGCTGGCGGGTCATCTGGCCAAGGCCGACATCAGCCCGGCAGCGATGATCCAGTTGATGATCGGGCGCGACCTGAAATCGCTGTACACTCCACCCAGAGCCGCAGCCAGCGCCCTTCCGGTGCTTGAGACGATGGCTCTGACCACCGCCGCATGGCCCGTAGAACAGGTCAATCTGACCCTGCGCCAAGGCGAGATTCTGGGTCTGGCCGGCCTGATCGGCTCTGGCCGAACGGAACTGGCCCGCGCACTGTTTGGCATTGACCGCCCATTGCAGGGTCAGGTCCGGGTCAACGGTCAACCCGTGCCGCCGGGAGACCCGGCCAAGGCGATTGCCGCAGGCATCTTTCTGGTGCCCGAGGATCGCAAACAAACCGGTCTGTTGCTCGATCTGCCGATTGCTGAAAATGTCGTTCTGGCCAGCCTTCCCGCCCATGCGCGGGCGGGGATGGTGCAGGCCGGACGCATCCAGTCGACCGGTCAGCGGATGAAGGGCGAACTCGACATCCGCGCCGCCGATGTCGCCGTGCGGGCGGGCACCTTGTCCGGCGGCAACCAGCAAAAGGTCGTGCTGGCCAAATGGCTGTCGCTGTCGCCGCGCGTCCTGATCTGCGACGAGCCGACGCGGGGCATCGACGTGGGCGCAAAACAGGAAATCTACCTGATGCTGCGCCGCCTGGCTGACAGCGGCATCGCAGTCCTGATGATCTCGTCCGACATGGAGGAAGTCATCGGCGTATCAGACCGGGTGGCGGTCATGCACGAAGGCCGCATCAATGGCATCTTGCAACGAACAGAACTCAGCGAACACGCGGTCATGCAACTGGCCGTCTCGCGCGAAACAGAGGACGGGGCGACATGACCAAAAAGGATATCGGACTGCTGCTGTTGATCCTGATCGTCAGTGCTGCGGTGGCCATCAAAAACCCGCTGTTCCTGTCACCGATCAACCTTGCCAACACGGCTAACCTGATTGGCCTGTTCGGCATTGTCGCCATAGGACAGGCCGTGGTCATCATGACCGGTGGCATCGAGTTGTCGGTCGGCTCGATCATCTGCCTGCTGGGGGTGCTGTTCGTCGATCTGCTGGTGAACTTTGGCTTGCCCTGGCCGGTGGTTCTGATCCTGATCATGTGCTTGGGCGCACTGATCGGGCTGTTGCACGGATTGATGATCACCCGGCTGGACCTGCAACCCTTTATCGTCACGCTGTGTGGCCTGTTGATCTACCGTGGTGCCGCGCGGTTTTACACCGCTGACGCCACAGCAGGGTTCAAGTTTGGCCAGACCTTTCCCACCTTGGAACAGATGACCATCGGCCGCATCGCGGGGGTGCCGGTGTCGTTCATGGCCATGCTGGTGATCGGCGCGGTGATGTGGGTCGTGCTGCACCGGTCGGTCTTTGGCCGTTATCTGCAAGCGGTGGGTAAGAATGAGGAGGCGGCGCGCTATTCCGGCATCCCCACTCAGCGCGTGATTGTCATGGCCTACGTGATTTGCGGTCTGCTGACCTCGCTGTCTGCAGTCTATTTTGCGATGTACACCAAATCCATCTCGCCGTCGTCGCACGGCAACTTTTACGAACTCTACGCGATTGCCGCCGCCGTCTTGGGTGGATTTTCTCTGCGGGGTGGCGAGGGGTCGATTGTCGGCGTCGTACTGGGTGCCGTGCTGTTGCAAGTGCTGCAAAATCTGGTGAACCTGCTCGGCATCCCGTCGTCGCTGAACTTTGCAGTCACTGGCTCGGTCATTCTGATTGGCGTGCTGGCCGACACACAATACAGCAAATACCGAAAAAGACGCCTGTAACCTGCGCCACCATCGGTCAATGCACCTCTGGTCGCGCAACCCGGCCCGGCGTGTTCGGTCGCTTTCGGCCCTTGCAGCCGTTCGACGCTGTGAAGGGGGTGTTGACATGCGTCTTCCAGACAAACCTGGAAGCGGACAAAGATCCGGCCATTCGGGACGGAAATGGTAGTCGCGACCGATCCGGTGATCACCAAAGACGGCGTCCTGTACGAAAAGGGTTGAAACGTTTCGATGCTGCGGCCATGCAAGGTGTCGTGATCCCTTCATCCGAACAGACACCGCTCTCCCTGGACGCCCTTGGCTGGTCGGCGTATTTTGGTGATCAGATCGGGCCTGACGAGACGCATCTTTCCCCGACGCGCATAGCGACCGTCCATCGGTCAAGACTGACGGGCGAAACCGAATTCGGCCAAGTGCGGCTGAACCTTCCGGCATCTTTCAACACCACGGATTTTGCGGTTGGGGATTGGGCTCTTATGGAGCTTGAGACGAACATGCTTGTGCGGCGGCTGGATCGAAAGACCCTTTTGCAGCGCCACACCGAAGGCGGCCGCGCACTGCAACTGATCGCAGCGAATGTGGATACGCTTTTCATCGTCACGTCCTGCAACAACGACTTCAACCCCGCACGGCTGGAGCGGTATCTGGCGCTTGCGAATGAGGCGGGCACGAACCCGGTGATCGTTCTGACAAAGGCCGACCAAACCGCCGACAGCACAGCGTACCAACAGCAGGCGGCGGCTCTTCAGCGCGGTCTGGATGTTGTCGTGCTGAATGCAACAGCGCCTGAGGCGGCGCTGCCTTTGGCGCAATGGTGCGGTCCCGGGCAGACCGTTGCCCTTATCGGGTCTTCAGGGGTCGGGAAATCAACCCTGCTGAACACGCTTTCGGCCAAGACGGGCGATGAGATGCAACCAACCGGCAGCATCCGCGAGGCCGACGCCAAGGGGCGCCACACCACCACGTCGCGTTCGTTGCATGCCATACAGGGCGGCGGCTGGGTGATCGACACGCCCGGAATGCGCACATTGCAAGTCGGCGAGGTGGCGGCGGGGCTGGATGTCCTCTTTGCCGAGATTGTCGACCTTGCGCCGGACTGCCGCTTTGCCGATTGCACGCATGACCATGAACCGGGCTGCGCGGTTCAGGCGGCGGTTGCGGCTGGAACCCTTGACCCGGCGCGCCTTGAGCGGTGGCGCAAACTTGTTGAGGAAAACCGGGCCAACTCTCCCGTTCAGACCGGGCCCCGTGGAAACAAGATCACCAAGGCACGGGGAAAGCGCGGCTGAACTGGTTGTGAAACCAGGTCAGGCCCAAAGCTGCCGATTGGCCCGTTGAAACGATTTGACGCAACAGTCGCATCACCCGTCGCCTTGCGTCGTTGCCCACACCTTGTGCGGCGCGCGGATTAGCAAAAGAAGATGGGTCCGGTGATATTACAGGGCTCTTTGCACCCTGCTGTTCAGACTCTCTCAAATATCATTGACTCGCAGACATCCAATATGCTGATCTTGTAAAGCGGTTTAGTAAACCGATTCACGTGTTGGGATTGGCCGATGGCAGTGGCAAGCCTGAAGGATGTGGCGCAAACGGCCGGTGTGTCCGTGACAACGGTTTCACGCTTTCTGAACGGGTCACTTGATCTGCCAGAGCGGACGCGCACGGCGGTCGAGCAGGCAATCCTTACGCTGAATTATCTGCCCAATCCCCATGCGCGCAGGCTTAGTCGGGGGCGGTCCGATACGATCGGTCTGGTCATTCCCGATATTGCCACGCCGTTCTTTGCGACCCTCGTCGCAGCGGTCGAGGCCGAGGCAGACCGGCGCGGGTTGGGATTGACCCTGCATGCAACCCTGAACCGGCGGGAACGCGAACTTTCATATCTGCAAGCGGTCCGGCGCAATCAGGTTGACGGTCTGATCTTCGTGACGAACCATCCCGATGACGGAACCCTTGCCGCCGCCATCAACGCCAGTGGTCAGGTGTTGATTCTGGATGAGGATGTGGCGGGAACGTCTGCTCCCAAGCTGTTTTGCGACAATGATCAGGGCGGCTATCTGGCGGGGCGGCATCTGGCCGAAGCCGGGCATCGCCGGGTGCTGTTCATCGGCGGAGCCGACACCATGCTCAGCGGCAAGCGCCGGTTTGCCGGATTCCGGCGCGCGATGATCGAGGTTTGGGGCCAGGACGTTCAGATCGCACGTTATGAGGGCGAGTATCTGGCCGAATTCGGGCGGGTGGCGGCAAAACGCATGCTGGCCGAAGACCAGCGTCCGACCGCAGTTTTCGCAACCTCCGATGAAATCACGATCGGCGTGCTGGAAGTTCTGAACGCCGTGGGCATGCGTGTGCCGCACGATCTTTCGCTTGTCGGTTTCGACGATGTCGGCCCGCTGCATCTTTTCGCACCCGCCGTGACAGCGGTGCGCCAGCCGGTCCGGGCGTTGGGCGTGCGTGCCCTTGCCCTGCTTCTGGATACCGACTGGACCAACCCCGCAAATCTTCCGTCAGAGGAGATACTGCCTGTCACCCTGATCACGCGGAATTCCGTTGCACCGCTGATCCGGTCCTGAATAGCAACTTCCAACAGATGGGACACAAAATGACCACGACAAAACTGACAGCGCTTTCACGGCGAGGCCTTGGCCTTGTTCTTGGCTCGGCCGTTCTTTTGGCGGCGGTGCCCGGCATGGCACAGGACAAAAAGACGTTCGCCCTTGTCCAGATCAACCAGCAGGCCCTGTTCTTCAACCAGATGAACGAAGGCGCGCAAAAGGCAGCGGATGCCGCCGGGGTAGACCTTGTGATCTTCAACGCCAACAACGATCCGGCGGCCCAGAACAGCGCCATCGAGACGTATATTCAGGAAGGTGTGGACGGCATCGCGATTGTGGCGATTGATGTGAACGGCATCATGCCGGCGGTCGATCAGGCGGTGGCGGCGGGTATTCCGGTTGTTGCCATTGACGCCATCCTGCCCGAAGACGGCAAGCAGTCGGCGGTGATCGGGGTAGATAACGGCAAGGCGGGTGCGGACCTTGGTGCCTATTTTGTCGAATACGCAAAGGGCGCTGGCGGCGCCAAGATCGGTGTCGTGGGTGCGCTGAATTCCTTTATCCAAAACTTGCGCAAGGATGGGTTCGAGGGTGTTCTGACAGGCGTTGAAGGCATCACCATGGCTGGCACCGTCGATGGCCAGAACGTGCAGGATACCGCACTGGCCGCGGCTGAAAACCTGATGACGGCGAACCCCGACATGACCGCGATCTATGCCACCGGCGAACCGGCCCTGCTGGGTGCCGTGGCGGCAGTCGAAAGTCAGGGGCGGCAGGCCGATGTCAAGGTCTTTGGCTGGGATCTGACCGCATCGGCGGTGGCCGGAATTGACGCAGGTTATGTCGAGGCGGTGATCCAGCAAGACCCCGCAGGTATGGGCGGCGCTGCAGTTGACGCGCTTAAAACCATCACCGACGGCGGCACGGTTGAACGGAACATCGCGGTTCCCGTGACCATCGTGACCAAGGCCAATGTTGACGACTTCCGGTCCATGTTCAAATGACCGAAACGGCGCTTCACGCCGAAGCGCCCGCTGTGGGAGGGGGCAACCCCCTCCCGCACACGCGGGGGGCCGTGCCGCTGGTATCGTTGCGGGGCATCAGCCTGACCTTCGGGTCGCATCAGGCCTTGCGGGGCGTTGATCTGGATGTGATGCCCGGCGAATGTCTGGGCCTGATCGGCGACAATGCAGCCGGAAAATCGACCCTGTCCAAGGTGATGTCGGGCACCTACATTCCCGATGCCGGAACGATCCGTGTCGACGGCGAACCTGTGCGATTTTCGGGCCCGTCCGATGCCCGCGCCCGAGCCATCGAGATGGTATTTCAAGACCTGAGCCTGTGCGACCATGTCGATGTCGTGGGCAATCTTTTTCTGGGGCGTGAACTGACTCGCGGCCCTTTTCTGGACCAGAAGCGCATGCTGACCGAGGGGCGGCAGATGCTGGACGCGCTGGAAATCCGCATCCCCCGCCTGACCGCCAAGGTTGAAAAGCTGTCGGGGGGCCAACGGCAGGCCATCGCCATCGCGCGGGCCGCCAGTTTTCAGCCGCGCGTGCTGATCATGGACGAGCCGACCTCGGCGCTTGCCGTGGCCGAGGTTGAGGCGGTTTTGGCCCTGATCAACCGGGTCAAGGCCAGGGGCGTGGGCGTGGTACTGATCACGCACCGCCTGCAGGATCTGTTCCGCGTCTGCGACCGGATTGCCGTGATGTATGAAGGCACCAAGGTCGCCGAACGCCAGATCGGCGAGACGAACCTGCAAGAACTGGTCGATCTGATTGTTGGCAAGGGGGCGCACTGATGGCCGCCTATTCCGAACGCGCCAAGGGGTCTGCGTTGGCTGATTTCATTTCGGAGAACGCACAGGTGCTATCGATTGCGGTGTTCTTTGTGGCCTGCATGGTGCTGTTCAGCCTGCTGACATCCACCTTTCTTACCGCCGGGAACCTGCTGAACATCGTCCGGCAGGCGGCCCCGGTGCTGATCGTCGCCGTGGCGATGACACTGGTGATCACCACGGCAGGCATCGATCTTTCGGTCGGGTCGACCGTGGCGCTGGTCAATGCCGTCGCGGCGATTGCGCTGGCGTCGGGGATGGGCTGGATCACCGTTCTTGTTCTGATGATGGTGCTGGGCGGGGTGATCGGGGCCATTCAGGGCTGGTTCATCGCCTATCAGGGCATCCCGGCCTTTATCGTCACCCTTGCCGGGCTGTCGATCCTGCGCGGCTATGCGCTGTATCTGACCGAAGGCTATTCGATCCCGATCACGGATGTGCCCGGCTTTTTCTGGCTGGGGCGCGGAACGCTTGCGGGCTTTCCGGTGCCCGCGCTGATCTCGATCCTGGTGGCGATCTTTGGGTTTGTCGTCATGGCGCGCACGCGCTATGGGCGGCAGGTCGTGGCTGTGGGCTCCAACATGGAGGCGGCGCGGCGCGTCGGCATGCCCGCGTTATGGACGGTAACATCGGTCTACATCGTGTCGGGTGTCGCCTGCGCCATTGCGGGCCTATTGATTGCGGCACGGCTGGGGTCGGGGTCATCCAACGCAGCGGTCGGTTTTGAACTGCAGGTCATTGCGGCCGTCGTTCTGGGCGGCACGTCGCTGATGGGGGGCAAGGCCAGCATGATCGGCACCGTTTTGGGCACGATGACCATTGCGGTTATCGGCAACGGGCTGATCCTTGTTCATATCTCGCCCTTCTTCACCCAGATCGTGACGGGGACGATCATCCTGCTGGCGATCTGGATGAACACCAAACTGTTCAGCGGTGGCTTTCGCTTTGGAAGGAAACCGAAATGACCACGGAACTGTCACCGGCGCATGTCGGGTCTGGTCTGGTGATGACGGTCAATGGCCCCATCAACAGCGCCGATCTTGGTGTGACGCTGATGCACGAACACCTGCAAAACGATTGTTCCTGCTGGTGGAACGCGCCGAAAGACCCCGCGCGCCAGCATCTGGCAGAGGGGCCGGTGCGCATCGAAATCCTGTCCGAGTTGCGGCAAGACCCGTTTGTGAACAAGCACAACATCGCGCTGGACGAATTGGATCTGTGTATCGAGGAGATCGGGGCCTTTGCCAAGGCGGGCGGGCGCACGGTGGTGGACCCGACCTGCCGTGGCATCGGGCGTGACCCGGTGAAACTGCGCCGGATCGCGGCCGGGACGGGGTTGAACATCGTGATGGGGGCGGGCTACTACCTTGCCTCGTCGATGCCGGGTGACGTGGCGCGGCTTTCGGTCGATGATATTGCCGATCAGATCGTGGCCGAGGCATTGCACGGCACGGATGGCACCGACGCGAAGATCGGCTTGATCGGGGAGATTGGCGTGTCGTCTGATTTCACGGCGGATGAGGAAAAATCGCTGCGCGGGGCTGCGCGCGCGCAGGTGCGCACCGGGCTGCCGCTGATGGTGCATCTGCCGGGCTGGTTCCGCCTTGGCCACCGCGTGCTGGACATGGTGGAGGCAGAGGGGGCCGATCTTGCCCACACCGTTCTGTGCCACATGAACCCGTCGTTCGATGACTGGGACTATCAGCGCACCATCGCGGAACGCGGCGCGTTCATCGAATTCGACATGATCGGGATGGATTACTTCTATGCCGATCAGCAGGTCCAATGCCCCGGCGATGACGATGTGGCGCGCGCAATCCTGCGGCTGGCCGATGCGGGGCATCTTGACCGGATTTTGTTGTCGCAAGACGTGTTCATCAAGATGATGCTGACGCGCTATGGCGGAAACGGCTATGCCTTTGTGATACGCCACTTTCTGCCCCGTCTGGCGCGGCACGGAATGGATGCCGCGTCCTGCGACAGCCTGTTGACCACCAATCCGCGGCGCGTCTTTGATGCGGCTGTTTAAGTTGCGAGGAAGGGAATTGCCATGACGACCAAGGTACTTCTGGTAGGCGAAAGCTGGGTGTCTTCGGCCACTCATTACAAGGGCTTTGACCAGTTCGGCAGCGTCACCTTCCATCTGGGCGCCGAGCCGTTGGTGGCAGCACTGAAGGGAACAGAATTCGATCTGACCTATATGACCGCCCATGACGCGGTCGAGAATTTCCCGTTCGAGATGGAAGGCCTGGATGCCTATGACGTGATCATCCTGTCCGACATCGGGGCGAATTCGTTCCTGCTGCCGCCCGCCGTGTGGCTTCGGTCGCAGACCGTGCCAAACCGGCTGCGCCTGATCAAGGCATGGGTGGAACGTGGCGGCGGGCTTTTGATGGTGGGCGGGTATTTCAGTTTTCAGGGCATCGACGGCAAGGCACGCTGGCGCAACACGCCGGTCGAGGATGTGTTGCCCGTCACCTGCCACCCTTGGGATGACCGGGTGGAAATGCCCGAAGGCAGCGTGGCCGAGGTGCTGGAACCGGGTCACCCCGTGATGGCGGGGCTGGATGGTGACTGGCCGTTTGTTCTGGGCGTGAACGAGGTGGAAGTCCGCCCCGGCGCGCAGGTTCTTGCGCGGATACCCCTGGCTCAGGGCGGCCATCCGCTGCTGGTTCTGGGCGGGTTCGGCAAGGGGCGGACGGCGGCGTGGACATCCGACATCGGGCCGCACTGGCTGTCACCCGCCTTTTGCGCATGGCACGGCTATGGCACGCTTTGGAAAAACCTCTTGGGCTGGCTGGCGCATGGCCGTGGCTGACAGCTGCTGTCACGGCTCGCTCAGGATGGCCGCCAGTTCTGCCTGCGTCGGAAGGGCCGCACCTGTGCCCGGACGTGACACGGTAATGGCCGCCGCCGCCGCCGCATGGCGCAGGGCGCGGGCATCCATGGGCTTGCCCCGAAGCGCGGATGACGCCAGAGCGGTCGCCATGAAACAATCACCGGCACCGGTGGTATCAACGACGGTGCAGGGCTGCGCCGGAACGGTCACGCTGCCATCCGGCGTGATCAGGTGTGCCCCCGCCGACCCCAGCGTCAGCACGATCTGCGCAACGCCAGCCGCCCCAAGTGCCGCAGTACCGCCAAGGGTTGCGGCTTCGCTTTCGTTCAGGAAAACCAGATCGACCAACGGCCAAAGCTGCGCAAAGAACGGACGCAGCGGCGAGGGGTTCAGTGCCGTCTGCATCCCCATCGCCCGCGCCCGGCGAAACGCGGCAAGCGTGGCGTCAGCCGAAAGGTTGCCTTGCATCACCAGCAGATCGCCGGGGCGCGCCCCCGCCATCACGCTGTGCACCGTTGCCTCTGTCAGGCCCGTCGCGGCAGCATTGGTAGTGATGATCGCGTTGTCACCTGACGGGGTGCGCAGGATGATCGACAGATCACTTGCCACCCCCTCGATTGGCACAAAATCAACCGTTACCGGTTCGGCTGCCAGCCTGCGGCGGATATCCTCTGCCCGGCTGTCCGTGCCCACGGGTGCGGCAAACCGGCAGTCCAACCCCGCACGCCCCAGCACGATCGCCTGGTTGGCCCCCTTGCCCCCCAGATCAATCTGGCTTGCTGTGCCGTGGATCGACGTGCCACGCACCGGCAGGTCGTCGACACTCAGCGCCTCGTCCAGTGCCACGTTTCCAATCACAAAGGCGCGCATGGTGCAGCCGTACTCCATCCGGAAGGTCTTCTGATGCAAACCATATCCAACCGCAGTTCAGGGGCGATAGGCGAAATCTTCGGGCGGGAAAAGGTTTTGATCGGAATGATCCATTGCCCGCCCTTCCCCGGCGCACCGCGCTATCGCGACGCAACCGTCGAAAGCCTGTATGACGCCTGCCTGCGCGATGCCGAAGCGCTGGTGGCGGGCGGCCTGCACGGGCTGATCATCGAGAACCACGGCGATATTCCATTCTTGAAACCTGAAGATATCGGGCCCGAGACGCCTGCCTTTCTGTCGGTGGTAACAGACCGTGTGCGGCGGGCTACGGGCGTGCCTGTGGGCATCAATGTGCTGGCGAACGCCCCCTTGCCGGCCCTTGCCACGGCGGTGGCGGGTGGCGCTGCCTTTATCCGGGTCAATCAATGGGCCAATGCCTATGTCGCCAATGAGGGTTTCATGGAGGGTCGCGCAGGCGAAGCGCTGCGCTATCGGTCGCTGTTGCGAGCCGAGACGGTGCGCATCTTTGCCGATGCGCATGTCAAACACGGCAGCCATGCCATCGTCGCAGATCGGTCGGTGGCAGAACTGACCCGCGACCTGGCTTTCTTCGATGCGGATTGCGTGATTGCGACGGGTCAGCGCACCGGACATTCCGCCAACCCCGAGGAAATCGACGAAATCGCTGCCGCGACGCATCTGCCGGTTCTGGTCGGGTCGGGTGTCACCGAAGACAACATCGTGTCGATCCTGTCGCGCACCAACGGGGTGATTGTCGCCTCGTCGTTGAAAGTGGGCGGTGTCTGGTGGAACCCGGTTGATCCGGAACGGGTGCACCGTTTTACAGCGCGTGCCGCAGAAGGGTTGTCCGAGGGGTCCTCGCAAACGTCCGACCGATCTGACTAGGGTAATCTGCAATTGGTGTGAAGAGATGGCTTTTTGCGCCCGATGGTGCTGTTCCGCACAGGGCTGCATGGTCAACCAACGAAAAGGAAGCCATTTCATGATGAAGGCCAAAGATGCCACGGGAAAAGCGATCATCAACTTTAACCCATGCCTCCTGTTCCTTGGCAAAACGCGCATTGCCTTTCATGAGTTTTTTTGTAAACAACCTCAAAAGTGACCCGTAGCCAAATCCGGTTTTCAAATTCAGCCAGTACACGATCCTGCCGTAGTCTCGGAACCAAAGTTTGACAGAAATCACGCGCGACGCAGCCATATGAGTCTGGATTTCAAAAAGCTGGACGCTTTCGCACCACTGGATGAGCAACGCGATACCTATCCGGAACGCTATTCTCCCGTCGAACTTGAATTTCCACTTTTCGGAGACTTCAGACCGTTCAGCGCCGATCCGCAAGCGCCGGCTGATGGTGACGCAATCGAGGCACCGCCGCTTCACTGCTATGCGATCGTGGATGCCGGGAGGATCGCGCAATTTGACGGGCCGCAATCGGTGGCTCCGACCCCCTGCGAAAGCCTTTTCTTCGGAGAGGCCGCGACAGAGCTTTCCGACGTCGCCCCGTATATTCTGCAACTGTCTCCGGATGATCGTTTCTTACAACGTCTGATGACACAAAGCGACAACGCATGGGATCATTGGGATCGCGCGCCCGCCGTTTATCTGCGGACCAGCGCATCACCGGGCGAACTTGTCCGGCATTTCCGCAGCTTCGTTCGGGTGCAGGACCCCGAGGGAAAGTGGTTCTATTTCCGCTTCTGGGAGCCGAAAAGCCTGCTTGCCGTCTTGCGTGTTCTTGCTGATCATCCATCTGATCTTGCGCGGTTCCTTTTCTTGCGTGATGGGACGCCAATCCACAGTTTCATCGTGCCGACACCCTCTGAGACCTGGGTTGTGAAGAACGCCATGGCCGAACAGCCGGAGCGCAAGCCGTTCGTTCTGCGCGCGGCCTACCGGCAGGCGTTCGATGCAAATGTCGAAGACAGATTTGCTGCAGAATTCGCCCAAAGCCTGATCACTTCGGCCCCCAGGCAGGCCGCGGCACTCGGTATTTCCGAGGCGGCACCCATCGCAGCGATGATCCGGCAGATCGTGTCTGACCTTGCCCCGCATGGATTTGAGCGGCGAAGCGATCTGGCGCGCCTTGCGTCCTGCGCGCTTTTCTTCGGGACCAATCTCTTTCGCGACCCGCGCCATTCCGGGTGGGCCGAGTCTCATCTCACGAAAGCGCGTTTTCATGCGGTCAGCGCCAAGCGTTTTGAAGAAGTGCTGACGAGCGGCCCTCTTTTCGTGCTGGTCAGCGGTGCAGCGGGGACCGTCAAGGCACGCTCTGCACTGCAGGGCGCGTTTGCCACGACGGATTCGCTTGCGGTCTGGTTGGGGCGGCTGCTGCGGCCGGACTGGGGCTTTTCCAATCAGACGCAGGTCAACGCCTTCATCCAGTTGTGCCACGACCAGCAAATCAAGGCCGGCCTGCTGGCTCTAGGCTCGGATACGCTGAAAATTCGGGCGCATTATGTTCTGGCCTGTCTTTATGGGCCACACTTTCTGGTTGACCCATTGCACGACAGAATGCGATCCGTGTTCACTGAGTTAGCGCATTTCGAGGATTTTATTTTGTCAGAGATGAACCGTCGCGCTGACGCGCTGGACCGCCCTGCAAATGGCTGATAGAAGCCAGGGTGAATTCGCCGCCACACAAGCGGAAGCATCCTCGCAGCACGGACAGGCCGTCGGCGGGGGCTGCGTGCGGTGCCACGAGGGCAACTGGGTTCATGTCCGCTATGAATACACAGAAGGCGATCCGGTTACGGATGCCACCTTCGTTGTGCAGACCCCGAACGGCGGCAAGCCAGGCGGGACGGTCCTGCATGAAGGCGTTGTCAGCATCGGCCCCAGTGCGTCACACAATTTTGTGCATGTCGATCTGGGTGGCCACGATGGCCCGGTCGAGGTTTTCTTTTTTGATGATCCGACCGAGCCCGTGCCCTTTACCGAACCTGCGCCGGTCAAGGATGAACGGGGCTGGCTGGAATGGGCCGCCGATGGCGTCGTGTCGGCGGGCCGCGCAGTTGGCGATGGTGCAGCATGGGTCGGCAACGTCGCGATGGGCGATTTCAACGACGATATGACCACCGGGCAGATTGTGACGAACGCCATTGTCACCGCCGTGCCCGGCATTGATCAGGTTGCCGATGCGCGCGATCTGGTTGCCAATGGCAAAGCCCTGCTCTGGGATCGACGCTATACGGAAATTGGCGTTTGGGTCGGGGTATTTGCCTGCCTGATCGGTCTTGTTCCCTCGCTCGGGTCGCTGGCAAAGGGAGTGATCAAGATCATCTGGAAAAACGCGGGCGAGATGGGCCGCCTGCTGGTCTACATCAACCGGGCCTTGCACAGGACCGGAATTGCGCGGATCAACGGCTACCGCTTCGTCAAGGAACTGGGCGAAGGGCTTGCCGGCAAAGTGGCCGAGGTGGCGGCCAAATTTGATGAGTTTCTGGACGATTGCGCCGCCCAAGCGCGCCGGTTCGGCATGACCGACCTGTTGGCCAGCATCGAGACAGTGCGCGGCATGGCGCGGCAGAAGTTTGATGAAGTTGCCGCAGAAATCAGCGCCCGTATCGCGCGCGGCATCGGCCAATACGCAACCAAGGCCTGGCGCCTGCTGCCGCACCAAAGCATCGTCGTGCGCCGCGCGACTGTGATGGCCCGCCAAAGCTTTGAAAGCTGGCAGGAAACGATGGCCCGGATCGGCTTTGACAAGAACGCGCTTGAGGCCGGGGCAGAGCCGATTGATGATGCGACAAAGCGGTGGATGGTCGACAGCGGCGTTCGGTCGGCGCGCTGGCGCACTGAGCTTCTGGCCGACCCCAAACTGACACCCGAACTGCGAACATTTCTGCAACAAGACGTAGGCGGCCGGGCCACAGACATGTTGAAGACGTTCTCGACCAAACCGACTGTCGTGAACTTTTCGGAGTCGCCGCGGACTCTGTATCGCGTAATAGATGGCCCGGAAAAGATTAACGGATCGTTCTGGAGCCGGGCCGAACCTCCATCCGACGAGGCGGCATGGCGATCGCGCGACGCCGTCCTGAACGGATGGAATGAGGGCGGAGCCTATGTCTCAGCCGCAGTTCCGCCGCCGCCTGCTGGCTTGGTCGGCACGATTGCGCCACAAATCTCCGATGTTGATCCGACGAAAATGCTGCGAGGCGGCGGCGAGCAGGTTTACATCCCCGGTCGCCCCGCTATTCCGGAATCCCAGATGCGGCAATATCTTCATACCGACTGGAACGACCGTGCGCCTGTGTCTGCGACTCGGGCGACTTCGCAGGCCGGTCATGCAGGGGAATGCGATCTATGAAAGCTGAAACCGCGATCTTTGTCGATGCGATTGCCGCCATGCGCGATCACGCACGTCAGCTTGCAACGGATGAGATGATCCTTGTCGACAATACTCCGTTGCCGGATCTGATCCAGCAGCGCTATGGGCTGTCATCGCAGAAGCGTCCCGCCAATCTGATTGCGAAGTTGCACGAAAGCGCCCTGTCGGCAGAGCGTTGGGCCGGGCATGTGGAAACCGCGTTGCACAGTGCAGATACGTTGTCGGCGCTGGCCTACATATCCTCGGCGATGACGTCGGTTGATCGCATCATGGCCGACGGCGGCCCCTACGTTGAACCGGGCCTGTTCCAATGGCTCTCGTCACGGCTTGATCCGATCTATTGGCGGGCCGTGCCGGTGTTCAACCTGGGTTCCGAACCACCGGACAATAGCAGAATCGACGCATACTCCCGTTGGCTTGCGACACATCCGAACCCGTGGTCTGCCTGACCTGGCCTTGGCGAAAGGTTGCAGGCTGGTCGGACGAATTGCGCCGCAGCACTTTCCGAAACATCCCGACCAGATGTTGAAGGGTGGCGGCGAACAAGTCTGACTTTCCAGTCTGCGAACCGATGCAGTGTCCCAATATCGGGTCAAGCAATACTGGCATACCGACTGGAACGACCGCACACCCGTTTCCGCCACCCGGGCGACCTCGCACGGGTACTCTGGCAACCTTAAACGCGATCGGTCAAACCCCGATTGCGGTCGAGAAGTTGTCGGGAATGAATTCGAGGCTATCGATCCGCAGGGGTTCTCCGCCGCCGAAGTCATCGCCGATCAGCGAGACCTGGTCACCCGCCGAAATGGAAAGATCCCGGATAATATGCGACGTCGCCGTCTTGCTGTTGGCATTGGCGCTTCCCAGTTCCTCGTCCCATCTCCATGATTCAACAATCTTTCCGTTCACCAGAAGCGAAAGCTTGCTGTTTCCGTCATTCTCGTCGAAATAGTTGACACGCACATCATAGGTGCCGGACTTTCCGGCGAAATCAGCATCGGCACGATGCTCGCCCGTGCCATCGCGTCTTATGACGGCACCGTTCTTGGCCGCTTTGAGGCTTTCCGTCACAAAGCCGCTCAGATCAAAACTTTCCGCTTCCAGACTGATATACTCGCCGATGGCTGCAACAGTGGTTTTTGTCGGTGCAGGCGTCACGGTATCTGCAACACTGTCAAACGTGAGCTTGTCAATCCGCAACGCTTCGCCTTTGTTCGCGACACCCGTCAGCCTGATCTCATCACCTGCGGCCAGTTTCAGCCCACTGATGACTTTGGTGCTGGCGGTCAGGTCATTGGCGTTGTTGCTGCCAAGCTTCAGGTCCCACTTCCAGTTCGCGACCTCTTTGCCGTTCACCGTCACCAGCAGCGTGCTGACACCATCGGCCTCGTCAAAGTAGTCGATCGACAGATCGTATTTACCTGCCGCACCCTTGAACGTCATACCGGCTTCGTTGATTCCATCCGTGCTGCCCTTTATCACCTTGTCGCTGGACGCCGCGCCGACTTTTTCTGTCTTGAAGCCTTGCGTCAGGATAAGGGATTCAGCTTCCACGGTGATCGTTTTGTCTGGTCCCGTCGTTGTGGCGACCGGGCCGGAAATATCGCTTCCCACAAGGATCGCCCCGGGCTGCGGCACGTCAACCGTCACTGGGGATGCAGGCTGCCCGGTTGGTTTCGGCGCGGCGGTCTGCACGTTAAAGCCATCAAGCAGGCCGTTGATATAGTCTTCGATATTTGCATAGCCGTCGCCATCCGCGTCCTTCTGGGCATCTGCAACGGTCACATTCGATCCGATCAGGCGCTCGTACTGATCAGGAATACCGTCTTTGTCGGTATCCAGCAGCGCACTTTGCGCTTTTGTCGTAAGATAGCCGCCCACCTGGTCTTGGGAGTCGATAATTTTCCCAGTGCCATTCAGTACAGTTTTGATGATGCGTGCATCTATTGCGTCAAGCCCGCCTGCGCTCGCTCCAGCGTTAGAAAGCACATGGTCAACCACATCGGCGGTATCAATCACGGTTTTTGTGGCTGGGTCGAAGACATATTTACTTTGCAGTTTCGACACGGCGCTTCCGCCGATTTCGCCAATGTTCCCTGAGGCGTAGTAGGCAGTCGACGCAGAGCCAGACTCAAAACGGATCGCTTCGCGCCCTGTGGAATCCGCGCCCGCGATGAAGACGTTGTTGATTACATGACCGGTCGAGCCTTCATTGCTCGCGTAACCGCTGTTGCCCCAGTTGTAGACCACATTGTTTATGAACTCGATCTGCTTTGCATCGTCCTTGATCGTAGCGTTGCGGAACTTGTTGTGAGCAAGAAGATTGCCGACGATGCTTACATTGGAGCTTCCGTCGCCAACCAGCAAACCCATGCTGTGCTCTCCCTTGGAATGAATTGAATCATTAAGAGCTTCGGCAATAATATTGTTCGAGAACGTGATGTTGCTGTTATCGCCCCAAGACGACAAGGCTTCGTCCAGCGACCACGAAATGGAGTTGCTGTCGATCACCACGTTCTTGATTGTCTCGCCGGATTTTCCAACCGAGATGCCATCGCGGTCATCGGGCTTGTCGCCGTCCGGGTCATCGCCCGGACGCACGTGAACACCCCGGATAATCACTTCACTTTCCACAACCCGCAAGCGTGCCCCGGCAACCGTGATGCCGCCCGGCGCCGTCTGACCAGCGACGGTCACGTCGCCGTTAATCTGGATCTCATCCTTGAGGTTTATGATGCCCCCGACTTCGAAAATGACAATCCGGGGCTGATCAAGGACTTCCAACGCCCAACGTAGCGAACCGACGCCTGAGTCATTCAGATTGGTGACTTTAACCACCTCACCACCTCGGCCGCCTTGCGTTTCGGCACCAAAGCCCACTGCACCTTGGAAGGCCAACAGATTTGAATTCGTGATTGTCATGCTCTTCAGGTTTCCTATTCTGTGACGATACCGCTCGTTCTCGAAGATTGGATATCCGTCGAATTCCCGAAGCGCATGGCGAAAATGTGGCAGCAAGGTGAAGCAAGTAAGAAACCGCTGATCGCCGCAGCCAAATTGTGTACAGTTCGGCACAAATGCACCGACATAATTTCGATCGGCTGGAAAGCTCCTAAGTTTTGATCGTTCTGGCAATTTGTTGCCGTCCGCCATTTGCTGATGGGCAGGCCTGCTCCAATGGCTTGAGAATCGACCGTAGTCATAGCGGATCGGAAATTCGCAAGCCGCCCGCCCTACGCAAGCCGGTTGCTGCAAAATGGGGCATGTGTGCGCAGGCCTGGGACGGAAGCCATCCCGGCGCGGCTAAGCCTGATTTTTTTCTGGCCGGGCATGGAACAATCCGGCATATTGATCAGGCTATTGAGCAGAAGAACAAGTTTTTTGCACGATTCTGAATAGAAGTTGCCGCAGTAAGGCCTGCGCGTTTCAGTGGACGTTTTTGACAGAAAGGTCTTTGGCATGAACGGGACGAAAATTCTCGCATTGACGAAGTCGACCGGCGGCATTGCACTTTACAACCGTCTGCTTCTGTCCGAACTCCGATTGCTTGGCGCAGACTCCCACACAATATGCCTTTCCGAAAACGCAGAAGAATACGCAAGCAATCTTTCGAAATGCGGCCTGAGCGCGCAGCCAATGGCCATGGCACGGTATCGTATTGATCCCATCGGAGACCTGAGGGTTTTGATGAGAATCCGTTCGATTGTACGGTCAATGGCGCCTGACCTGATCATCTGTCACGGCAGCAAACCCGGGTTTATCGGGCGCATCCTCGGCCGGATGACCGGCTGCCCCGTGATATACCGGCAGGCTTCATTGCCATTCCTGCGTCGCGTGCAGGGCAACAAGGCACCATTCTACTGGGTGCTCGACTATCTGGCGGGGACGCTGGGCGGGCACCTTGTGACACTTACAGAATATGCGAAACGCGAAACACTTGCCTACAAACTGGCCCGCCCTGACCGGATCACCGTTATTCGCACCGGGGTGGATGTTGATAGATTTTGTCCACCGAATGACCGCGACACTGCAGTGCGCGGCCTTGGGCTTGATGCGTCCCGACCGGTTGTCGGCTGGATGGGGCGACTGGAACCACAGAAGGCGCCGATCGATTATGTTGCGGCACTCAAAATCGTGGCGCCTAAGCATCCGCAGGCGCAGTTCGTGATTGCCGGCGACGGACGGCTTCTGGACAGTGTGGCGCAAGCGGTCAGCGATGCCGGATTGTCGGACAGGGTGACGATGCTGACGTGGCAGCAAGACCCTGTGCCGACGCTGCAGGCTTTTGACATCTACGCGCTGAGTTCGCTTTGGGAAGGGCTGCCCCTGACGCTTCTTGAGGCGATGGCCTGCGGGTGCTGCTGCGTATCTACGGATGTGGATGGATGCGCCGAGGCGATTGATCACGGGACCACAGGGGCGCTCTTTGCGTCGGGCGATCCGCAGTTGATGGCCAATGCGCTGGATGCGGTGCTGAGTGACCCTGATCTGCGCAAACGCTACGCAAGTCAGGGGCGGCAACGGGCCGAAACGCTGTTCAACAAAAAGACGATGGTGGCGAATTGGATCGATCTGATCGGGTCGCTGACGTCGCATTCCAGCGTCCGGGCGTCGCGGTCTGGCGCCGCCACCGAACCAGTCAGAAAGCGCGGGTAAGTGCCAGATACGTCACATTCCTCTGCGACATGCGCCGTCGATCACCCGCAGCGTCTTCAGATTTGCATGGTGATTTCATCGTACCACCCGATTGTCGGAGGTGCCGAGAAGCAGGTTGCGCAACTGGCCAGTCTGATGATGAAAGAGGGACATTCCGTTACCGTTGTGACCCGGCGTTATCCCGGACTGGACCGCACCGAGACGATTGACGGGATCAGTGTGGTGCGGGTCGCGGTGCGCAAGCCGTTTGGCTCCGTGGGTTTCATTCTTGGGGCGGCGGCGGCCATCCGCAAACTTCGGCCCGACGTCGTGCATTGTCATTCGCTTTTTTCACCTGCTTTGGCGGGGGCTCTGGTCCAGCGATTGTCCGGCATCCCGTTTCTGGTCAAACCGATGTGCGGTGGCGAAGCAACCACCGTGTCCGAAAAGCCGCTGGGGCGTCAGCGACTGTCCTATATCGGCGGTGCGGTGAACACCTTTCTGGCCGTCAGCCACGAGATCGAGGAAGAACTGGTGCATCTTGGCATCCCAACGCGCAAGATCCGGTTCATCCCGAATGGCGTGGATGGCAGCCGGTTTCATCCGGCGGCAACAGCCTTGGAAAAGGCCGCCTTGCGCAAAACGCTGGGATTGCCAGCGTATCTGCTGTTTCTGTTTGCCGGTCGAATGGCGGCGCAAAAGCGACTGCCCCTGATGCTGGAAGCCTGGCGAAGCGTGATCGCGCAATTTCCCAAGGCAAAGCTGCTGATCGCGGGGGCGAACCGGTCTTCCAGTTCGGAATTTCAGGCCACGTTCGGCGAGGCGGAGGGTATCCCCGACGCGCTGCTTGACCAACCTGGCGTGCAGCTTTTGGGTCATGTCGATGATATGCCAACCTTGTTGCGGGCATGCGATGTCTTTGTTCTGCCCTCGGCCCGCGAAGGCCTGTCGAACGCCCTGCTTGAGGCATCGGCAACTGGTCTTGCGACCGTTTCGGCGCGGATCGGGGGGGCACAGGATTTCATCGTGGAGGGCGAGAATGGTCTTCAGTTCCCGGTCGATGATCGGGATGGCCTGGCAGCGGCGCTTCTTTCGCTAGCACAGGATGCAGAGTTGCGGGCGGCTTTGGGTGCTGCCGCCCGGCGAACGGTTCTGATCGATTACGACATTCGCCAGACGGCCGCGCGCCTGTTGCGCGAATATCAGACCCTGCTGACGGGTGACCGACACCACCCGACCGATGCGCGGCGGATCGGCAATGTCTGACAAGGGCCCGATCTTTGTGCTAGGCCTGCAACGGGGCGGGACCAATCAGTTGCTGAACGCCTTGCGTTCACATGCAGATACCATCTGGCCGGACGGCGAATTCCACGAGGTGCTGCGTCCGCGTCGGCCTACGTCGCTTGATGCAATACGCAGGTTATTGGGTTATCTGCCGTTGCTGATCCGCAAGGGCGACGTGCTGAACCCGCGACGTCGGCCGGTGCCGCTTGATCCGGCGGGTCGATCCTGGGTCGCACATTCCCTGCGTCAGGCGACACAATCCAATCTGGCCAAGGTTGCGCAGTACAAGGCGGCGCTTGCAGACCACGGGCTTAGCCCGGCACATCGCACGCCGGACGCGCGGATGCTGGTCAAGTTGGTGAAT
Source organism: Rhodobacterales bacterium (assembly GCA_038251315.1). Lineage (GTDB taxonomy): Bacteria > Pseudomonadota > Alphaproteobacteria > Rhodobacterales > Rhodobacteraceae > JBBKXP01. The sequence goes on along the minus strand of JBBSBK010000004.1, from coordinate 14,661 downwards.
TACAATGTCGGCCTGGCACAGGATCTTGCTTTGGCCTTTCCGAATGCCACGTTCGTGGGCCTGATGCGGGACCCTTTCGGTATTTGCGAAAGCATGATGGCGCGCGGCGCAGAGCCGACAGATATTCTGCCCTTGTACAGCTATGTCGGAGAAGAATTGTTGCGGCTGGAAGCTGAAGGTCTACCCGTAAAGATCGTACGTCTTGAAGACATGATCTCTGACTTCAAGCTGTCGGTCGAGGATGTGTATCGCTTCTGCGGTCTTGATGTAAGCGCGATGACGGGCATATGCCTTCAGATCAAAGAGCGGATAACCGATGCGGCGGGCGCGCTGACAAGCATCCGGAAGGTTGATCGCTTTTACAGTTTCGACCAAGTCAACACGCATATGCGCGGTGATATCAACGCAAGGGCCCTGGAACGCCTGACCCCCGAAGTCATCCGTATGGTTGAGCGTACCTGCGCGCCGATCATGGAACGTTTCGGATATGCGTCACCCGCACATTGATGCAGGCGATATGTTACCTAAGCCCGCGAAGCGCCAGCGCGCCGCAATCACGCCAGTATCATGTCAGAATTAAGCGGGAAGATTCCCCTTTCTGCTGCGGTCTTGTGTGGTGCAACAGAACGATCATGTTCATCTCCACGGCAAGAGACATGACGAACCACAAGAAGCGCGGGAAACTGTCCTGCAGAAACGTCATAGATGCCATATACCCGGCAAATCCGGCCCCGAAGGCGATCACATGCCGGGCAAGTCTTTCATCGCCGACACTGCGCGCTGTCTTGACCGCCCGGAAGATGCTTGTCGCCGCGCCGCCAATGATTGCAAGAAGCAGGCCAAGACCAAGAAGGCCCACCTCGGCCAGATACTCAAGATAAAGGCTGTGCGTTGACCGCCCCTCACCCCGAAAAATCAGGCCCAACTCAAGCGCCAGATTCTGGTAGTGCATCTTGAAGTTCCCGACACCCACACCCAGAACGGGATAATCCTTGAACAGCTCGAGCGCGACCCGCCAACTGGCAAGCCGTCCTTCGGTGCTTGTATCGACCGCCTCTCTGGAGGTGACTGCGCCTATGATCGTTCCAAAATGCTCGCGGCTTTCGGGGCTCATCGATATGATGGCGATCGCCGTCGCGATTACAAAGGCAAGACCAAACGTCATCAATTGTCTGAGCGAGAGGCCCGCGCCAAGCAGCATCAGCGCAAGCGTCAGCCCGATCAATCCGCCACGCGATTGAGTGGCAAGAAGGCCAAAGACCAGCAGGCTTGCGATGCCCGCCCAGAATACCCCGGCGACAAGCCCGCGCGCGTTCAGAACCTGAAACAGCGCCAGCGGGATCGTGAAGACAATGATCGTCGCAAAGAAATTCGCATCTTCCAGAGGGCCGGAAAAGCGACCGCTGTTCTCGATCACCAGGGCAAATCCATAAAATCCGCCTGAAAAGCGCCCGAATGCAAGCTGATACGCCCCGATGGCACAGATAAACGCAACAGATAGAACCGTCACCGTGGTCGCCGTCTCGAACCCGCGGCGGTTCGTCATGAACGCCAGCGCAAGCAGGGCCACAATCGCATCCTTGACGAAATCGAGCGAGAATTTCAGGCTCGTTTCCCAGCCCTGAGCGTAGGTGGCGCTGAACAATTTCATGCACAGGATCAGCAAAAGACAGCCAATGGCCAGCCAGCCGATGTAGGGAGGCTGACGGTAGATCGTCCAGCGCGCAAGGATCAGCATCAAGAGCGCTGGCGCCGATATTTTAGCAATCGACGGAAGGCCGAAGTGAACGATGAGGTTATCCGACATGTTCGTCACGATAACCATGACCAGAAGTCCAAGCGCGACCAGCGGATACCGGATCGACGTGGCGATCACGAGGAAAACCACCGGCGCCAGCAAAAGCACAAAGGGTGATTTTCCGCCGATGACAACGGCCACGGCGGCAGCGGCCAACCCGGCCAGAACAATTGCAGCCAACCCCCTGTAGCGCAGAGGCAATGATGCCGCGAACCACGGGAGGGTCTGTGCCGTCATGACGGGCGACGCCGTTTTTGCAGACGGTTGCCGATGTTGATCCTGAGGCCGTCGACCAATCCCTTTTTGCGCATGTAGCGCACGACAGATCGGATGCTGTCCTTGCCGGCAACAAAACCACGCATGGCTATCGAAAGCGGAACATGCCGAACGGCATGGTCAAGGTGATAGGGGGTTCCTGCAGCGCTGGTATAGACGATCTCTTCGATCCGGCGTTGTTGCCGGGGTGTGAGACGTTGCCGGAACTTTCCAAGATTGGACGAGTCAATAAAGCTCTTTCCGGCCGCGCTTCCGATGTTTTCCGAGGGCCGCGCCAGTGACGTCATGTCGGACACATAATCAACGCCCAGAAAATCGCAGGCCCGTTTCAACGCAACCTCTGGATTGCCAAGCAGATCTTCATAAAAGATCTCCATATAGTCGCCGCTCAGAACCGCTCCGTCACGGCGGCCCGCTGCGACATTGCGGGCCCATTTCGTGGCAGTGCGATAAATGTCATGGCGCCATGCCGCCCGGACCGAAAGCGCCACATCGCGCGGATCGCGGATGATATGGATAAACCGGGCCTGCGGCAGGATTTCCTTCAACAGTGGCATTTCCCGAACATATGACGGGGTCTTGTCGCCCCATATTGCGGTCGGCGCGGCGTCGGGATCGCCATAGAATCGCAGGATCATGCCAAGCGCTTCCGTCCAGTTGCGCGCCGCGTTCAGCGCATCAAAATCGGTCCGCGCCATCACGGGTTTGCCCATGCGCCGCGCAAAGATCTGGAACGGCATGCGGTCAAACTCATGAAAAAAGCTGTCGAGATCGACGTGAAACCGGTCTGCGCGCCCACCAAACTTGCGATAGAGATAGGGTATGAAGTGCGATTCCGGGTCACACAGATTGATCTGGGAATTTCTGTTGAGAAGATCCCGCAGCAACTTGGTTCCGCTGCGCGGACTGCCGACAACAAACAAGGGGCCAGAAAACACGGTCATGGTTCTTTTTGCAACTTACTCTGCCTGAGGAAACCGGAGGTGATCATGCGGGGGGTTCAAGCCAGGACGACAGATCGAGGCCCGCAAGATCCTGCAGCCGCAAGATATCCTCCCGGTAGATCGATAGGAGCTTGTGATGAATCTCGGGCGGGATCGACGGCGCGTCGCCAAGATTGCGTGTCTTTGCCCATCGCGCCATGTTGCGCGCCCAGCCGGGCAAGGCCGGACGCAGGACATTCCGGGTCAGCCGGTTCTCGATCAACGAATTGAAGAATTTCGAACGCGGGTAGCTGCTGACGTTGTGACGCTTGTTCAGGGACGGCTCAAATGTCGGATCGACCTCCAGAAAAGCGAAGATGCCCTGCAGGACCGCTAGATTACCACGGGCGAAATCTTCATAGCGAAACAGCATCAACTGGTCGCGCGGGAACAGGTCCAGATAGCGTTTGACCTGCGGATAGTAAAAGCTTGCCTGCACATGATGCGCGTTTTCATCAAACGACTCGTGCATCTCGCGATGCTCTCTGCCGGATCGGACCTGCATGACATAGCCCGAAAAGGCACGATGCACCGGATTGCGCAGACTTGCGATTAGCTTCACATTCGGAACATGTTCCCTGATTCGTTGCGGCGCGCTTGGGCTTTCCAGATAGATAGGCGAGTTCTCGCCCCAAGCCTGTGACGGATCGGCGTCCCTGAACAGGGCCTCGTAATCGTCCAGCGTCCGGATCGCGAAATGATCGTTGCCAAACCGCTCCATCCGGTCACGCGCTTCGGCACCGCCATCATACGCGAAAAAGCGAATTTCCTTTGCAGGCATGAAGATCTGGGGATGCTGCTCCATATAGCGATAGATCGCGCTGGTCCCTGCCTTTGCGGCACCGATGACAAGAAAATCGGGCAGAGTTTTGGCGTTGACGCGATGCATCTTGGCGGTTGATCCACCGGTCATGAGGCGCTCCTTCTTCTCAGGACATAGCGCGACCCTGCCGCGCGCAGTTCGGGCACCATAAGGCCTGCCATCATGACATATGCAGCACTGAAAACCGCCGTTCCCGCCAGAAGACGGGCAAGTTCGGACCCGGCGTGCGCATAAAGCACAAAGAACGCGGCCGCAGACGCAACACCTGCACACAGGAAAGCGGGCGCCAACGACTGCAACGTATCCTGCACCGTGATGTTCACGACCCGCCGAGTGACGATATAGGTCGGGATGAACCGAAGGATCGCCAGCACCAGTTGTGCGATTGCAACAGCGGTGATGCCAAACGGAACGGCCGCACAGATCACCACCACGAACATCGGCAGGTTGATCAATGACACGCGGAACAACAACTCGGTCCGGTTGACGGCCTTGAGCAACTTGCCGGGCACCATGTTCAAGGTGCTGATCGCGAACGACAGGGCAATGAACTGCATCGGCACAACCATGTCATACCACTTGGGCGGGTAGAGAACATGCACCAACGGCCCCGACATGACTGCAATCAGCGCCCCCACCCCAAACATCAGCAAAGCGCAATAGCGTAGCGACTGCGAGTAGTAGTGCCGCAGCATTTCAGGTTCGGCCTGAAGTTTCGACATGACCGGATGCAACACCGACCCGGCGACGGTGGTAAAGTTCTTGATCCCCATTTCCGGAATCCGGAACGCAAGCGCATAAATGCCAAGGGCGGCCGGCCCCAGAAACTTGCCGATCAGCAGATTGTCCAGAAGGCGTGGCGTGGCGTTGATCGTCTCGGCCCCGATCAGGTGTGATCCATAGCGGAAAACCGACCGGATCGACGCCATGTCAGGCATACGGTCCGGTCGCCACGGGCGGATGAACAAAAGGGCGATCGACCCGGCGATCCCGCCCGCAAGATAGCCAATGACCAGCGCCCAGACCCCATATCCCATGAGCGCCAGTGCGATCGACACAAGTCCCTTTGCAAGACCACGAATGACATCAGGCAATATCTTGTCGCGCAGTCGAAGCTCCCGGTACAGGAAGCTCATGTTGACCGTGGTCGAGGCGGTGATGACCAGCGATATCGCGATGGTGCCAAGCAGGCCTTTCAACATGGGCAGCGCATAGGCTGTGGCAACCAGATCGGCCGCCCCCCACAGGATCAGCGCCATCATGCATGACATGCCCAGAGCACAGTAGAAAACCGCGTTTGCTATCTCGTCGACCCTGTCGCGCGCAGAAATCAGCGCAGACCCAAGCCCGAATTGCGAGATGATCTCGAAATATCCCATGATCGCAAGGCAGATCGCCATCAAGCCGAACTCGGCAGGACTGACGTATCGGGCGATGATGATCACTGCGACAAGATTGAGCACCTTGGTCGACAGAAACGAAACGTAAGCCCAAGCCATATTGGAGGTCGTCGCTTTAGCCGACGAAAAAGACATAGACACGATCCTTCTCAAAAAAACCGGCGCGCAAGCTCGCCGTATCGATCAATAAAAATGCAATGCGGCTCAAAGAGGGGCTGACTTGAACGAACATACGAATCGCATTATTATACGTCGATTGAGTATCCTTTCCAGTTTAAATACTGCCTCATTAATAGGTAGCTTCTTGCGTGAACGCACAACATGTTGACGCGACGCATCGTACGAACAAGCGGAAATCGCAATCGGTGCCATACGCGGCAATTGCGATGATCTGACCTGTTGTCGGATCGGCTGGCCGATGTTACGGAAGAACGACTATGAGATTGAAAACCATGAATTTATGCTCATACTGCTGTTATCTTAGAGGTTGGTGTACATTTTGAATCGCATTCGTCTGGCCGTCGTTGTATTTTTATGCGTGCTTGCGCCTCTGGCGTTCTATGCCGTGAAACAGGACAAAATGTATGAGGCGCGCGCGCTCATACTTTTTGCGCTCGGGTGGGAATATACCTATGTACCAGAGGCAAATCAGGCGGGTGCAAAGGCGCCCAACACCGGTGACTTCGAAGGTTTCGTGAACGCGGAAATGTTGCTTCTGGACAATCCGCAGCTGGTCCGGTCCGCGCTTGAGACGGTAACTCTTTCAAAGGTTTACCCGGATCTTCCGAATACGGAAGAAGGGATGCTTGCGGGCATCCTTGCATTGGATGCGGCGACGGGTGTGGAGCTTATCACGGGGTCGTACGTTGTAAAGGTTGCGGTGCGTCACCCTGATCCGTTGATTGCGGCCGAGCTTACGAACGCAATGACGACGGCATTTCTGGAATTGCGTCGCGGGTTGTACAGCGGGCCCGAGATCCGTTCAATCACCCAAAGGCTCAAGTCCGCACGAATGGATTCGGATCTGATTGATTCCCAGATTTCCGATATAGTTGGATCTCCGGATCCGACCGCCTTTGAAGCAAAGCTTGAGACGATTGGCCGCGACCAGCTGCAGATGACATCGGATTTGCGCGAATCGTCATTGATGCTGATCGGATTGAAAGAGCGGCACATCAAGCTTCAAAATCAGCTCGGTCAGGATAGCGAGCTTCTGGACACCGATGTTGCAATCGCGGAAAATGAAGCACGGGTTGGATATCTTGACGAACAGATTTCAACGAATGCCGCTGAGATAAGCAAGATGTCGGCCATTATGCCGCGCGTGCGATGGCTGGGCGAAAGCCAGAAGCAGCAAGCCAACCGGACAGTCGAACTTGAAATGCGGCTGCGTGATGCGAAGGCTGTTGCCGCGTCCGGTTTCGACAACGTGCGCGTGATTGAATCCGGTGTTCCGCCCCTGCGGCCGATCAGCATGCCGCTTTCGACGCGGCTGATACTGTCAGCCATTGTCGCCTTGGTCGCTGCCTTTGCTGCCTTTGCAATATCGGTACTTTTTGGATCCGACCGGATGCGTCGATCCGGATTTGCCGCAAACCGGGATTTCTTTTACGGCGGCGCGCAACGAGAGTCCGAAATATCGCGCACCTTTGTAAAATGACGTTCCGTGAGTGTGGCAGGACAGGCGCTTGTCTGACCAGCACAGTTACAGCCTAGGGATGGACGATCCGGCGATGGAAAAGGCCAATCCGGCGATACCCCAAAAAGTCACAGCCGGCGCGCCAGCGGTCGCGCCGTTGCAGCTTGGCTATGTGATTGACACGCTCGTCACCGGTGGCGCTGAGCGGCTTGTTCTGACCTTCGCCGAAACGGTGCGGCACCGGGATGATGTTGCGCTGACGGTTTTTGTTCTGAACGACGGCCAGACACAATTTCGCGACTACATCGAGGGCCTTGGCACCCGGGTCGTCACCCTGCCGGGGCGGAACCTTGTGGATTTTGGTCGGTTTTTGCGCCTGATCCGGGCCTTGAAGCAAGCCCGGATCGAATATGTTCACGGCCACTTGGCCTCATCGACAACGCTTGGGTCTTTTGCCGCGTTCTATCTGAGAATTCCGTTCGTTACGACGATACACAACGTACGCCCCAGCGTCCAAAGGGTGCGACCCGTCCGACGGTTTCTCTATTGGGCGGCGCTGCGACTGCCCGGTGTCAAGCTGATCGCCGTGGGAAAAGCCGTTGCCGAGGCGATCCGAACCGGTGAAGGTTTGTCCGGCAGCACCGTCGTGGCGAATGCGGTTTCGCCAAATGTCGTGGCACCGGCTGGCGCACGGGAGGCGATGCGCCGTGAATTGGGGTTGCAAGACCGCGACATTGCGCTGGTCTGCGTGGGGGCCATCATCGGGCAGAAGGCCCACGACGTTCTGTTTGACGCATTTGCACTGATTGCTGCACGGGATGACCGGGCCATCTTGCTGATCGTCGGTGATGCCCGCGAACCCGACAGAATGGATCGACTGGCAAAACAGACAAAGGCGCTTGGCATTGATGGCCGCGTCCGGTTTCTGGGGATGCGACGCGACATTCCCGAAATCCTTGCGGCGAGCGATATCTTTGTCAGTTCCTCGGATTGGGAGGGGGCGCCGGTGTCACTGCTTGAGGCTATGGCAAATGGATTACCGTCGGTTGTCACCGATGTTGGTGAAAACCGGCTTGTTTTGCAGGATACAGGTTCGGTTCTGGTGCCGACACGCAATCCCGAAGCTTTGGCGAACGGAATCTTTGAACTGATCCGTGACGAGGATCGGTGCCGCGAAACGTCTGGACATGTGCGCCGATTGGCTTTGGGGAAATACGGCGCCGACGCCTGGGTTGAGCATCTGCTTGATTTCTATGCACGAACCGGCCAACGGAGCGACTGGCATCACCCCGCTGCGACGCAAGACGACTAGTTGGATCTACGTCTTCGGATGCAACCGTCCTACTGCGTTTGAACTTCGAAACGCACCATCACAACGTCGTCCGGCCCAAGCGGCGTTGTCAGACCGGCGACGGTTGGCGTGGCCGAGCCTGATTTGTAGACCTCGTACACTGTTGCGATAATATCAGCACCCAGGCTTTGCGCGGCCGCCGGGTTCACGGTCTGAAGATACTGAAGGCTCGCTTCAAGTTCATTGCGGGCAAGCAAGACCTGCTGGTCCGCGTTGATCTTGTCGTCGAGAATATTGTATTCGTATTTCATCTGCTCAACGCTGAATTCACTGTCCGCATTTGCAGCCGTCTGCCGGGCGCGGGCCTCAAACGCTGCGGCTTCCAGTGCGTCCGCCCGGAAACTGTCCATCTTGACCTGCAAATCAAGGGTCTGTTCGCGCCGCACCAATCCGCGTTCCGCCAGATCTGTGACCGTGTTCAGCTGTTCTTCCGTGGCTCTCAGCTGACTGTCGATCAGGTCGCGGCGCTGCATGAAGAGTTTGGCTTCGTCATTGGCCAGTGTCTTCTTGCGTTCGGCACCTTCTGAAAACCGCTCGCTCAGCAGGCGCCGCAGACCGATCAGGTCGATCTGATTGGTCAACGTATCGTCGACGACGTTCTGCTCCGGTGCAGGGGTCTGACCGGCAAGCCGCGCAAGCTCTGCGTCCAGCCCATCGCGCTCGGCCTCGGCAAATTTCAAATGCGTCTGAGATTCCAGAACGCGGCGGCGGGCGGCGTCAATCTCACGATCAAAACTCGCCTCTGCAGCCTGTCGTTCAAACCCGCCGGCCAGAGCGACAGCTTTCATAACGTTCATACCGGGACTGTAGGCATAGGAACCCGGGGTCTGGACCGAGCCGAGAACAAAAATCTTCCGGAATTCGGCAATGTCGACCAGCGCGGATTCCTTGCTGGAAAACTTTTCGGCAGCTCGTTCGACGATGCGGTCCTCGATCATGGTGAATGTCGCCCCGACCGCCGGAATCTCGCCCAGAAGATGCAAAACGACATTGCCGTCGGCGCGCACCGTGAAGGTGCCCGAAATCTCGGGCTTGCCGTAAACCGACACTGTCAGCTTGTCGCCCACCTGTACCTGATAATCGGGCAGACCTTGCGTGAACGCGGGCATTGCAAACAGCGTAGTGAAAACCAACCAGAGCAGGGCAATCAACCTTTTAACGGCCATTTGGAAGTTCCTTTGCCTGGGGCGATGGTACGCGGACATCCACGGCCCGGCGATGTGCCCGGTCGGGCTCCAGGATTGTATCATAAAGTTCAAAGATGCGGCGACGCATTGCATCGCTGTCGAAGGATTTGGCGACCGTTTTCCGTGCCGCACGCCCCAGCCGAACGCGGGCCTCGTCATCGTTCAGAAAACCGGCAATCGCCGCAGCCAAGGCAGCGGGGTTCACAGCTGGAACAAGCGCGCCATTCACCCCGTTTTCAACCACATCGGGTATGCCGCCAACAGCAGTTGCGACGACGGCGCGGCTCATCGCCATTCCCTCCAGCAGGACCATCGGCAAACCTTCCCAGCGCGATGAAATCGCAAGCACGTCCACCGCCGCCAGAAGTTGCGGCATCTGGCTGATTTCGCCGGTCAGTATGATCCGGTCACGCAGCGGGCCTGCGGCGTCGATCGCAGCTGCAATCCTGTCACGAAGTGTCCCGCCACCAACGATCAGGAAATAGGGTTCTGGCTTCAGGTCCGCCAACGCGACGGCCGCCTTGATGAAATTGTCGTGGTCTTTTTGCAGGGTCAGGCTTCCGATCACCGCCACTACCGGAGCATCGGCCGGCACGCCGAATTGTGTCAGATCCATCGGCTGACACAGCGGGTCGAACTGCACAAGGTCGATACCATTCACGATCGTCATGATCCGGTCACGGCGATACCCGGAATACTTTCCCACATGGTCGGCAACCCGGTCGGACACGGCAATGCACGCGTCTGCCTTTCCAACCGCAATGCGGTAAAGCGCGCTCATGAACCGGTTGCGGCGCCACGGGTCGGTGTTGTGCAAAGTGATCAGGCGTCGTATCCCGGTCAGCCGCGCCGCCATCTGGCCGATGAGGTCACTTTTGACAAGATGTGTGTGGACGATATCGGGCCGCAAGCGGCGCATGAGAGACAGCGTACGAAACAGGGCCATCGGATCGCGTAATCCGCGGTGGCTCAGTCGGGTCATCGCAACGCCACGTTCGGCAATCCGCTTTTCCAGCGGGCCTGGGGTAAAATAGGCGACATGCGCGACATCACCGCGTGCGTGGACCGCATCAAGCAGTCCCAGAAGCAGCATTTCCGCACCGCCGATCTTGAGACTGTCGATGATGTAGAGGATGCGTTGGCTCACCAGGCGGGCTCCAGTTCCACGGGCTTTGCAATCACAGTACGGGGCAGATGCGCCGCGATCCGATGGGCAACTGCGTCCCAGGTGAACTGAGTTGCGCGGTCAAGCGCGGCAACGCCCAATTCCCGGCAGTGTTCGGCATTGTCCAGCGTTTCAAAAAGCGCGTCAGCCAGCCCTTGGACATCGCCCGCAGATGCAAGCCGTCCGGTCTTGTTCTGCGATACAATTGCACCGATATCTCCGACGTTTGTCGCCACTACGGGCAGGCCGAATTGCATGGCTTCGACAAAGACAATGCCGAACGGCTCCAGCCGCGATGGCATGCAAAAGCAGGATGCGGCATGGTAATGCTCTTCAATTTCCTTTAGCGGGAGACGGCCCAGGATCTCGACCCCGGCCTCCTGGATGTCGGGAGAGCAGCCGATGATCGTAAGCGTAACGTCGGGGATTTGCGCCTTGAGCAGTTTGAACGCCGCGATCAGTTCGGGGCCGCCCTTGCGCTCCCAATCGACACCGACAAACACAATCTTGCGGCGCGCATATCGTTTGACCGAGGTATCCACCGGACGCACAGGCACCACCGATGCACCGGCCCCGATGGCCGACGCCTTGTCTTCGGGGATGCCGTATTCCGTGGTCAGAAGTCTGCGAACGCTCGGGCCGAAGGTGAAGACATGCTTTGCATCAGTGTAGATTGCGCGTTCGCATTGCAGCCATTCTGCGCTGGGTTTGCCGACCGCATCGCGCCGGTCTTGCCCACCAGCAAGGGCGACATGATCCGTGTAGACAAAATTTGGAACCCCGGGAAACGCCGCATTGAACAGCGATTGGGTTTGAAAGGTAAACGCAAAATTCTGCCCCGCAAACTGCCGCTGGATCAGCGATTGAACATGCGCGTAATACGCCCGCGACCGTGCCAGCCGGTAGCGCATCTTTTCACGCGACGTCCAGGTTGAAAATCCGTACTCCTGCTGCATGCCAATAAGGCAGCGGGCGTAGGGGCCATAACCGTCACGCAACGCCTGAGCTGTATCAAATTTTTCGAACTCGACCTCGGGCAGCACTTTCTGCAACGCTGCAAACAGCTGCGCATTGATGTGGGAAAAACTGCCGCGGGTCGCGTACAGAGCCCGAATGGGTTCTGCACGGCCCGGCGCAGCCTCAAAATTCTGGGAATTATACAAGCAACCCATCCACATAATTGAAGTCGAGATAGTCGATACGCAGCGGCTCGCCGCCATTGGGCGTTCCGGTCAGTGTCAACACATCGCCCGCATTCAACTGGATCGACGACAGAATGCGTTCGGCAGCCGCGTCGCCGTTCGCGTTGTTTCCTCCCGCATCGAGGTTCCACACGAAACTGTCGATCTCGGCCCCGTTCAGCAGAACTGACAACTGCGATTGACCATCTGCTTCGTCGTAATATCCAAGAGCGATATCGTAAGTCCCTGCCGTCGCGCCAAAGGTCATGCTGGCAGATTGAACGCCACTTCCAGTGGCTTGCAGATATTGGTCAGACGACGCGTTGTTGTTGGTCTTGACAGCAAAACCCTGAATCACAGTAAGCGTTTCCGCCTCGATCCGGAACGGGTCCGGGCCTGGAGGGGCTGGGGCAAGGTCAACCGCAAAGCTTGCCAGCGATGACTGCGCAGCGATCGGGTTCCCGCTTGTGTCAAGCAAAGAGCCGCCGATCAAAGCCACGTTGTAGCTGCCATCGTCCGCAGCATCCCAAGTTCCGCCCGGTGCCGCCACCGTGTAGGTTGCGGTTCGGGGCGATCCGTCGGTGCCGCTGTTGACGCTTACGCCGGTGACGCTCAGCATACCACCCGGACCAGTGACCGTAATATCACTGACATCAATGCTAGAGAGGTCAACCGCAACATTGTCGGCATAGACTACTGTCACATCGGTCGTGGTCGTACCCGCCAAAACGCTGCCGATGTCCGGCGCCGAAGCCGATTGAACCGACGGCGCGGTCGTATCCCCACCAAGTGGCGTGAATTCAACGTAGTCGATCCGCAATGGCTCACCGCCGTTAGAGAAGCCCGCGAGTTCAAGAACATCACCGGCAGCAAAGTTGATGCCGGACAGGATATGCGTCGTGAAGGCGTCTCCGTTCGCGTTATTGCCGCCCGGATCGGCATCCCAAACAAAGTTGTCGATTTCTACGCCATTCAGCCGAACCGAAAGCTGCGACTGCCCATCCGCCTCATCGTAATAAGCAATTCTCAGGTCATAGCTGCCTGCATCTGCGGCGAAGGTATAATGCGCGACCTGTTCCGCCGAGCTACCGGCCTGCAAATACTGATCGGCCGATGCATTCGCGTTGTTCTTAACAACGAACCCCTGCGTTATGGTGAAGGTTTCCGCCTCGATCCGGAAGGGATCGCCGACCTGCGTCGAGAAATTGGCCGCAAAGGTGGTCAGCAGCGGGTTTGCGGCAACCGCATTCCCACTTGTGTCAAGCACCTGGCCACCCGTAAGTGACACGGTGTAACTGCCCGTATCGGTTGCATCCCACGTTCCACCCGGTGCAGCTACCGTATAGGTCGCTGCCCGCGGCGAGCCGTCCGATCCGGTACTGACGCTGACACCCGTAACATTCAACGGGCCGGCGGGGCCGGATACCGTGATGTCAGCGATATCAATGCTGGAAACGTCGATCGCCACGTTGTCGGCAAAGACAACCGACACGGTGGTCGTCCCTGTGCCCAGATCCGCAGCGCTGATATCGGCTGCCGTCACCGATTGCACCATGGGCGCGGTATTGTCAGAGGCTGCGCTGTCAAACTTCAGGTAGATCGGCGACGTCACCGACCCAAGCGGCAGATTTCCATTGAGCGGGTCGATGATGCTGGCAACCAGTGCAAGCGGGACCTCGTCCTCTCCCGAGAAATTGTAGGCTGCCACGCCCGAAATGTTGAAGACACTTGAAATGTCCTGCGGACTGCCGGTCAGCGTGATGTCGACAGTCTGAACTTCTGCCGCGTTGTTCGCGGCAAAGTTCGAGGCGCGCAAGGCATCAAGCTGGGCATCAAGCTGCGGGGCATAGGCCTGATCCGATGCATTGCCATTGTAGAACTCATTCGTGATTGGCTGAATGATGCCTTTCACCAGGACAACCCGCATGACGGAACCCGCAGGTCCGTCTACGACGACACTGAACGTATCAGCGTTGTAAGTACCAACGCCGCCCGCCACCAGGCCATTGACCTCAAGCGATCCCTGGATTCCCGGCGACGACTGTGAAGAGATGCCTTTCGCGCCGCCTTGCGTGTTCGTACCTTGCAACATGCCCGTGCTTGTTGAACCGTCTGCATAGGTCACGGTAAAGGTCGACCCGATCAATTCCGCACCTGAGACGCCACCGACGTCCCAGTTTGGGTTCGACCCCTGCGCAAGGACGGTTTTCTTTGCACCGGCGATCGAATTTGGATCCATGTCAACAGAGAAGGTAATCGTTTCACCGGCCTGGAATCCGCCATTCACGCCCTGATCGAATGACAGTTCGATGCCTTCATAGCCCTGAATACCGCCCGCGCCGATATAGCTTGAAAGTGTCGGTGCGATGATACCCGTGCTGCCGTTGGAATCGATGGTGATCGGCTTGGAAACGGAATCTCCGGCCACACCGAACGGATCGAAAACCGCATCCGTCAGAATGGCATTCGTCACATCAATCTGAACCTGTGTGACGACCTTGTCTCCAACATTGGTCAGCACGAAAGACCCCGGTCCGAAATTGGAAACCTGCACGTTGTTCGAGGTTTCGCGGATCGCCAGCGTTACGGCTCCGGTTCCGGTCGCAGCGTCATCGTCAAGAATCGTCACCACGCCGGTGCCGTCACCAATGCTCGCGCCACCGCCAAGAACAGACGTTATCGCAACCTCGAACGCCTCATCCGTCTCATCAATAGAATCGTTCAGAATCGTGACCGTGATGCTGAGATCCGATGATCCGCCCACCATTTCCGTCGAACCGCTGTAAACGCCGGTCAGGGCGTTATAGGTCGCACCCGCAACAGTGTAGTCGACTTCGGGCGTGGCACCATTCGTCAGC
>JBBSBK010000003.1:0-72226 GCA_038251315.1 Rhodobacterales bacterium | reverse complement strand
CGTCATCATGGATCGCGGGATCAAGACCGTCGCGCTGACCTATACGAACAACGACTATGGCAAGGGTCTGGCCGACGCATTCCAGGCGGCGTTCGAAGAGGCTGGCGGCACCGTCACCATTTCGGCCCCACACGAGGACGGCAAGGCTGACTATTCCGCCGAAGTTGCCGCACTTGCCTCGGCTGGCGGTGACGTTTTGGTCGTTGCAGGTTACACCGATCAGGGTGGCAAGGGCATCATCCAGCAGTCGCTGGACACCGGCGCGTTCGACACCTTCGTTCTGCCCGACGGCATGGTCGGCCAGCAGTTGGTTGATGACATCGGCGCAGGTCTGACCGGGTCGTTCGGCCAGTATCCGGGCACCGACAGTGCCGGCGCCGAACTGTTTCAGGGCATGGCAACGGCGGCCGGTTTCGATGGCACCTCGGCATTTGCACCCGAAAGCTATGACGCGGCAGCACTTATCATGCTGGCGATGCAGGCGGCGGGTTCCTCTGCCTCGGCCGACTTCAAAGATCACGTCATGGACGTGGCCAACGCACCGGGCGAGGAGATCTTTCCGGGTGAACTGGCCAAGGCCATTGAGTTGATCAAAGCCGGGACCGACATCGACTATGTCGGCGCGACTGCAGTCGAATTGATTGGCGCTGGCGAATCGGCTGGCAACTACCGCGAGATCGAAATCGGCGACGGCACCATCGACACCGTCCGTTTCCGGTAAGATCGCGATCTGAGACATTGCACGGCCCCGGCTTTCACGCCGGGGCCGTTGCATCATAAGAGGCCGCCGCATGAACGGCGGCCCGACAGGGAAAAGACGGGAGCGGCCATGATCGTCGTTGACGACCTGCACAAGCATTTCGGTGGCTTCCATGCCGTCGATGGGGCCAGCCTGACCATTGCACCGAAATCCATCACCGGGCTAATTGGTCCCAACGGCGCGGGTAAGACCACGCTTTTCAACGTCATCGCTGGCGTTCTTCCTCCAACGTCGGGGCGCGTCACGATGGGTGGCGAGGATATCACCGGCCTGCCGCCGCATACCCTTTTCCACAAGGGTCTGCTGCGCACCTTTCAGATCGCCCACGAATTTTCGTCGATGACGGTGCGTGAAAACCTGATGATGGTCCCCGGCCACCAGTCCGGCGAAACCCTGTGGAATGCATGGTTTGGCCGTGGTCGGATCGCCCAGGAAGAACGCGAGTTGCTGCGCAAGGCCGATGAAGTACTGGATTTCCTGACCATCGACCACCTCAAGGATGAAAAGGCCGGTAACCTGTCCGGCGGCCAGAAAAAGCTGCTCGAACTGGGCCGCACGATGATGGTCGAAGCCAAGATCGTGTTTCTGGACGAGGTCGGCGCGGGCGTGAACCGCACTCTGCTCAACACCATCGGCGACGCCATCCTGCGCCTGAACAAGGAACGCGGTTACACCTTTGTCGTGATCGAACACGACATGGATTTCATTGGCAGGATCTGCGACCCGGTCATCTGCATGGCGGAAGGCAAGGTTCTGGCCGAAGGCACGCTGGCCGAGATCAAGGCCAACGAACACGTTATCGAGGCCTATCTGGGCACCGGACTTAAAAACAAGGACAAGGTGGGCGCATGACCAAAGATCTCGCGGTACTCGCCCTTGCGATTGCGCTGTCCACGCGGGTCGGCGCCCAGCACCGTATCGCGCATAACTGATGTCGCAACAAAGGACAGCCCATGCCGACTGACGCCTATGACGACCGCGGCAACAAGGACATGTCGATCGTCAATCCGCGCCCCGGCGGCAGTGCCGAAAATGCCAGCCGCAAGGGCGTCGCCACCGCAGCCCCCGGTGGCCCCTACCTGATCGGCGACATGATGACGGGGGGGTATGGCAAGGGGCCCGACATTCTGAACGACTGTACCGTCTCGGTTGACCGGGGCGAGATCGCGGTGATTGTCGGCCCCAACGGTGCCGGCAAATCGACGGCAATGAAGGCAATCTTTGGCATGCTCAACATGCACGGCGGCGCGGTGCGGCTGGACGGCGAGGATATTTCGGCGCTCAGCCCGCAGGATCGGGTCATCAAGGGCATGGGGTTCGTGCCGCAGGTTCGCAACATCTTTCCGTCTCTGACGGTCGAGGAAAACCTTGAAATGGGCGCGTTCATCCGGCGCGACGATTTTCGCGAAACGATGGCGCAGATCTACGACCTGTTCCCAATCCTGCGCGACAAGCGGCAGCAGGCGGCGGGCGAACTATCCGGCGGGCAGCGCCAGCAGGTTGCGGTGGGCCGCGCCCTGATGACCAAACCCAAGGTTCTGATGTTGGACGAACCGACCGCAGGCGTGTCACCCATCGTCATGGACGAACTATTCGACCGAATCATCGAGGTGGCGCGCACCGGCATCCCGATCCTCATGGTTGAACAAAACGCCCGACAAGCACTGGAAATTGCAGATAAAGGTTATGTGCTGGTGCAGGGCCGCAACGCCCACACCGGCACCGGCAAGGAACTGCTGGCCGATCCCGAAGTGCGGCGGAGTTTTCTGGGGGGATGAGGATGTTGCGCCGGACACTCATCGTCATGATATTCGTTCCGCAGACGGTTTTGGCCGTTGGCCTTGATTGTCGTCCGCAGAAGTTTTGCAGTGATGTCTGCGCCGCGACAGATACCGACAACACCGAAGGCGGCAATGCTGGACGGCGACATGGGTGAGCGGACTTGGATAATGGCCGGCACCTGCCGGAACAGGGACGAGTGATGGAGTTCCGCCATCCCTTTGCGACGCTGCCGGACGCTCGCATGATGACCTTTGCCGCCGGTTTGCTGGCTTTGATGACCGTTCCCGCGACTGCCGAGGGAGCCATGCAAACCTTCGACTGCACCGCGACGCAGACCTGCGACGCCGCTGGCCTTTGCCAACCCGACACAACCGCGACCCGTTTCACCCTGACACCCGAGGCGACTGGGACTGACGGCGACGGCCAATACACCCTGTCGCGCGATGGTGTGGTTGCCCAGATGACCACGCTGTCGGGGATCGGCCCTTTCGTTTGGAGCGAGGGGCGACACGATCGCCAGACCCTGCTCGTGACGGGCGAGGCGACGCTGCTGCTGCACGCCCTCGACCTTGCCACCGGGGCCAGCAGCCTGACGTTCCTGACCTGTGATGTGACGCGATGAACCGCCTGCTTTATCAAGGGAAGTGCTGAATGGACCTGCTGAACGGCCTGATCACCCTGCTGAATTTCGTCATCGTCCCCGGTGCCGCCTACGGCGCGCAACTGGCGCTCGGGGCGCTAGGGGTGACGCTGATCTATGGCATCCTGCGGTTTTCCAATTTTGCCCACGGTGATACGATGGCGTTCGGGACAATGGCGACGATCTTGTTCACGTGGCTGTTCCAGTCGTGGGGCCTGCATCTGTGGGTGCTGCCCACGGCGCTGATCGCCTTGCCATTCGGCATCGTCGTCACCGCCCTGTTCGTTCTTGGCACCGACCGCGTCGTCTATCGGTTTTACCGGCGCAAAAAGGCAGCCCCGGTGATCCTTGTCATCGTGTCGATGGGCGTGATGTTCATCATGAACGGCGTCGTGCGGTTCATCATCGGGGTCGATGATCGCAATTTTCTGGATGGCGAACGGTTCATCATCTCGGCGCAGACCTTCAAACGACTGACCGGGCTTGAAGAGGGGCTCGCGATCAAGACGACCCAAGGCCTGACCATTGCTACCGCCGTTGTCGTCGTCGCCCTGCTGTTCTGGTTCCTGAACAAGACCCGCACCGGAAAATCCATGCGGGCGTTCAGTGACAACGAGGATCTTGCGCTGTTGTCGGGCATCAACCCGGAAAAGGTCGTCATGGTGACATGGATCATCGTCGCGGCACTGGCGACCATTGCCGGGGTGCTGTATGGGCTGGACAAGTCATTCAAACCCTTCACCTATTTCCAGCTTCTTCTGCCGATCTTTGCCGCCGCCATCGTCGGCGGTCTGGGCAGCCCGCTCGGTGCCATCGCGGGCGGTTTCGTCATCGCGTTTTCCGAGGTCACTGTGACCTATGCTTGGAAAAAAGTGCTGGTCTATGCCTTGCCTGACGGGATGGGCCCTGACAGCCTCGTCCAACTTCTGTCAACGGACTATAAATTCGCGGTCAGTTTCGGCATTCTCATCATCGTGCTGCTGTTCAAACCGACCGGTCTGTTTAAAGGACAAAGCGTATGAACCCCACCGTCAAAGCTTATATGCTCTATGCCTTTGTCACCCTGCTGATTGTCGGCACCGGGCTAACCCAAGGGTGGAACCTCGCACTTACCATCGTCAACATGGGCTTGATTTCGGCTGTCATGGCGCTGGGCGTCAACCTGCAATGGGGCTTTGCCGGGTTGTTCAATATCGGGATCATGGGGTTTGTGGCGCTGGGCGGTCTTGCGACCGTCGTGATCAACCTGCCACCTGTGGGCGAGGCATGGACGGCGGGGGGCTTGCGCATCCTTGCCGGGCTGGCCCTTGGGGCTGCGACGATCATCGCTGCCGTTCTGGTGCAGAAACGCATGGCAAAGGGCCGTAACCGCAACCTGATGACGCTGGTCGTGCTGATCGGCGGATTTTTCCTGTATCGCTGGGTTTTCGACGGCGGCGTCGATCCGGTCGAAGCAATCAATCCGGCTTCGACCGGCTATCTTGGTGGCCTTGGCCTGCCGGTGCTGCTGGCTTGGCCTGTCGGTGGATTGCTGGCTGCCGGGGCGGCGTGGATCATCGGCAAGACAGCATTGGGTCTGCGGTCAGACTACCTTGCCATCGCCACCCTCGGGATTGCCGAAATCATCATCGCGGTGATGAAGAACGAGGATTGGCTGGCGCGTGGCGTCAAGAACGTGACCGGCGTCAGCCGCCCTGCCCCGTTCGTGCCCTACGAGGTCAACCTGCAGACCGATCCCGGTTTTCTGGAACGCGCCGCCAGCCTTGGGCTGGACCCTGTCAATGCCTCGACCCTTTATGTCAAACTGGCCTATGGCATCCTGTTCGTCATCGTCCTGCTGATCCTGCTGTGGCTGGCGCAAAAGGCGCTCAACAGCCCGTGGGGCCGAATGATGCGGGCGATCCGCGACAACGAAACGGCTGCTGAGGCGATGGGTAAAAACGTCACCGCCCGGCATCTGCAAATCTTCATCCTTGGCTCCGCGATCTGCGGCATTGCAGGGGCAATGATGACCACGATGGACGGGCAGCTGACGCCAGGCACCTATCAGCCGCTACGATTTACCTTTCTGATCTGGGTTATGGTTATCGTCGGCGGGTCAGGCAATAATTTCGGCGCGGTGCTGGGTGGCATGCTGATCTGGTGGCTTTGGGTGATGGTCGAACCCATCGGGCTGTGGCTGATGTCGGTCATCACGGCGGGGCTGCCGGATGGATCGGCGCTCAAGGTGCATCTGATTGATTCCGCGGCACAGATGCGCCTGCTGACGATGGGGGTCGTGCTGTTACTCGTCTTGCGATTCAGTCCCAGAGGGTTGATCCCGGAACGCTAAAGGCGATGCCCGGTTAAACCAAAATGAGCGACCACGATCATCACGCGCCCGGCCATGTCCACGGCGGCGGCAACCGCCGCGCCGTCGGTATCGCCGCCCTGCTGACCGGCGGCTTCATGCTGGCCGAGGTTGTGGGTGGAATCGTTTCCGGTTCGCTCGCCCTGCTGGCCGACGCGGGGCATATGCTGACGGACAGTGGGGCGCTGGCGCTGGCATGGTTCGCGTTTCGTCTTGCAGAACGACCTGCCGACTGGAAACGGACCTATGGGTTCGACCGCTTTTCGGTGCTCGCCGCTTTCGTCAACGGCATCGTCCTGTTCGCCGTTGCCGGGTGGATCGTGATCGAGGCAGTGCGTCGTCTGGGTGACCCCGCCCCGATTTTGGGTGGTGCAATGCTGTGGATCGCGATTGGCGGACTGGCCGTCAACATAGCCGCCTTCTGGGTGCTATCACGCGGCGAAAAGGAAAACCTGAACGTCAGGGCCGCCTTGCTGCATGTGGCGGGCGACCTGCTGGGATCGGTCGCTGCCATCGTGGCCGCGATTGTCATCATCTGGACGGGCTGGACCCCGATCGACCCGATCCTGTCGGTGCTGGTCGCCGTCATCATCCTGCGGTCGGCCTATGCCGTGGTCAAGGAAAGCGGGCATATTCTGCTCGAAGCCGCCCCCGAAAAGATCGACCGCCGCAAGGTCGAGGCCGCGCTGGTGGCGCAGGTGCCCGGTGTGCTGGGCATTCACCACGTCCACGCATGGTCGATCACGCAGGATCGCCCGATGATGACGCTCGAGGCCGAGGTCGGCGATCTGGGCGATCACGATGCACTTCGCAAGGCGATCAAATCAGTGCTGCATGACAGTTTCGGAATTGACCACGCAACGGTCGAATTATCATGCAGCGGCCCCGATCATGGGTTAGCGTGTTCAGTTCACGATCACCCCTGAAACGCCCGCAACCGCCGGATCAGGCTGGAGGTATCCCAGCGACCACCACCCATGTTCTGCACGTCCTTGTAGAACTGATCGACCAGTGCCGTGACCGGCAGGCTGGCCCCGGTTTCGTCGGCCGCACCCAGCACGATGCCCAAGTCCTTGCGCATCCAATCGACAGCGAATCCGTGGTCGAACTTGTCGTCCAGCATCGTTTCGAACCGGTTGGCCATCTGCCAGCTACCAGCGGCCCCTTGCGAAATGACCTCGACCACCGCGCGGCCATCCAAGCCCGCCTTTTGCGCAAAATACAGCGCTTCCGACAGCCCCTGTACCAGACCCGCAATCGCGATCTGGTTGCACATCTTGGTCAGTTGGCCGGCACCGGACGGCCCCAATAGGCGGCAGATTTTAGCATAGGCCGCGATCACTGGCTCTGCCCGCGCGTAAGCTGCCGCGTCGCCGCCGCACATGACCGACAGTTTGCCGTTCTCGGCCCCAGCCTGCCCGCCCGACACGGGCGCGTCGATGAAGGCAACTCCCGCATCCGCCGCCACGCTGGACAATTCCCGCGTCACCGCCGCCGAAACGGTTGTGTGATCGACAAACACCGCGCCCTTATCCATCGCCCCAAGCGCACCATCGTCGCCCAGACAGACCGCCCGCAGATCATCGTCGTTGCCCACGCAGGCCATGACGAAATCCGCGCCCTTTGCCGCCGCCGCAGGCACAGCGGCAGTCCGCCCGCCATGCTGACTGACCCACTTCTCGGCCTTGGCCCCGGTCCGGTTATACACCGTCACCTCATGCCCCGCCGCCGCCAGATGTCCGGCCATCGGATATCCCATGACCCCCAGTCCCAGAAAAGCGATCTTTGCCATGCCCTTGCCCCCTCGCGCAGCCCATTGAATTAAGCTAGTCCTGCTTAACCCAATCCCTGCACCCGTCAACCGGGCGCGCAAGTTCAAAAGGGCGACGATGGCACTCCTTTTCCGCTGGCTGCTCCGGATCGCCACAGGGCTGGTCGTACTCGCCGTTGCCGCCTTTGCGCTGGCCTATTATTTCGCATCCCGGTCGCTGCCCGACTACACGGCGACGACATCCGTCATTGGCATCACCGCCCCGGTCGAAATCGTGCGCGACAACGCCAATGTGCCGCATATCTTTGGCGCGACCGATGCCGATGTCTACTTTGCCCTTGGCTATGCGCATGCGCAGGACAGGCTTTGGCAGATGACGATGCTGCGGCGCACGGCCCAAGGGCGGTTGTCAGAACTGTTCGGCGAACGCACTTTGCGGATCGACAGTCTGTTGCGCCGGTTCGATCTGTATGGGCTGGCTGTGCAATCTGTCGACGCACAGGATGCGCCGACGAAAGCCGCGCTCGAGGCCTACAGCGACGGCGTCAACGCTTGGCTGGCCGAGGTGAACGCCGGGTCGCGCGGCCGCGGCGCCCCCGAAATGTGGCTGTTCAATCAGGCCATTGCGCCTTGGCAACCTGCTGACAGCATCGTCATCCTGAAACTGATGGCGCTGCAATTGTCAGGTCATCTGGAAAGCGAAGTGATCCGCGCCCGAACGTCCCTGTTGCTGGAGCCTGCCCGCGTCGCCGATATTCTGCCGGATGACCCCGGCACCGCCATCGCCACCCTGCCGGAATACGCATGGCTTGTCCCCGGTGCGCTGCGTTATGCCGCCAACACGCGAATGCCACCCGACCCGTTGTCACCCGTGCAGCCGCGCGATCTGGCGGGGGCGTCCAACGCTTGGGCGGCAGGGATCAGCCGGTCGGCAACCGGGTCGACGCTGCTTGCCAACGACCCGCATCTGGGCCTGACCGCGCCGACGATCTGGTATCTGGCCCGGCTGGAACTGCAATCTGGCGGCGTGATCGGTGGCACCATCCCCGGTTTGCCGGTGATCCTGACCGGACGCAGCGCCGATTTGGGCTGGGGTGTCACGACCGCCTACGTCGACGATCAGGATGTGCATATCGAAGAGGTCAACCCGCAGAACGCCAACCAATACCGCGGCCCCGATGGCTGGGAGGATTTCACCGCCCGCGACAGCATCGTCAACATCAAGGGTGCCCCGGCCGTCACGCTGAAGCTTCAATGGACTGAGAACGGCCCGGTGCTTCCGCCCGATCAATACGACCTTGGCACGATCCGGCCCCCCGGCACCGTAACCACGGTCAGCTGGACCGCGCTGTCTGCCGCCGATACGTCAGTCAGTGCGGCGATGAACATGATGCAGGCGCACAACATCCGTCAGGCCATTGCCGCGGCGGAGACGTACATCGCCCCGGCGCAAAACGTGACAATGGCCGACCGCACAGGGATCGCGTTGAAAACCATCGGCGTGATCCCGCGCCGTGATCCCGCACATCAAAGCCTTGGGCGATTACCGACCTATGGCTACCGCGCCGAAAACCGCTGGCAAGGCCGGATGCCCTATGCTGACAACCCCGAATTCATCAACCCGCCCGGCGGCATCGTCGGTAATACGAATAACAAGACGGTAGATCGCCCGTTCCCGAACCACGTGTCGTTTGAATGGGGCGATACCCAGCGCATCAACCGCTGGACCCGTCTAATGCAATCGCGCGAGGTACATACCCGCGAAAGTTTCATCGAGGCGCAGTTGGACACCGTAAGTTACACCGCCCGTTCGCTGCTGCCTCTCGTCGGCGCCGACCTATGGTTCACCGGGGAAACCGCCGCCGACGGCACGCCGGAACGTCGCCGCCAGCAGGCGCTGGCCCTGTTGGCCGAATGGAACGGCGAAATGAACGAACATCTGCCCGAACCGCTGATCTATGCCGCCTGGCTGCGCGCCCTGCAGGAAAGGCTGATCCGCGACGAGATGGGGCCGCTGGCGGACGAGTTCACCCACGTCGAGCCTGTGTTCATCGAACGGGTGTTCCGCAACACGGACGGCGCAGGTGTCTGGTGCGACGTGTTACAATCAGCCCCTGTCGAAACCTGCACCGACATGGCGCGGCTGGCGCTGGACGATGCCCTGATCTGGATCGGCGAACACTATCCGGGGTCGCTGGAATCCCTGCGCTGGGGCGACGCACATCAGGCAATCCACGACCATCCGGTGCTGGGGTCGGTGCCGATCCTGAACTGGTTTGTGAACATCCATCAATCGACCAGTGGCGGCGACAACACCCTGATGCGCGGGCGCACGTCGGGGCTGGACCCTGAACCGTTCCAGAACGTCCATGCGGCGGGCTATCGGGGCGTCTACGATTTTGCCGATCCCGACAGCTCCGTGTTCATCACCGCGACCGGCCAATCAGGCCATCCGCTGTCGCGGTCCTACGACGATCTGGGCGAGCTTTGGCGTCGCGGTGAGTACATTCCAATGTCGCTTGACCCCGGGCTTGCGCGGGCGGCGGCTGTGGGCATCACCACGTTGATCCCCGATGCCGTTCATTGACGGGTCAGGCCGTCAAAGCCCGTGTGATTGCCACCCCGCCCGCTGCGACGGTTCCGGTCAAAACCGTGCCCCAGGTCAGGTCGGTCAGCAACATGCGCCATGTCCAGCCGTTCAGCGTCGCCAAATTGCTGAATTCGTAGGTGCCATAGGCCACAGCACCGAACAAAGCGCCCGTCAGGAACACGACCAGCAAGCCGGTGTCGGCCCGCATCGCCGGTACCGAGACAAAGAACAGCAGACCGACAATGTAGAACATATAGAAGATCAGGGCCGGGGCGAGTTTGAAGTTTTCCAGCAGCATCGGCGCGATATCACGTTCGAAAGTGGGCCGGATCAGATAGGTCAGGCCCAGAAAATCAAGGCCCAAAAACAGCACAACGCTGACCACATAAAGGATGATCGTCGGAGTCATCTACACCTCACTATTTGCCGCCAAGGCGGTCATGATTTGCGGGGCTTGACCCCTTGGCGCTGAAACGCCGCAAAACGCTCGGCGTCACGCACGGTCCACGTGACATCAACGACCCAGCCGTCCTCGGTCTCGCGCTCGGTCGTGACGACACCCAGTTCGTGCAGATAACTGTGCGCCGCTGCCTGTTTCCAGCCAAGGTCAACCGTAGCTACGGTTTTCGGTTCCCGCACGGCGCCCAGAACCTTGTCGAGCAATCCATCCATGCCCTCGCCGGTCAGCGCAGACGTGACATAGGTGTCAGGCTGGCGCGTCGCCTGCAGTCGCAGGGCATTAGCGGCGTCGGCAGGCAGCGTGTCGATCTTATTCCAGACTTCGATCAGGGGAGTCTCGCTGGCGACCCCAAGCGTAGTCAGGATCGACATCACTTCGGTCTTTTGCGCATCGGTTTCGGCGTGGCTGATATCGCGCACATGCAGGATCACATCGGCCTCGAGCACTTCTTCGAGTGTCGCCCGAAACGCGGCGACCAGTTCGGTCGGCAGGTCCGAAATGAACCCCACCGTGTCAGACATTATCACCTGCTCACCCGACGGCAATGCCACCTTGCGCATGGTCGGATCAAGGGTGGCAAACAGCATGTCCTTGACCAACACATCAGCCCCGGTCAGGCGGTTGAACAGCGTCGATTTGCCCGCGTTGGTATAGCCGACAATGGCGACGATGGGGAACGGCACCTTGGCGCGTGCGGCGCGATGCAGGGCACGGGTCCTGCCGACCTTGCCCAGCTTGGACTTGAGCCGCACCAACTGGTCGTCGATGGCACGGCGGTCCGCCTCGATCTGGGTTTCGCCGGGTCCACCGACGAACCCTAGCCCGCCGCGCTGACGTTCAAGATGGGTCCAGGCCCGCACAAGCCGGGTGCGCTGGTAAGACAATGCGGCCATCTCGACTTGCAACACGCCTTCGTTGGTGCGCGCCCGGTCGCTGAAAATCTCTAAAATCAGGCCGGTACGATCCAGCAGTTTGACCCCCAGCGCCTTCTCCAGATTACGTTGTTGGACCGGGCCGACATGACCGTCGACCAGCACAAGTTCGATCTCGGCAGCCGCGAACCGGTCCTTCAATTCGGCGACCTTGCCCTTGCCGAACAGCATCCCGACCTGAATCTTGGGCAGCGGCACGATCTCGGACCCGACGACCAGCAATCCCGGCAGGGCAGCGGCCAGCGCCACGGCCTCGGCCAGTGCAGGCACCGCCGGGCGGCGGCCCCGGTCAGATTTGATGTCTGGGTGCAGAACCCAAGCCCGCGTGACGGGCGCGTCGTGTTCCAGCAAGGGCTACTCTTCGCCTTCGTACAGGCTGATGGGTTGGGCAGGCATGATCGTGCTGATCGCGCTTTTATAGACCAGTTGCGACTGTCCGTCGCGGCGCAGCAGTACGCAAAAGCTGTCGAACCAGGTGATGACGCCCTGCAATTTCACGCCATTGACCAGAAAAATCGTCACCGGAACCTTGATCTTGCGGACATGGTTCAGAAATGCGTCCTGTAGGTTTTGTTTGTCTGACGCCATAAGCGTTGTCCCTTGTTCTTGCAGCCGCGGACCGGCTCCCTCGTTTGGGCCGCAGTATGGGGTGGGCGTCCGATACTTTCCAGCCCAAAAAACAGTAGCTTGGACGATGCCAGACGCTGTGGTGTCAGGACCGCCACAATTCCGGGTTGAACAACGCGATGATCGCCAGCGCCTCGAGCCGACCCAGAACCATTGCGCCGGCCAGGATCATCTTGGCGCCGTCGGGGATGCCTGCAAATGAAATCGGGTCTTCGCCCGCAATTGCCGCCAAAGGGCCGGTTGTCGACAGTGCGGCGACCGACAGCACCATCGAGGTTTCGAACTGCACCCCGGTCAGGGCCAGCGCAACCATGACGCCGACGACCGACAGGGTGAACAACATGAAGAATATCCACGCCACATAGGCTCCCTGACGCCGTATCTGGCGCGCCGCGCGCCCGCCCCCGGCCAGTGACGAGGGATAAATCAGCCGCTCCAACTCGCGCTGACCGTGTTTCAGCAGAGCGAACACCCGCAGCAGTTTGACCCCGCCCGCCGTCGTCGCGATGCCGCCACCGATCAGCGACAAGCCGACAAGGATCAGGCCCGGCGTGCCAAGGCCCGACCAGTCGGTTGCGTCCAGCCATTCGGCGGATTCAAAGCCGGTCGTCGTCAGAAACGACGTGACGGTGAACAATGCCCCCCAAAGGGCCCGCATCGCCCCGGCGAAGCCGGCGGCGCTGGTGCCTTCGATAGCGCCGATAAAGTGGCGGATAAACAGGAACAGCGTGACCGCGCCGACCAGTCCCGCCGCCATGCGAATTTCGGGATCGTGCCACAGCCGTCCTTGATTTTCGCCCCGCAAACCGCGGCTGAACGACAGACGCGTGATGGCGAAACCCATGAACAAGAACACCAGCACCTCGCCCGCGAACCCCGACCCGGCGTTGTAAAAGCCCGCCAACGGGGTGATGCCCGACGTCGACAAGGTCGACATCGCGTGAATCACCGCGACATAGGGCCGTTCGCCAACCAGAATCAGACCGATGGCCAAAGCGAACGTCAGGCCGCCATAGATCGGCGCCAGCCAGAAGCTGAAGCGTGCCAGCCTTTCGGACGGGTCGGCGATCCGGGATATTTGGGTGAACCCGCGTGCGCCTGCCCCCGGCGCATCCGCGGCGTGGACCTCGAACCCTCCCAGATTCATCGGTGCCAAAATTGCCACCGCCGTCACCCAGACCAGAAAACCGCCCAGCCACGCCACCTCGGCACGCCACAAATGCAACGGCGGGGTCAGCCGAAAGGGATTGTCATACAGGGTCGCACCAGTTGTCGTGAAACTCGACACCATCTCGAACCAGGCGTTCATGAACGAGGTGTCGTAAACTGCCTGATGGAACGGCACAGCGAGCATCAGCGGCAACGCGATAAAGGCGGCAAGCAACGCCGTCAGATGGCTGCGTGCCGCATTGCGCGGGGTATAGCCGCTTGTGGCAATGCCCAAAAGCAGCGTCAGCACCAGGAACAGGACCATCGCGAACAGGAACGCCCGACCCGTCGTCGGCAGATTGATCGAAAACGCATAGGCGGCAGGGACGAACATCGCCATTGCCCCGGCCCCCATCAAAAGCACAAAGAACGGCAACCGGGTCAGGCGGGCCAGCATCAGAAGAAATCGATCGAGACTTGCAGAAGGCGTTCCACCTCGGGAACATCGGCGGACATGGCAAAGATCGCGACGACGTCGTTTTCCTCGATCCGCAATGCGCCGGTGGGTTTGAGAAGTTCGCCCGCCTTCATCACCGACCCGATCAGAACACCTTCTGGGAACGCAATATCACGGATCCGCTGGCCTGCCATCGGCGAGGTGCCAAGTACCTGCGCCTCGATCATCTCGGCTTCGGCGTCGCCGATCGAATAGACGGCGCGGACCCGGCCATGCCGGATATGGCGCAGGATCGAACTCACGGTGGTCGATCGCGGGTTGATATAGGCGTCGATATCCATCGCCGACATCAGCCCGATAAGGGTCGGATCGTTGATCAGACAGATCGCCATCGGGCACCCCAGCGCCTTGGCCCTGACGGCTGCGAGAATGTTGGTCTTGTCATCGTCCGTCACCGCCAGGACAGCGTCGGCGCTGCTGATATGGGCCTCTTCCAGCAGAGCAGCGTCCAGCCCGTCGCCCAAAAGAACGATTGTCCGGTTCAGCGCATCTGCCGCCGCTTCAGCCTGTGCCTGATCGCGTTCGATCATCTTGACACGCACCTTTTCGGTGCGCTGTTCAAGTTGGAGCGCCACGCCCAACCCGACATTGCCGCCGCCGATGATGACCACCCGCTCCAGTTTGCCCTGCACCTTGCCGAATATTTCCAGTGTCCGCGCCATGTCCTGGTTGCTGCTGAAAACATAGCAGTCGTCGCCCACAAAAATCTGATCGTCAGCCGACGGTGCAAACAGCTTGCCCTCGCGCCGAATCCCGACGACCACGGCGTGCAGGGTTGAAAACAGATCAGTCAGCTGACGCAGGGCGGTGTTGATAACCGGGCAATTGTCATCGATCGTGATGCCGAGCAGTTGCGCCTTGTCATCCAGAAAGCTTTCAGTGTCGAAGGCGGCGGGGGCGGCAAGGCGCTGCAACGCCGCTTCGGCCACTTCCTTTTCAGGGCTGATGACCACGTCGATGGGCAAATGGTCGCGACGGTACAAGTCGGCATAGATCGCGTCCAAATAGCTTTGGGCGCGCAGCCGGGCAATCTTGCGGCTGATATCGAACACCGAATGAGCGACCTGACAGGTCACCATGTTCACCTCGTCGCTATGGGTGGCGGCGATGATCATGTCGGCGTCGCGCGCCCCAGCACGGGCCAGCACATCGGGGTAGCTCGCGTGCCCCGTCACCCCCTGAACGTCCAGCGTTTCGGTGGCGCGGCGGACCAGATCGGCGTCAATATCGACGACTGTGACGTCGTTCTTTTCACCGGACAGATGCTTGGCGATCTGCCAGCCAACCTGACCGGCGCCGCAGATGATGACTTTCATAGGGGTTCCCCGGTCCGGTCCGATACAGGCCGGGTGGTGACAGACAGCGCGGGCTTGGTCAATTCATGCCTCGTCATCTTCGATGAACGCGATGCGGCCCCCGGCCTTGTTGGCGGTGACGACGCCCAGGCTTTTCAGCTTGCGGTGCAACGCCGATCGCTCCATCCCGACGAACGATGCGGTGCGGCTGATATTGCCGCCGAACCGGTTGATCTGGGTGAGCAGATATTCGCGTTCGAACAACTCGCGCGCCTCGCGCAGCGGCAGCGTGGCCAAGCCGCCCGACAGCACGATTCGGCTTTCGCCCCCCTCGCTGTCGTCTTGACTGGGCAGTTCACGGGCGCTGATGTCGCCGCTGGCGTCGCCAAGGATCAGCACACGTTCGACCACGTTTTTCAACTGTCGCACGTTGCCCGGCCAGATCATCGTCTGCAACAAGGCGCGCGCATCCTCGGCCAGCTTGCGCAGCGGAAGGCCCTGCACCTGATTGAATACGGCGATGAAGTGTTCCGCCAGCAGCGGAATATCCTCGCGCCGATCTTCGAGGCTGGGGACATGGATCGGCACCACATTCAAACGGTGAAACAGTTCCTGACGAAACGTTCCGGCAGCGATTTCGGCGGCCAGATCGCGGTTCGTGGACGACACGACACGCAGATCGACCTGCACCTTGTCGGTGCCGCCGACGCGGGTAAATGTCTGGTCGACCAGTACCCGCAGGATTTTGCCTTGCGTGCCCAGCGGCATGTCCGCCACCTCGTCGAAATAGATCACGCCGCCGCTGGCCTGTTCGAGCAGCCCCTTTTCGATCCCACGTTCCGGGCTTTCACGCCCGAACAGCACCTCTTCCATGCGTTCCGGCAGGACAGAGGCGCTGCTGACCGTGACAAACGGTTCACTCGCCCGCCCCGAATTGGCGTGGATATAGCGTGCGGCAATTTCCTTGCCCGATCCTGCGGGGCCGGTCAGCATCACCCGACCATTCGATTTCGTCACCTTGTCGAGTTGCGATTTCAGCGCCCGAAAGGCCGAGCTATCGCCCAGCATGTCGGCACTCGGGCCATCGCCGCGCTTTAACTCCTGATTTTCGCGGCGCAGGCGCGATGTTTCCATTGCCCGCCGGATCACCACCATCAACTGGTCTATATTGAACGGCTTTTCGATGAAATCGTAAGCCCCCTGCTTGATCGCAGCGACAGCAATTTCGATGTTGCCGTGGCCTGAAATGATGACGATTGGAATATCGGGATGGTCGCGCTTGACCGCCTTCAGGATGTCGATCCCGTCCATCCCGCTGTCTTTCAGCCAGATATCAAGGATCATGAGCGCCGGCTTCGCCTTGGCGATTTCTGCCATGCACTGGTCGGAGTTCCCCGCCAGCCGGGTCTGAAACCCCTCGTCCTTGAGGATATCCGAGATCAGTTCCCGGATGTCGCGTTCGTCGTCGGTAATCAGAATGTCGGTCATGCTATCCTCACGCTAGTATCTTGTTGGCCTGTGCGCCGATGCGCATCACAGGCAGGTCGATGACGGCCATCGCGCCGACGCGACCGCTGCCGTCAAATTGCGGAGCATCCTCCAGGCGCAGGGTGCCGCCATGTTCTTCGATGATCTTCTTGACGATGGGCAGGCCTAGACCGGTGCCCTTGTCGCGGGTGGTCACATAGGGTTCGAACAGGCGGGCCCGGTCTTGGGGCAGACCGATGCCGTTGTCGGCAATGGTGATCCGGGCATGATCGCCGTCGGTGCTAAGCGTCACCCGGATTTCCGGGGTGAAGCTGTCCGCTACACCTTTTTCGGACAGTGTTTCAATGGCTTCACCTGCGTTCTTGATCAGATTTGTGAGGGCCTGGCTGATCATCGTGCTGTCGACCTCGGCCAGAACCGGCGTGGCAGGCAAGGTCGACACGAATACCACATCGGGTTGTCCGGCCTCCTGCAAGGTTATCGCGTCGCGCACCAGTTTGGTCAGGTCGTTGGTCAAACGCTCGGGTTCCGGCATCCGCGCGAATTTCGAAAACTCATCAACGATGCGGCGCAAGTCATTGGTTTGCCTGACGATCACATCGGTCATCTGGTCAAGCGCTTCAGCCTCGTCGCCGACTTTCGAGCGGAACTTGCGTTTAATCCTTTCAGCAGAAAGCTGGATCGGCGTCAACGGGTTCTTGATCTCATGCGCGATTCGGCGTGCGACATCGCCCCAGGCTGCCATCCGCTGCGCGCTGACCAGATCGGTGACGTCGTCAAAGGCAACGACATAGCCTTCGAGGTTGCCGTCCTCGGTGCGTCTCGGTGCCATCCGCACCAGCAGGGTTTCCTGATTGCCACTGCGGATCAGGTTGACCTGCCCTTGCACGACGCGCCGCGCTTCGGTGCGCAATTCCTCGAACAGCGGCGCGAATTCAGGGACGGCGGTCGACAGCGCCCGTTCGGTATCCTTCTGTCCGACAACCAGCAGGCGGCGGGCCGAGGGGTTCACGAACGTCACCTTGCCCCGTGCATCGAGACCCACAACTCCAGATGTCACCGAATTCAGCACCGAATCGAACAACCGACCGCGTTGTTCGATCTGCGCGGTGTTTTCCAGCAGCGCCGCGCGCTGTTCCTTGAGTTGCCCGGTCATCTGGTTGAAATAGTGGCCAAGCTGGGCGATTTCGTCGTCGCCGTCATCCTCGATCACGCGCACGTCGAGATCGCCTGCGCCCACCCTCTGCGAGGCCGTGACCAACCGCCCGACCGGACGCGACAGCCGTTCGGCGAACCACAAACCCAGCCAGATCGCCGCCAGAATCAGGATCACCGCAAACCCCAGATACAGCAGCCCGAATTCGAACAGCAGACGGCCCCGGTCGGATTCCAATTGCTGGTACAGCGTCACGGTCTGTTTGGTATCGTCGAGCAGCGACAGAATCGACCCGTCAACCGCTCGGCTGACGAACAGATAGCGGTCCAGAAACGCATCCAGCGGGATTAAAGCGCGAAATTCGTCGTTGGCATAGTCCTCGACGATGGCAATGCCCTTTTCATCGGCCTCGGCAAACCGGGTCGCATCGGGACGTTCATAGCCGAATTCATAGGACCGGGCGCCACGTGCCTTGATCTCGCCCGCGCTGTCGATCACGAAGGCCGCAGTCAATCCGCGTTCAATCTGGCCCTGTACCCGGCCCAAAGCCTGCCGGATTTCACCGTCAGACATAAAGAAATTCTTCTGCCGTTCAGTATTCAGGAACCCTGCCAGTGCCTCGCCATCGCGGCGCAGTTCGGCACGGTGTTCGTCCTCATAGGCCTGTGCGGCCGACAGCGATGTCGACAGGACATTCTGCACTCTTTCGGAAAACCACCCCTCAAGCCCGACGTTGATCGATAGGGTGGCAAAGACCGCGACCAGAACCGTCGGAATCAGCGCCAGAAGGGCGAACACCCCGGTCAGCCGCAGATGCAACCGCGATCCTGCGGAACGGGCCCGCCGCGCGATCACCAGTTGTGCGACCCGCTGCATGACCAAAGCGGCGACCAGCAGGATGTAAACCAGATCGGCCAGCAGGATGATCCGCAGCCACGGCCCATTGCTGCCCTGATCCAGCGGTCCCAGAACAGTAAACGTCAGCCCGGCAAGAACCGGCCCCAACAGGACAAGTCCCAGCGTGCCAGCATTCTGCACCCGACGCTGGCGGCGCCAGCGGCTGAACGTGGCAAAGTTGATGCCCAAAAGGGTTCGCTGTGCGCGCAACGCCCGATTCCCCCGACCGGGGCGTGACCCCCGGAAACCGCCGATTGCGTGGTTCCGCCAAAGCCAGCCATGGGGCTTGCGACTCTGGGGCCACGGTTCTGTTGCGGTTTTACATCAACTTGCGGCGGCGTGTCACGCGGATATCCAACTCGGTGATCTTCTTGCGCAAGGTATTGCGGTTGATGCCAAGCAAATCGGCACATTTGGCCTGATTTCCGCCGGTGGCATCCAGCGCGATTTCGATCAATGGTCCCTCGACCTCCCGAAGGATGCGCGGGTACAGGCCCGCAGGTGGCAACATCCCACCGTGCAGATCGAAATAGCGTTGCAGATGGCGCGCTACCGACGCCGACAGTTTTTCACCGTCGCCTCCGGTGCGCAGCGGTTCCATCGCCGGCTGGTTGGACAGCACGGCATCCATTTCGGCGCGCGTTACCTCTTCTTCGGTGCCGGTAGCGACAAGACGGCGCAGTGCGTTTTCCAACTGACGCACGTTGCCCGGCCAACTGTAGGCGCGGGCAAGGTCCAGCGCACTGGGACCAAGCTTGCGCAGGTTGGCCCCGTCGCGTTCGGCCCGTTGCAGGAAATAGTCTGCCAGCAGCGCGATATCGTCCACCCTTTCGCGCAGGGGCGGAACGGCGATGGTGACCCCGCCCAAGCGATAGAACAGATCCTCGCGAAACCCCCCATCGCTGATCCGGTTCTGCAGATCGATCTGCGACGTCGCCATGATCCGGGGGGCGTTATCGGGCAGGCCGTCCAACATGCGGACGATCCGGCTTTGGGCATTGGCGTCCATATCGCCCACCTCGTCAAACAGCAGCGATCCGCCGCGCGCGCGCGCAAGCAAGGTGGCGGGGCCGTCCATGCCGTCAAGGTCGGCGGGGCTGACGGTGACAAAGGGCAGATTGCGCCGGTCCGAAAAGTCGTGGATCGCGCGGGCGATCAACGATTTGCCGGTGCCGCTTTCGCCCGTGATCAGGACAGGCAGCGCGGTGTTCATCACCCGTGCGACCAATTTATACAGGCCCTGCATCGCCGGGGTCCGTCCGACAAGCGGCAGATCGTTGGTCGGACGGTCGGGCGAGGCCTTTGGCCCCGGTGTGCGGCGTTTGACGGCAAGCGCACGGGCGGCGCGTTTCATCAGATCGGGCAGATCGAAGGGTTTGGGCAGGTAATCATAGGCCTCGGCCTCGGTCGCCTGTATCGCCGTCATCATGGTGTTCTGCGCCGATATGATGATGACCGGCAGGCCGGGGCGAGCAGCAGAAATCAGCGGTAGCTGTTCCAAGCCATTGCCATCGGGCATGATGACGTCGGAAATCACCAGATCACCTTTGCCCTCGTCGACCCAACGCATCAGCGTCACCAGCGACGATGTAGCATGCACCTTGCATCCGGCGCGGGTCAGCGCCTGCGTCAGGACCGTGCGGATCGTGCGGTCGTCGTCGGCGACAAGAACAGTGCCATCCATCAGGGTTCTCCAGTTTCATCATCGGGGGCATCTTTGGGGGCCAGTGGCAACGACACGCGGAAAACGGTGCGGCCCGGCACCGAATCCGCAGCGATCCAACCGCCGACATCGCCGACCAGCTTGCTGACCAGCGCCAGACCCAAGCCCGTTCCGTTTTCGCGCCCGGATACAAACGGCTCGAAAACATCCGCCGCGATCGCGGGGGGCAGGCCGGGGCCGTCATCGATAATCTCGATCTGGACCGGCAGACGGGCTTGGGTGCCATCCTCGCGGCGCAGACGCAGCGATGTGTCGTAGAAAGTATGCAGGCGGATGGTGCCGCCAGTGCTTGCCTCTGAAGCATTCTTGACGAGGTTCATGATGACCTGAAGCAGTTGATCGGCGTCAGCCAGCACCCCGGGCAAGGACGGGTCGTAGTCCTCGATGAACGTCATATGCGCCCCGAACCCGACAGCCGCCGACCGTCGCACCCGGTCCAGCACATCGTGGATATTGACGGCGCGCACCGCAGGCGGGCGCAGATTGCCGAACTGTTCAACCTGTTCAAGCAGTTTGACGATGCGGCGACATTCATCGACGATCAGGTCGGTCATTTCCTGATCGGCGGGGTCAAGGCCCATCGATAGCAGTTGCGCCGCCCCAGTGATGCCCGCCAGCGGGTTCTTGATCTCGTGCGCCAGCATTTCGGCCATGCCGATCGCGGATTTGGTGGCACGGGCGGTCTGGACGTTCTGGGTCATCCGGCTGGCGATTTCGCGTGGGCTGATCATCATGATCATCAGGTCATCCGCCCCCTGAAGCGGCGCGAACTGGATGTTGCACTGCATCGGCGCACGTTCGCCGCTGCCCACGTCGACATCGTTGACGAACAGTGAACTGCGGTGTTCGCGGGCCCGCCCGAACGGCCCTTCGATATCGGCGGCGATCATTACCTTGTCCCAGACTGGCGCCCCGATCAGGGCGCGGGATGCGAGGTTCAGGAACGATTCCGCCGCCGGATTGATCGCCGCTATCGTGTCGTCGGCCGCCACCAAAATCGCCGGCACAGGCAGTGACGACCAAAGGGCCGAATTCCGCATCATGCCGCCACCTGCTGACGCGCTGTCATCGCGTCAGGGATCAGGCGCAGCACACGAGCCGGATCGCATTCGGTCAGGACCTCATGGCGCAGGGGGGCGGGCGCGCCGGCGTGGTCCATATACCAGCCCAGATGCTTGCGGGCCATGCGGTTGCCCAAGGCCTTGCCGTAAAAACCCAGCATGGCGGTGTAATGACCCGCCACCATATCGGCCAATGCAGCACCCTGCGGCACCTTTGGGGCAGAACCGTGCCCCAGCCCGGCGGCAATCTGCGCGAGAACCCAAGGCCGCCCTTGCGCACCGCGCCCGACCATGACGCCATCTGCCCCCGATTGGGTCAGCGCGGCGCGGGCGCTGTAGATATCGGTGATGTCCCCGTTCGCGATCACCGGAATGCTGACCGCATCCTTGATCACCCGGATCGCAGCCCAATCGGCGGAACCTTTGTAAAACTGGCAACGGGTGCGTCCGTGAATGGTGATAAGCTGAATGCCTGCATTTTCCGCCCGCCGCGCCAGATCGGCGGCATTCAACAGGGCGTCGTCCCAACCTAGGCGGGTTTTCAACGTCACCGGAATATCGACCGCCCCGACCACGGCATCAATCAGAGTCAGCGCATGGTCAAGATCGCGCAGCAGCGCCGACCCGGAATAGCCGTTCGTCACCTTTTTGGACGGGCAGCCCATGTTGATGTCGATCATCCGCGCCCCGTTTGCGGCGACCATGCGGGCGGCCTCGGCCATCCAATGGGCCTCGCGCCCGGCCAGTTGCACGGCGGTATTGGCCTGCCCAAAGCCCAGTTCGGCGCGTTCGCGCACCCCCGGTTTGGCCTGCACCATTTCTTGGCTTGCAACCATTTCCGACACAACCCAGCCGACACCAAAACTGGCCACCAACTGACGAAACGGCAGATCTGTGATTCCCGCCAGCGGCGCGAGGGCCACGGGCGGAACAAGGGACATGGGGCCGATCTGGATCGGTTCGGGCATGGGCCTGCCGGTTGTTGCGCTCATCGTGACCTAGCGCCTCGCTCCGGCAGCTTCAATGCGGACCGATGTTAATTTGGGCGAAGTCAATTTTATGCCCAATTATTCATCGTAAGGGCTTTGGGAAAGTCAACATTTGCGCAAACGGCAAACTGCGCATAGGACTGTCCAAAACCGTCTCGAGGGGGTTTATGACCACTACCGCCGTCATCATCGTCGCCGCCGGTCGCGGCACCCGCGCCGGAGAAGGACCACCCAAGCAGTGGCGCGATCTGTCCGGACATCGGGTGATCGATCGGACCATCACGGCGTTTCGTGGCTATCCGGGCATCGATCGTATCGTCGTGGTGGCGCATAAAGACGACCTGCATCTGCTTGATTGCGATGGAGTTTCTGTGGTCAGCGGCGGTGCAACCCGTGGCGCATCGGTGCGGGCAGGTCTGGAGGCCCTTGCCGCCGATCCGCCGACCCGCGTACTGATCCATGACGCCGCCCGACCGCTGGTCAGTGCCGCCGTGATCAGAGCGGTCATGTCGGCGTTGGACACCCACGCAGCAGCCGCGCCCGGCCTGCAACTGACCGACGCACTCTGGCGGGGCCGTGATGGGATCGTCAGCGGAACCGAAAATCGTGATGGCCTGTTCCGTGCCCAGACCCCACAAGGGTTCGACTATCAGGCGATAGTTACGGCCTACGCGCAGGATCGAGGCGACGCCGCAGACGATGTCGCGGTCGCCCGCGCTGCCGGCATGAAGGTCGCCATCACCCCCGGCGATCCCGCCAATATGAAGATCACCACTGCCGCCGATTTTGTTCGTGCGGCCATGTTGTTAGGAGATGACATGGATGTGCGCACCGGCAACGGTTTTGACGTTCACCGCTTTGGCCCCGGCGACCATGTCTGGCTTTGCGGCGTCCGGGTGCCGCATGACCGCACCCTGCAGGGGCATTCGGACGCCGATGTCGGCATGCACGCCGTCACCGATGCGATCTATGGTGCGTTGGGACAAAGTGACATCGGCCAGCATTTTCCACCGTCGGACCCACAATGGAAGGGTGCGGCCAGCCACATTTTCCTGACCCACGCCTGCGATCTGGCCCGCGAAGCGGGCTACGCGATCACGCACGCCGATTGCACGCTGATCTGCGAATACCCAAAGGTCGGCCCGCATGCTCCCGCGATGAAAGCCGAAATGGCGCGAATCATGGGGGTTGACGCAGACCGGATCAGCGTCAAGGCCACCACGTCGGAAAAGCTGGGGTTCACCGGCCGGGGTGAAGGCATCGCCGCCATTGCCACAGCGACGCTGGTGAAGAGATGAGCCACCTGATCGCCACGTTTTTCTACGTCGGCCATCTGCGCCCGGCACCCGGAACATGGGGGTCGCTGGCCGCATTGCCCGTCGCATGGATCACATACTTGGTCACTGGTCCCTATGGTCTGACCCTCGCCGTGGCCATCGTTTTTGCCTTGGGATGGTGGGCCACCGCTGTGGAAACGCAGGGGAAAGCGGATCACGACCCATCCGAAATCGTGATTGACGAAGTAGCAGGCCAATGGATCGCGCTTCTTCCCATCGCCTTTGGTGCGGCCAACAACGGCGTGAGCATCCTTGCCCTGTGGCCCGGATGGGTCGCCGCATTCGTGCTCTTCCGCCTGTTCGACATCTGGAAACCCGGCCCGATTGGTTGGGCTGACAGGCAGCAAGGGCCCTTGGGCGTCATGCTGGACGACGCGATCGCCGGACTGCTTGCCGCATTGGGTGTTGCCGTCCTGGCCGGGATCGCACATGGCCTGCTGATGCGATGAAGATCGCCATGCAAATACTTGAAGAAGCAAAGCAAAAGTCGATCACCTTCGCCACGGCTGAAAGCTGCACGGGCGGGATGATCGCCGCTGCGCTGACCGAAACGCCCGGCAGTTCGGCGGCGTTCGTTTCGGGGTTTGTCACTTATGCCAACGCTGCCAAGGTGCAGATGCTGGGGGTGACGCAGGCCACGCTGGACCGTTTTGGCGCGGTATCCGAACCCATCGCGGCCGAAATGGCCCAAGGGGCCGTCGCCCGCTCGGACGCCCGCATCGCGGTGTCGACCACCGGCATCGCCGGGCCGGGCGGGTCGGAGCACAAGCCGGAGGGGCGGGTGTGTTTCGGCGTTGCCACCTCGCGCGGAACGCAGACCGAAACTGTCGAATTCGGCCCGCTGGGTCGCGCCAAGGTCCGGCTGGCAGCGCGGGATCATGCCCTGAAGCTGTTACTCACCGCGATCCGCGCCCAATAGCGCGACAAATGGCGACAGCGTGTCCGCCTTGGTTGCCGCCCACAGATCATCGGCCCGCGCCGCTCCCAGCAGAGCCGTGGTTTTGGCCCGCAGCCTTTCGCTGCGCAGTTCGTACGGCAGGGAG
The DNA here is from genome assembly GCA_038251315.1 of Rhodobacterales bacterium. GTDB lineage: Bacteria > Pseudomonadota > Alphaproteobacteria > Rhodobacterales > Rhodobacteraceae > JBBKXP01. Next base: position 47,659 of record JBBSBK010000003.1, on the reverse strand, counting down.
ACTGCAAGATCATGCGTCGCGGTCAACACCGCGCCGCCGCGCAACGTCACCTGCACCGCTGCCTGCATCTCGGTTAACCCGTTGTCGGCCACGACGCTGACCAGATCGCGCAGTGCTGCGAGGTCGGCGCGGCAGGCCATCGCCTCGCTGAAAGTCGCTGTCGCACCGGTATCCACCCCCGCCAGCGCCATGGCGCAGGTCAACCGGTAACTGAATTTCGCCTCAAGCCCAGTGCGCGGCGCAGCGATGTTGCAGACGCTCAACCAGCGCGGATGCGTCCGGACGATCACTGCTACGACCTGAGCAGGGTCGGCCGCCAATCCCTGAACCGCGCCGAGCATCGCGTGCAGACCATGGCAACAGGCGTGGAACTTGTGGCTGATACCTAAAAACGACCACTCATCGCCCAGCCCATCGAGCGCCGCCATGTCCGCCACCCCGTGATGCGTCGGCCCGAGGCCCTGCGGACCGGACAGGCCCAGCGGCGTCGAGGTCATGCCAGCCAGCGCAAGTGTCGCCGCCACTACCCCGGTTTCAGCAGCCAAACCGGCATTGTAAGGTTTGCCCATCGTCCCGAATTGCGATTTCAGCCCGGCGGCGCGGGTCGCAGCAAGGCCGATGGCATGCATGCACTGGCGGTCATCGGCCCCCGCCAGACGACAGGTGGCAACGGTGGCGCCGATCGCCCCGGCGGTCGCTGTCTGATGAAACCCCGCCTGATAATGCGCCCGGCCCAGCCAAAGGCCGACCCGGATCGACGCCTCGGCCCCGATCAGAACCGCCGCAATGAAATCTTCCATTGGCGCCCCGGTGGTTTCCGCTAGCGCCAACGCCGCCGGAACCACGGCCACCGAGGGATGCCCGATATGGCCAAAATGGGTATCGTCGTAGTCGAGCGCGTGGCTGATCGTCCCGTTGACCAGCGCCGCCGCCCGCGTCGGCACCCGGCCACTGCCGATCAGCGTCGCCAGTGGTGCACCGGCGTCGGACTGCGCCGCGGCCCGCACGATGCGCGCCACCGGTTCGTCAAGCCCTGCCAACCCGCAAGTGGCCCAATCGAACACCGACAGCCGCGCCATTTCCAGCGCTTCAGGTGCCGTGATGGGTGCGCGGGCAAAGGCGACAAGGCGGTCTTCGATGTTCATGCGCCGGGGCCGTAGAGGCCCGCCGCACGGGCCTCAAAGGCCCGCACGACCCGGCTCATCGCTTCGTTGAAGAACAGGCCGGCAACACCTTGCAGCAACCGGTTGCGGAATTCGAAATCGACGGAAAAGGCCACCGTGCAGCCCTTGTCGGCCTCGGCGAATGACCAGGTGCTGTTCAGATACTTGAACGGCCCGTCGATGTATTCGGTGTCGATCTGCAGCTTGCCGGGCCAGAGCGTCACTCTGCTGCCAAAACTTTCGCGGAAGACCTTGAAGCTGATGACGAGGTCGGCCAGCATCACCTGATGATCGCCCTCGTCGCTGACTGACCTGACGCGCGCCGCCGCCATCCATGGCAGGAATTCAGGATAGCGTGGCACATCGGCGACCAGTGCATACATCTGATCGGCCGTGTAGGGCAGCGTTCGGGTCTCGGCATGGCGCGGCATCGGCGTGCTTTCGCAGGTGACATTCGGCCCCCATGTCATAGACTGGCGCGCGGAAATCAACCCAAAGAGGGTCAGGAAAACTGCGTGTCGCACCCCCCCTACGTCATCGACGAAATGATCAGCGCCAAGGCCATCGCCGCCCGGATCGAGGCGCTGGCCGGCGAAATCGAAAAGGCCTTTGCGGGCACCAACAAACTGGTGGTCGTCGGCCTGTTGCGCGGATCGTTCGTATTCATCGCCGATCTGGTGCGCGAACTTGACCTGCCGGTCGAGGTCGATTTCCTTGAGGCGTCGAGTTACGGCGACGGGATGCAAAGCAGCCGCGAGGTGCGTATCCTCAAAGACCTGCGCGGCCAGATCGAAGGGCGCGACGTGCTGGTGGTCGAGGATATCGTCGACACCGGCCACACCCTTGCGCATGTCACCGACTTTTTGGAAACCCGGCATCCGGCGCGGCTGCGCACCATCGCCCTGCTCGACAAACCGGCCCGGCGCGAGGTCGATTTTCGGGCGACCTGGACGGGGTTCGAGATTCCCGATGAATTTGTCGTCGGCTACGGGATCGACTATGGGCAGCGCAATCGTAACCTGCCTTACATCGGCAAAGTTCGCTTTACCGACGAATAGACCACAGTAGCCGGAATGTTCGACCCTCCCCCTCCCGGCGACGACGTGACGGGCTTAGGCTATTGACACCAGCAATCGGACAGAGAGCAACGGGTCGCCATGTACAGGCAATCAAACCGACATCAACGACCTTGTCCATGCGGCCTCGCCACGTCGGCGTTTCCGCCGCGCAGCCTTCCGATCCGGGCCGCCCGATGAACGAATTCCGCATGCTGTTGCGGGCCAAACGGCTGGCCCAGCATCCGCCACCGCTGTGGAAGGTCAAACTGGTCATTGGTGTGATCGTCCTGTTGCTGGCCATTGCCGGCATCGAACGCTTTGTCGGCTGGCCCGACTGGATGACCCTTGAACCGGCAGGTCGGCCGCATATCGCTCGCTAATGCCATCTGTGCGTTTTCGCAAACCGAGGCTGCGCAATTAGCGGCTAGCTTTGCAGACCGCACCGGGTAGTCTTTGACCACGTCCTGTGACTCGTCCAACGGAGAACTTCATGAAGTATCTTGCCAAAATCGCTGCGACCGGAGCCGTTCTGACCCTGTTGGCTAGTACAGTCTTTGCCGAAAGCCACATCGACCCTGCGATCGCCGGGGCGATCAAGGCGCGCCAGTCGCATATGGACCTTTATGCCTTCAACATCGGTGTCCTCGGTGCGATGGCGCAAGACAAGGCCCCCTACGACGCCGAAGCCGCAACTGCTGCCGCCAACAATCTGGCCGCGCTCGCCGCCCTCAGCCAGAACGGCTACTGGCCCGCAGGGTCGGATTCGGCCAGCGTCGAAGGCACCCACGCCCTGCCCGCAGTCTGGGAAACCTATCCGGCGATCACAGAAAAGGCGTCCGCGCTGTCGACCGCCACGACCGCGCTTGCCGCCGTCGCGGGCACCGATCTTGATAGTCTCAAGGCTGCCTTTGGCCCGGTCGGCGGAGCCTGTGGTGATTGTCACCGGACGTTCCGCCAGCCCGACTGATGCGGTTACTGCGCTGGCTGGTTTTTCTGGTCGTCATCGGTCTGGTAGCGGGGCTGTGGCTTACCCGCCCGCGCGCCTTGCCTGACACGGCCTTGGCCGGAGTGACGGGCGATCCCGACGCGGGCCGACTGGTTTTCGCTGCAGCGGGTTGCGCGTCATGCCACACCGCGCCTGACAGCGCCGCCACCGACAGCCCGCTCCTGTCAGGTGGCCGGCGTCTCGCGAGCGCCTTTGGCACCTTTGTCGCGCCCAACATTTCGCCCGACCCCGATCACGGTATAGGCGACTGGAGCGATGTGCAGATTGCCAGTGCGGTAACGCGCGGCGTCGGAGCGGAGGGGGAGCATCTGTATCCTGCGTTCCCTTATGTGGCTTACCAAAGCGCAACGACACAGGACATCGCAGACCTGATCGCCTACCTGCGCACCTTGCCCGCTGACCCGACCCCGAACCAGCCGCATGACATCGGCTTTCCATTCAATATTCGTTCTGCCATAGGCGGTTGGAAGTTGTTTTTCATGTCGCCCGATTGGGTCGTGACCGGCGGTCTCACCGCCGAACAGACGCGTGGGCGCTATCTGGTCGAGGCGTTGGGCCACTGCGGCGAATGTCACACCCCGCGCAACGCGATCGGCGGGCTAATGCGCGATGGATGGCTGTCGGGTGCGCCAAATCCGTCAGGCAAGGGGCGAATTCCAAACATCACGCCGGGCAAACTGACGTGGAGCGAGGGCGAAATTGCGGAGTATCTGAACAGCGGGTTCACCCCTGAATTCGACACCGCCGGGGGGGACATGGCCGATGTCGTGATGAACACGAGCCAACTGGCACAGGAAGATCGCGCGGCGATTGCGGCATACCTCAAGGTGGTGCCTGCAATTGAATAGGTCGGTCCTCGCCGCGCTGTTTATGATACCCGTCGCGGCAATGGCGCAGGAGTTGCCACGCATATCGGCGACGGACGCCTATGCGTCGTCCCTTGCCGGTGGCCGATTTTGCCAAAGTCACGGCGCCTTTGGATGACCGCAGTTGGACCCTTTATCCCCCAATGGTCCTGGCCGATACCGATACGGTGCAATGGCGCGTCGATGAGGACGTGCGCCGAATCGAGGGGAGCTGGGGTCATGGTGGAGCAAAAGCCACGCTGACCGATCTGCCGCTGACCTACAATGTGATCGACGCAGAGCCGTTCCTTTACGTCTCGGCCACCAGATTTCTGAGCCTGATCGAAGCTGACAAAAGGCCCCTATCCGCGCCCCAGTTTCGCCAGACGTGCCGACCGCAGTCGGGCAAAATCGTCGCCCGCGTGATAGGATGACCGGGTCAGCGGGGTCGCCGACACCATCAGGAACCCCTTGTTGTAGGCGGTCTGTTCGTAGGTCTTGAATTCGTCAGGGGTAACGAAGCGGTCGACGCGGTGATGTTTCGGCGTCGGTTGCAGATACTGGCCGATGGTCAGAAAGTCGATGTCGGCGGCGCGCATGTCTTCCATGACCTGGACCACGGCCTGTTTGTTCTCGCCCAAACCGACCATGATGCCCGATTTGGTGAACATGGTCGGGTCGAGTTCCTTGACCCGCTGAAGCAGACGCAACGAATGGAAATAGCGGGCACCGGGGCGGACCTCGGGGTAAAGCCCCGGAACGGTTTCAAGGTTGTGGTTGAACACGTCGGGGCGGGCCGCAACGACGACCTCTAGCACCGATGGATTGCAGCGGATAAAGTCCGGTGTCAAAATCTCGATCGTGGTGCCGGGAGCCTGTTTGCGGATCGCGCGGACGGTCTGGGCAAAATGTTCGGCCCCGCCATCATCGACATCGTCGCGGTCGACGGATGTGATGACGACATGGTTCAGCCCGAGCTTTTTCACCGCATCGGCGACGCGGCCCGGTTCAAACACGTCCAGCGCCTCGGGTGGTTTGCCGGTGGCGATGTTGCAAAAAGTGCAGGCGCGGGTGCAGACCTCGCCCATGATCATCATCGTCGCATGGCCTTGCGACCAGCATTCGCCGACGTTTGGGCAACCGGCCTCTTCGCATACCGTCGTCAGTTTATGTTCGCGCATGATCCGGGCGGTTTTAGCATACCCCTCCCCGCCCGGTGCGCGTACCCTGATCCAGTCAGGTTTCTTGGGTTGGGCATTGTCGGGACGACGCGCCTTTTCAGGATGCCGCTGGGCGGGAATTTTGAGATCGCGCATGGTGTTGGTTTCCTGATGCCGTCTTGAAGGCCTAACTACAGCATCGCGCCCGCCTCTGCAAAGAGACCCGCGCCGCATGGCCGTCATGCGGTTGTGACAAGGTAGCGCGGTGAACTGGCGTCTGCCCCACTTGAACCTTCGGACCCATGATTTAGAATGGTTCCAAACTGGACCGAAAAGGAACGCGACCATGATGGACGGAAACGACGCCGCTGCCGGCAAATGCCCGGTGATCCACACCTCCAACGGGGTCCGGTCGAACCGAAGCTGGTGGCCGAACCAGTTGAACGTCGCAATCCTGCACCAGAATCACCCCAGCGAAACCCCCCTTCCCGCCGGTTTCGACTATGCCGAGGCGTTCAAGGCGCTGGATCTTGATGCAGTCAAGCAGGACCTTTACGCCCTGATGACCGACAGTCAGGACTGGTGGCCCGCCGATTACGGCCATTATGGCCCGTTTTTCATCCGCATGGCATGGCACGCGGCAGGCACTTATCGCACCGCTGACGGGCGCGGCGGGGCCGGATCGGGGTCGCAGCGATTCGCGCCGCTCAATTCGTGGCCCGACAACGGCAACCTCGACAAAGCCCGCCGCCTGTTGTGGCCGGTCAAACAGAAATACGGCAATGCGATTTCATGGGCCGACCTGATTATCCTGACCGGCAACTGTGCGTTGGAATCGATGGGGTTCAAGACGTTCGGGTATGGCGGCGGCCGCAAAGACGTCTGGGCGCCCGCAGAAGACATTTATTGGGGTGCCGAGGACGAATGGCTGGCGCTGAGCGGTGGCCCCGGCAGCCGCTATTCGGGCGAGCGCGAATTGGAAAATCCGCTGGCCGCCGTGCAGATGGGCCTGATCTACGTCAATCCGCAGGGGCCTGATGGCGTGCCCGACGCACTCGGGTCGGCGCGTGACATCCGCGAGACCTTCGCACGGATGGCGATGAATGACGAAGAAACCGTGGCGCTGGTCGCTGGCGGTCACACGTTTGGCAAGGGGCATGGTGCGGGCGATGCCGCCCACGTCGGCAACGATCCCGAAGGTGGTGATATCGTCGAAATGGGGTTCGGCTGGAAAAGTGCGTTTGAATCCGGCAAGGGCGTTCACGCCATCACCAGCGGGATCGAGGGGCCGTGGACGTCGCACCCGACCAAGTGGGACATGGGCTATTTCGATGTGCTGTTCGGTTATGACTGGCAACTGACCAAAAGCCCCGCCGGAGCGCATATCTGGGAGGCGAAAGACCTGCGCCCCGAGGATCGCGCGCCGCAAGTCGATGGGTCAGGCGATACTGTCAAGCTAATGATGACGACCGCCGACATGGCGATGCGGATGGACCCGATCTACGAGGGTATCTCGCGCCGGTTCCACGCTGATCCGGCCCTGTTCGCCGATGCCTTTGCGCGGGCATGGTTCAAGCTGACCCACCGCGATATGGGGCCAAAGGTGCGTTATCTGGGATCTGAGGTGCCTGCCGAAATCCTGATCTGGCAGGATCCGGTCCCCGCGGTCGATCATCCGCTGATCGACGCGGGCGACATCGCGGCGTTGAAATCAAAGGTGCTGGCGTCCGGATTGACGGTTGCCGAACTGGTATCGACCGCCTGGGCCTCGGCCTCGAGTTTCCGGATTTCGGACAAGCGCGGCGGTGCCAACGGGGCGCGGGTACGTCTGGCGCCGCAAAAGGACTGGGCGGTGAATGAACCGGCCCAACTGGCCCGGGTGCTGGATGTGCTGCAGTCGGTTCAGTCCGATTTCAACGCGGCGCAATCGGCTGGCAAGCGGGTGTCGCTGGCCGATCTGATCGTTTTGGCTGGCGATGCGGGCATCGAAAAGGCGGCATTGAATGCGGGCACGCCAGTGACCATCGCCTTTTCACCGGGTCGCACCGACGCCAGGCAGGACCAGACCGACGCCGAGAGTTTTGCCCCGCTCGAGCCGCAGGCCGACGGGTTTCGCAACTATCTGCCCAAAGCACTGACGATGCCCGCTGAACACCTGTTGCTGGATCGCGCACATCTCTTGGGCCTCAGCGCGCCGCAGATGACCGTCCTCGTCGGTGGCCTGCGGGTTCTGGGGGTCAACGCCGGTGGCGGCAACCACGGGTTGCTGACCGACCGCCCGGGACAGTTGACCAATGATTTCTTCGTCAACCTTCTGGACATGGGCCTGATCTGGGCCGCCTCGGACACCGAAAAGGGCATCTACGAAGGACGCGACACGGCGGGCACAGTCAAATGGACTGGTAGCCGCGCCGATCTGGTGTTCGGATCCAACTCGGTCCTGCGCGCCCTGACCGAGGCCTATGCTCAAGACGACAGCGCCCCCGCTTTCCTGGGCGATTTCGTTGCGGCATGGTCCAAAGTGATGAACGCGGATCGGTTCGATCTGGCCTAAATTGACGGGGCGCCCGTGACAGGGCGCCCCCCATCAGCCGATCATCGGCGCGAACTGCCCGTGCGCTTCGGCATAGTGCCGTTTGAGCCGTTGCAGCGCGATGCGCAGCACTATCTTGCCTGACCGCGCAGCCCACCCCATCCGCTTTTCCGCCTGTTCGAGTCCCTCCAGATAACAGCAGCAGCGCAAAACCACATCGCCCAGACCGGGGCCAAGGTCAGACAGTGCCGCCGCGACGCGATCTTTCGCCGCCGTCGCACCACCGCCAAGCTGCCCGGTGGTGCGGGTTCCGGGGCCGGTCAGAAACCTGTCCCAGTTCTGCGTCACCTGCGGTGCCATCTGGGCCAGTTCGAAATCCTCGCGCAGGCGTTCGCCCGCCGCGACCAGATCGCGCGACAGAAAGAATTCTCCATCCCGGTCGCGCCGCCGCGCCAGTCCGGTCAGCGGGCTTTCGGCGAGGTTGGTGCGCAGGCTGCGCGTTTCGCCATCCTCATCGATTTCGCGGCCGCCCCAATCGCGATGCTGTTCTCCAAAGTCGGCTTGCGCCTCGGCGAAACCCTGCGCACGGTTTTCTGCGGCGGCCATCATCAGCTTGAGTTCTGATCGCCCGGAGCTGGTAATGTGATAGCGGGCAACCCGGGCCGACGGGGTGGCGCAGGCAATCCAGTCGCGCAATGCCATGATCTGCGCCATGTCGCGCCCGATCACCGCTGTACGCGTCGTCGTGCCGTCGGCGGCGTCACGCACAACCACCGCCACGTCCATCTCACGCCCAACCGCCAGAACCGCGCCAGTTTCGCACAACCGCCGCAGGATGCGCACCGCATCACGTGCGATCCGCGCTTCTGAAGGGCTATCACCTTCCGTCGGAGGCATCTGACAAATGTCGATGACGGTGCCATCGACGTGCGGCGCGGCTTTGGGCACGTGCTGCGACAGGTTGCGCAACCCGTCGTCGATCAGCGGGTCGTCGCGCCGGTTTTCGTAACGCCGCACCTGCCGCATGATCGTCGACGCATGGCAGTTATTGGCCCGCGCGACGGCACGGATCGACAACCCGGCCTCCGTATGGACGAGGTAATTGCGAGCCGCATCAGGCACCCATGCGGGCAGGCGCACCAAAAGTGCGTGCCGGTCTTTCATCGCCATCGTATCCTTCCCCCGAAGGTTATCCACAGACGAATTCACTGCATGTGGATAGATATGGTAAACGCAACCTAAAGTTGTATTGGTTACGCAAGTGTTAAAGTGCCTTGCGAAACCCATCATTGTTTCCAAAAACGTAAATTTGGGTAAGGCTGCGTTCGGGACTAGGTCAAGGGACGCAACACACGTTCAGGTTGTGCAACGGTCGGCAGGCCCATTATTGGCCAACGACCGGGGAACACATGAAATGCTTGATCTGCTCAGCCTTATATCCGCACTGAACCGACCCAGCCTGCTGGTGCGCACCGCCCGTTTCGGGATCGACGACTACAGCCGCGCGCAGCATCTTGGCCGAATATTGAAGACCGTGCATCTGCCCCGCACGGGTGAGGCGATTCTGCAACTGCTCGACATCGAAAGCGATCTGAATGCCGCCCGCACTGCCAACCGCGCAGAATACGCCGTCGCCCAGCATATCGAAGTTCTGATCGCCCTGATGGGCGAGGCGCGGCTGTTGCGTGCCGCGACCCGTCCTGCTGGGAATATTACATGAATGCGTCGGGGACGGATGCCTTTTTGTCTGCCACGTAGGCGCGAAGCCGCGCCTCGATCTCGGGATCGAGGGGGGGTTGCTGATAGGTATCCAGCAGCTTTTTCACCCGCACCGATGCCAGTGCCTGGGTATCCCGGGCACCTTCTTCGTCCCATGTCTCGAAGGGCTTGTAGTCGAACAGGTCCGACCGCCAGAAGGCCGTTTTGAAGTTCGCCTGGGTATGGGCGCAGCCAAGGTAGTGGCCGCCGGGACCGACCTCTTCAATCGCGCCCATCGCCTGCGCGTCTTCGGACATGTCGACACCGCGGGCGAAATGGTGAAGGGTGCCCAGGTGGTCGGCGTCCATCACGAATTTCTCGAACGACGACACCAGCCCCCCTTCCAGCCAGCCACAGGAATGCAGCATGAAGTTGACCCCGGACAGCAGGCCGAGGTTCAGCGAATTGGCGGTTTCAAAGGCCGCCTGCGCGTCGGGAAGTTTGCTGCCGCAGAACGATCCGGCGCTGCGATAAGGCAGCCCGAGCCGCCGGACGAGCTGCCCGACGCCATAGGTGATATGCGCCGCTTCCGGTGTCCCAAAGGTTGGAGCGCCGGAATTCATGTCGATCGAGGTGACGAAGGCCCCGGCGATCACCGGCGCACCCTTGCGGACAAGCTGCGTATAGGCGACGCCTGCCAGCACTTCGGCCAGCACCTGGGCCAGAGTCCCGGCGACCGAGACCGGGGCCATCGCGCCGCCGACGATGAAGGGGCTGACGATGACTGCCTGATTGTTGGCGGCGTAAATCTCGAGCGCGCCCATCATGATGCCATCGAAGGTCAGCGGCGAGTTGATGTTGATAAGGCTGGTCATCACCGTGTTGTCGCGCACGAAATCCTCGCCAAAAAGGATCTTGCACATGTCGACTGAATCCTGCGCCCGGCTGGGTTCTGTTACCGACCCCATGAACGGCTTGTCGGACAGCACCATATGCGCCAGCAACATGTCCAGATGTCGTTTGTTCACCGGTACGTCGGTCGGTTCGCAGACGGTGCCGCCTGAATGGTGCAGCCATTTCGACATGTAGCCCAGTTTCACGAACTTCTGGAAATCGTCGATCGTGGCGTAACGGCGGCCACCCTCGGCGGTGCGCACAAAGGGAGGGCCATAGACCGGGGCCAGCACCATGGTACGTCCGCCGATCACGACGGAGCGTTCCGGGTTGCGGGCGTGTTGAGTGAATTGCGCCGGGGCGGTTTTGCACAATTCGCGTGCAAGGCCACGCGGGATGCGCACACGTTCGCCGTCGATACTGGCCCCGGCAGCGCGCCAGCGTTCAAGGGCGGCGGGGTTCTCGACGAAATTGACGCCAATTTCGGCCAGAACGGTTTCGGCATTCCGCTCGATGATCTGCAAGGCCTCTTCGGTCAGGACTTCGTAATCGGGGATGTTGCGCTCGATGTATTTCGCGGTTTCGACGCTGACTGCCGTGCGCTCGGCCCGCCGCGCAGCACCACCGCCACCACGGGCCCGCCGCCCTGCACCTGATTCATCGTTCATCATTCATCCCCTTCATGGTGACTTCGGGTTTAGCCCCCCCGCCGCACGCGCGGTGCCGGATTTGCGGCCATTGCGGGGCGAAAGCGACATCTGCGCATGGCCACTCTTGCACGTCCCCCGCCCCCAACATATGCCGCTCTCATGAGCCAGCACGAACGCCTTTTGATCATTGATTTCGGGTCGCAGGTGACCCAGCTGATCGCCCGCCGCCTGCGCGAACTGCACGTCTATTGCGAAATTCATCCCTATCAGAAGGTCACGGAAGCCTTTCTGGCGGACTTTGCCCCAAAGGCCGTGATCCTGTCAGGCGGCCCCGATTCAGTGACCCGCGAAGGCAGCCCGCGGGCGCCGGAATCGCTCTGGTCACTGGGCGTTCCGGTCCTCGGCATCTGTTACGGTCAGCAGACGATGATGACGCAACTGGGCGGGCTGGTCGAATCTGGCCACGGCACAGCGGAATTCGGTCGTGCCTATGTATCCCCGGAGGGCAAACTGGACCTGCTTGTCGGTTGGTTCCTGACCGACCGCGAACAGGTCTGGATGTCGCACGGCGATCACGTCTCGCGCATCGCGCCCGGTTTTGCCGTCTATGGGACATCACCCAACGCGCCATTTGCAATCACCGCCGACCCGTCGCGTCATTTTTACGCGGTACAGTTCCATCCCGAAGTGCACCACACCCCGAACGGCGCGAAACTGTATGAAAACTTTGTCCGGCTCGCCGGGTTTTCGGGCGACTGGACGATGGGGGCCTACCGCGACGAGGCGATCCGCCAGATCCGCGCACAGGTCGGCGATGCCAAGGTCATTTGCGGCCTGTCCGGCGGCGTCGATTCGTCGGTCGCGGCGGTGCTGCTCCACGAGGCGATCGGCGATCAGCTGACCTGCGTTTTCGTTGATCACGGGTTGCTGCGGTTGGGCGAGGCCGAACATGTCGTCACCATGTTCCGCGACCACTACAACATGCCGCTGATCCATGCCGACGAACAGGAATTGTTTCTGGGCGAACTGGACGGCGTCAGCGACCCTGAAACCAAACGCAAGATCATCGGGCGGCTGTTCATCGACGTGTTCCAGAAGCATGCGACGGCAGTCGGCGATGCGAAATTTCTGGCGCAAGGCACGCTTTATCCCGACGTGATCGAAAGCGTGTCGTTTTCCGGCGGCCCCTCGGTCACGATCAAAAGCCACCACAACGTGGGCGGCTTGCCCGAAAAGATGGGCCTCAAGCTGGTCGAACCCCTGCGCGAATTGTTCAAGGACGAGGTCCGGGCCTTGGGCCGTGAACTCGGCCTGCCCGACAGTTTCATCGGGCGGCACCCCTTTCCTGGCCCCGGTCTGGCGATCCGCTGTCCCGGCGAGATCACCCGCGAAAAGCTGGCGATCCTGCGCAAGGCCGACGCGGTGTTCATCGACCAGATCCGCCGCCATAACCTCTATGACGACATCTGGCAGGCCTTCGTCGCGATCCTGCCGGTGCGCACGGTCGGCGTCATGGGCGATGGGCGTACCTACGATTTCGCCTGCGCCCTGCGCGCGGTGACAAGCGTCGACGGCATGACGGCCGATTATTACCCGTTTACCCACGATTTTCTGGGCGAGACCGCGACCCGGATCATCAATGAGGTCAAGGGAATCAACCGCGTCACCTATGACATCACCAGCAAACCGCCCGGCACCATCGAATGGGAATGACCATTGACCGCTCTTAACCAGCGTTTTCTGTTCCGTCATCGCGATTTCGGCCTGTTCTGGCTTGGCATGTTGCTGGTCAACACTGCCGTCCAGGTCGAGGCTGTCACCATCGGCTGGCAGATCTACGGCCTTGCCCGGCTGGACCGAACCATCGCGGAAAGCGCGTTTCTGGTCGGCATGGTCGGCCTTGTGCAGTTCCTGCCCCTGTTCGCGCTGACCCTGTTCGCCGGATTGCTCGCCGACCGGATGAACCGCAAGACGATCGTCTGGGGCTCGCTGGTGGTCGAAGTGCTGTGCGTACTGGGTCTTGTCGCCGTCGCGCTGGAGCCTGATCCCAAGTTCTCCCATATCTTCATGATCGCGGCCGTGTTCGGTGCGGCGCGGGCGTTTCTGTCGCCCGCCGCATCGGCGCTGACCCCGATGCTGGTCCCCAAATCCGACATGCCGCAGGCGATTTCGCTAAAATCTCTGTCTTGGCAGGGGGCAGTCATCATCGGGCCATGGGTCGGCGGGCTGCTCTGTGCCCTGTCGGTCGCTGTCGCCTATGGGACTGCCGCGGTGCTCTATGCCATCGGTCTTGGCATCATCCTGCTGATCCGCGGCAACACGACCCCGCAAATCCAGCCCGGCAGCAAAATCCAGCAACTGCGCGAAGGACTGGCCTATACATGGACCAACAAGATCGTGTTCGGTGCGATCTCGCTCGACCTCTTCGCGGTGCTGTTGGGCGGCGCGACGGCGCTGCTGCCCGCGTTTGCCAGCGACATCCTCAAAGTCGGGCCGGAAGGGTTCGGCATCCTGCGCTCTGGCCCCGCCATCGGCGCGACCATCGTCGCGATCTGCCTTGCCCGCTGGCCGCTGACCCAAAAGGCGGGCAAGCGCATGTTTCTGGCGGTCGGCGCGTTCGGTGTGGCGACCATCGTCTTTGGCCTGTCGAAAAACATGTGGCTGTCGGTTTTCGCCCTTGCGGTGCTGGGGGGCGCCGACATGATCTCGGTCTATGTGCGCCAGACCCTCGTGCAGATCGTGACGCCCGACCACATGCGCGGGCGGGTATCGTCGGTATCGGGGTTGTTCATTTCCGGCAGCAACGAATTGGGCGAGTTCGAAAGTGGTGTTATTGCCCGCCTGATCGGCCCGGTCGGTGCGGCGGTTTTTGGCGGGGTGGGCACGCTGTTCGTCACCGGCGCGTGGTTCAAAATGTTCCCGGCACTGGCCAACGCCGACCGGCTGGACGGTGCCGACGACACCACCCTTACGATCCCGGTGCAAAGCCTGACCGCCCCGGCGACGCCGATCCAATGAGGCCGACTACCCGCGCCGTGCTTTCCGTGATCGGCGCGATTGCACTTCTGCGACCAATTGCCGACTGCCTGACATGTCGCTGACCTATCGTGCCGAAATCGACGGTCTGCGCGCTGTCGCTGTCGTCCCGGTGGTTCTGTTCCATGCGGGGTTCACTACGTTGGGCGGCGGCTATGTCGGGGTCGACGTGTTCTTCGTGATCTCGGGCTACCTTATCACCTCGATCATCATGACCGACCTTGCTGGGGGACAGTTCAGCCTGCTGCATTTCTACGAACGCCGCGCCCGGCGTATCTTGCCCGCACTGTTCTTTATCGTCGGCCTGTCATGCATCGCAGCATGGTTCATCCTGATGCCGCAACCGATGCAGGAATTCGCCCGCAGCGTTGCTGCCGTCGCCACATTCACCGCCAATATCCTGTTCGCCCGCCAAAGCGGCTATTTCGATACCGACGCCGGGTTGGTTCCGCTGCTGCATACATGGAGCCTCGCGGTCGAGGAACAGTATTACATCCTCTTTCCATTGATCCTGATGCTGGCATGGCGCTGGAAACGGCGGTGGGTCGTCGCGATCCTTGGCCTTTTGTTCGTGTTCAGCATGACCATCGGGCAATGGGGGTCGATCCAAAAACCCGATCTCGCCTTCTTTCTGTTGATCTCGCGCGGCTGGGAAATCCTCCTCGGTGCATTCGCCGCTTTCATCTTGCACGACAGGCGGCAGGTGATCATTCCGCGCGCTCTCGCCGAACTGATTGCGTTCACGGGACTCGCGTTGATCGCTGTCGCCGTCTTCGCCTTTTCCGATGCCACGCCGGTCGCGGGTATTTACACGCTGATCCCGACCTTCGGCGCGTTTCTGGTGATCCTGTTCGCAACCGGGGACACAGCGACCGGGCGACTTCTGGGCTGGCGCGGCTGCGTCGGTATGGGATTGATCAGCTACAGCGTCTATCTTTGGCACCAGCCGCTTCTGGTCTTTACCCGCTATCTTTGGCCCGCGCCGCCGTCGCTGGCGTTGATGGGAGCGGTTGGCGCGCTGTCGTTCCCGCTCGGATATCTGACCTGGCGGTTTATCGAGGCGCCGTTCCGCCGGTCCCGCACCGTGCCGCGCCGCACGGTGTTCGGCCTTGCCGTCACCGGCACCGCGCTGTTTCTGGTGCTTGGTCTGACTGGCGACGCGCGGCAGGGTTTTCTCGACCGCTATGATGGCATTCACCGTCAGAATCTGTCCCGCCAGTTCGATGCCGGAGACTATGTCGTCGCGGCTTTCGACGCGCTGAGGATGCGCCCCTTTGCCCCCGCCGATTCCAGGCCGCGCCTTCTGGTGATCGGTGACAGCTTTGCGCAGGACATGATCAACGTCCTGCAAAACTCTGCCCTGAAAGGTTATTATCAGGTCGCCACCGCCTACATCCCGGCCCGCTGCGGCAGCGTCTGGACTGACGCGGATGTGACAAACGATCTGCCCGCTGCCTTTCGCCAGGGTTGCGCAGACGTCCCGCGCTACGCCGACCCGGCGCTGCAGGCGTTGATCGCCGAGGCCGACGAGATCTGGCTGGTGTCGCACTGGGCCGACTGGGAACTGCCTTACATGCCCGAAACGCTGGACCGGATCGCCACGGCAAGCGACGCGCGGTTGCGGCTTTTCAGCGCAAAATCCTGGGGCCGGGTGGATTACCGCGCACGCCGCAGTATGGGCCTGCCGGAACTGGCCGCAGTCAGGGTGGACCCGAATGTGTGGCAACCGTCGCATGACGCCATCAATGCCGCATTGCGCCGCATTGCCGAACCTGCCGTGTTCGTCGATCTCGACAGCGCCTACTGTGACAGCCCCGGCGCCTGTCGCCTGTTTTCGAGCCAAGGTGCGCTGCTCAGCCACGACGGCGGCCACCTGACGCCGGAAGGCGCTGTCTACTTCGGCGCGGCGCTGTCCGACCTGTTGGGGAATCGCGGCAAATGACCCCCACGCTGCGCGCCGGCCTCTGGATGATCGGCGCGATTGCGTCGTTCAGCGCCATGGCGGTGGCCGGGCGGGCGGTCAGCCTGTCGCTCGATACGTTCGAGATCATGCTGTATCGCAGCCTGACCGGCATCGTCATCGTGCTGGCAGTCGGCGGTGCCGCGGGGACGCTGGGGCAAATTACCCGCCGCACGCCGGAGTTGCATCTGATCCGCAATCTGGCGCATTTCAGTGGCCAGAATCTGTGGTTCTATGCCATCACCGTCGCGCCGCTGGCGCAGGTTTTCGCGCTGGAATTCACCACGCCGATCTGGGTGATCCTGCTGTCACCCCTGCTGCTGGGTGAACGCTTGCGCCGGGTGTCGGTGATTTCGGCGCTGATCGGGTTCGTCGGCATCCTGATCGTGGCGCGGCCCGATCCGGGCAACATCGGCCCCGGAGTCGTCCCGGCCGCGCTGTGCGCTATCGGGTTCGCGTTTTCGGCGATTTTCACCCGCAAACTGACGCGGACCGAAACGATCACCTGCATCATGTTCTGGCTGACGGTGCTGCAGGCGATATTCGGGCTGATCTGTGCCGGATATGACGGCGACATCGCACTCCCCTCGGCGGCGAACGCACCCTGGCTGGCGCTGATCGGGTGCGCGGGGCTGGTCGCGCATTTCTGTCTGACGACGGCGCTGTCGCTGGCACCGGCCAGCATCGTTACGCCAATCGACTTTGCCCGACTGCCGGTCATCGCCGTTGTGGGCGCTCTGGTTTACGGCGAAGTGCTTGATCCGCTGGTTTTCCTAGGTGCTGCGATCATTTTTACCGGGAACTGGATCAACCTGACGCGGCGGACGCCTTAGGGTAATTTTGTGACGTTATGATGCAATCTGCGGCATAACGTAGCGTCAATAATTGACCGAAAACTGCACCGTTCTGTAGAACACAACCTCAGGGATGAGATGACATGTGCAAGGGATGAGAGCATGAACAAGTTTTTGGGAGCCACGGCGGCACTTCTTCTGACCACGACAACGGCATCCGCAGTTGGTCTTGACCGCTCGGGTCAGTCGATCGCACCGATCTTCGAGGCGGGCAATTATTTCGAACTGACCTATGGCCGCATCATGCCGGACGTGTCGGGCACCGACAGGCCTATCGGCCCCTTCCCCGGCGGGAACGACAGCGGCAACGTCACCGAAGATTACAGCCAAATTGGCGGCGCGTTCAAATACGACTTCAACAGCAACGTGTCGATGTCGCTGATCGTGGATCAACCCTATGGGTCGGACGTCAGCTATCCGGTCGGTGGCTCGGTCAATCTGGGCGGTACCCGCGCGATTGTCGACAGCAGCGCGATATCGCTGATCGGTCGTTACAAGCTGGACAACGGTGTCAGTTTTCACGGTGGCCTGCGCTATCAGGAAATCTCGGCCGACGTGAACTTGCAAGGCTTCGCCTATGGTGGCCTGAATGGTTATCAAGCGACGTTCGGTACCGACGGCGCGACGGGATACCTCGTCGGTGCTGCCTATGAAAAGCCCGAAATCGCGTTGCGTGTATCGCTCACCTACCTCTCGTCGATCGACCACGATCTGCCGACAAACGAACAGCTTGCCGGTGTGACCCCTGCGGGCGGCGTGAACTCCACCACACGAGTCACAACGCCTGAGGCCTGGAATCTTGAATTCCAGTCCGGCGTCGCAGCAAACACGCTGGTCTTTGGCTCGATCCGCTACGTGCAATACGAGCAGACAAGGGTCGAACCGCAGATATTCGATGCGGTGCAGCCCCTGACCCGGCCGAACTCGCTGACTGAAATTGAAAACGGAACCTCCTATGCGCTCGGCGTCGGTCGCAAGTTTTCGGATCAGCTTTCCGGCTCGTTCAGCGTCGGTTACGAAGCGCCGAAAGATGACCTCGTCTCGCCGTTGTCGCCGACGAATGGCAACTATTCTGCCGGAATCGGGATCGCCTACAAGATCAACGACCAGGTGACGATCTCGGGCGGGGCGCGCTACATCTGGCTGGGCGACGCGATGCCCGAGACCGGTACACCTGACGTCGCACGCGCTGATTTTACCGGCAACGACGCAGTCGCGATCGGGATGAAGATCGCCTATCACTTCTGATCCTGACCGGATCGCACAAAAGGCCCCGCTGGCATTGGCGGGGCCTTTTGCTTGACAGACCCCCGCAAAATTGACTGGCAGAACCCGCGCCCCCGCGCTACCCAACCCCATGATCTACCCAGACGCAAAATCGTGGACCAAGGCTGCCCAAAAGCAGGTGTTGCTGTTCGGCATGTCTGGCCTGGGCAAGACTCATGTATCCAACATCCTGCGTTCCACTGGGGACTGGTTTCACTATTCGGTCGATTACCGGATCGGCACCCGCTACATGGGTGAATTGATCGCCGACAACGCCAAGGCGCAGGCCATGCAGGTGCCGTTCCTGCGCGATCTGCTGTTGTCTGACAGTATCTACATCGGGTCCAATATCGCGTTCGACAATCTGACCCCGGTCAGCACCTATCTGGGCAAACCCGGTAATTCGGCCAAGGGCGGCCTGCCGTTTACCGAATACACCCGACGGCAGGACCAGTTTCGCCAGTCCGAGGTGTCTGCATTGTTGGACACTGCGCATTTCATCGATCGCGCCCGTGCTTTGTATGGTTACGCACACTTCGTCTGCGACACAGGCGGGTCGATCTGCGAATGGGTCAATCCCGACAATCCGCAGGATCCGATCATGGCGGCCTTGGCCAGCACCACGCTCATGGTCTGGATCGAAGGCACCACGGCCCATACTGCCGCACTGATCCGCAGGTTCGACCGCGCCCCCAAACCGATGGCGTATCAGCCTGCGTTTCTCGCGCGGATTTGGGACGAATATCTGCATGAAAACAATATTTCAGAGGGTGAAGTTGATCCTGATGCCTTTATCCGATGGACCTATGCGCAGGCCCTGGCGCACCGCCAGCCCCGCTATGCTGCAATGGCGCGGCGTTGGGGTATCAGTGTGACGGCTGAGGATATGGGCAAGGTCCGAACCCCCGACGATTTCACCGACTTGATCGGTGCCGCCATTACGGCGCGGAGCTGAAAGATGCCCATCAAGCTCCCCGCATCGCTGCCCGCCTATAGCGTATTGAAGCGCGAAGGCGTCATGGTCATGCCCGAGGATACCGCCGACAAGCAGGATATCCGACCCATGCGCATCGGGTTGCTGAACCTGATGCCCAAGAAGATCCAGACCGAAAACCAGTTCGCGCGGCTGATCGGGGCGACGCCATTGCAGGTGGAACTCAGCCTGATCCGCATGTCCGACCACGAAAGTAAAAACACCGGGGCCGACCATATGGAGGCCTTCTATCGCCCCTTTTGCGAGGTCGTGACGAGCGGCGAAAAGTTCGACGGGGTGATCATCACCGGCGCACCGATAGAGCATTTACCCTTCGATCAGGTGACTTACTGGGCAGAGCTGATGCAGGTCATGGACTGGACCCAGACCCATGTGCATTCCACATTCGGCGTTTGCTGGGGTGGCATGGCGATGATCAATCATTTCCACAACGTGCCCAAACACCTGCTCGACGCCAAGGCGTTCGGCTGTGTCCGCCACACCAACTGCGACCCTACATCGCCCTACCTGCGCGGATTTTCCGACGATATGGTGATCCCCGTCAGCCGCTGGACCGAAATGCAGCGCCCCGAGATCGAAGGTGCGGGCCTCAAGGTGCTGATCGACAGCGCCGACACCGGCCCCTGTTTGGTCGAAGATGCGGAGCACCGCGCCCTGTATATCTTCAACCATTTCGAATACGACAGTGACACGCTGAAACAGGAATACGACCGCGATGTTGCCGCAGGTGTGCCGATCAATGTGCCTGCCAACTATTATCCCGACAACGACCCGGCGCGCAAACCGCAGAACCGCTGGCGCAGCCACGCGCATCTGCTTTACGGCAACTGGATTTCCGAAACCTACCTGACCACGCCCTTTGATCTGGCCGAGATCGGCAGCAAACGCACCGATTGGCGCACCTGACGCGGCGATAGCGCTGGTTTTGCACGCGAATCCGGCTATCTCAGGCACCCAGACAAAGGCAAGGAATACCCCGATGACGACCAGAACCGTTCTTGCTGTCATTGTCAGCGTCGTCGTGGTGGCCATCGTCGTGGTGCAGATCCTCGCCGCCCGGCGCGAGGCGGCGATTGCGGCCGACGTCACGCCCGGCGGGCAATTCGTCACCGTGAATGGCCGTCAGGTGCATGCGCTTGTCACCGGGACCGGCCCCGATCTGGTGTTGATCCACGGCGCCAGCGGCAACATTCGGGACATGCAGTTCACCCTGATCCCGCTCCTGACTGACCGCTACCGCGTCATCGCGTTCGATCGGCCGGGAATGGGGTTCACGGACGCCGATCCCGACTGCACCGGAGCGTTCACCACCTGCGCTGATACACCAGCACAACAGGCAATACTTTTGCAGGCCGCCGCCGCGCAACTGGGGGCCGACAAGCCCATCGTGCTGGGTCAATCTTATGGCGGGGCGGTCGCCCTTGCCTGGGCGCTGGAACGCCCCGACAACATCGCGGCTGTGGTCGATATCTCTGGCGTATCACAGCCTTGGCCGGGTCAGCTCGACTGGCTTTACCGGGTCAACGGATCGCTGATCGGGGGCGCAATCCTGGCACCGATCATCACCGCCTTGGTCCCCGACAGCTATCTGGAACAGGCCGCCAACGGGGTCTTTACGCCCCAGACGGCGCCCGCTGGATACGCCGACTTCATCGAACCGCGCGTTGCCATCCGCCGGTCGAGCCTGCGCGCCAATGCGCGTCAGGTAAACGGGCTGCGCCCACATATGGTCGTACAATCTGCGCGATATGGCGAGATCACCGTGCCAGTCGAAATCGTCCACGGCGACGCCGACACCATCGTGCCGCTTGATATCCATTCGATCCCGCTCAGTCAGCAGATCGCCGGGGCGAACCTTGTCGTGCTGGGGGGTATCGGCCACATGCCGCATCACGTCTCTGCCGATCAGGTCGTTGCTGCCATCGACCGCGCCGCCACGCGGGCCGGATTGCGCTAAAGCCTGCGCAGCCCCATAGTAAAGCCGAACATCAAGGACGCGAACATGGAACTGCCATTTGACGGCGCGATCAGCCGGTATTTCGAAACCGAAGCACCCGACGACGTGCGCAAGACGATCCGCGACGCCGATGGCGATGATGTCTACAACCCCGATTTTCCCTATGCCGAAGAATGGAACAAAAAAGCCTATGAAAAGGCGATGGACGACCTTCAGATCGAACTGGCCCGCGTGCAGGCCTGGGTGCGCGAAACCGGGCAGCGCATGGTTATCGTGTTCGAGGGGCGAGACGCGGCGGGCAAGGGCGGCACGATCAACTGGTTTCAGGCCAACCTGAACCCCCGCTATGCGCGCGTCGTCGCCCTCACCAAACCGACCGAAACCGAGGCCGGACAGTGGTATTTCCAACGCTATATCGACCAATTGCCAACAACGGGCGAGATCGTATTTTTTGACCGTAGCTGGTACAACCGCGGTGTCGTCGAACAGGTGTTCGGGTTTTGCACACCCGCGCAGCGCGAAAAATGGTTCGCACAGGTGCCGGGTTTTGAAAAGGCCTTGGTTGACGATGGCATCCTGCTGTTCAAGATTTGGCTCAACATTGGCCGGGCGACACAATTGAAACGGTTTCTGGACCGCGAAAAAGACCTGCTCAAGCAATGGAAACTGTCGACGATCGACGTGAACGGCCTGCCCAAATGGGATGCCTATACCGACGCCATCGACGATACCCTGACCCGCACCCATACCGCACACGCGCCCTGGACGCTGGTGCGCGCCGATGACAAACGCCGCGCACGGGTCAACGCGATCCGTGCGGTTCTGTGCCAGCTTGATTACACCCGCAAAGATGCTAAACGGCTGGGCAAGGTTGATCCACAGATTGCGGGCGGGCCCCACCTCTGGAATGGCTAAACAGGGCTATCATCACGGCAACCTGCGCGAGGCACTTGTCATGGGCTGCCTGCGCCTGATCGAGGTGCGCGGGCCAACCGGATTTACCCTGTCCGAAGCCGCGCGCGAGGCGGGTGTGACCCCGGCGGCGGTCTATCGCCATTTCGAGGGGCGTGAAGACCTGATCGCCGAGGCCGCATTGCAGGGTTACGAGATTTTCGCCGATCTGATGGAACATGCCTATGGCAACGGTCAGCCATCCGCGCTGGCCGCGTTCGAGGCGACGGGGCGCGCATATTTGGCCTTTGCGCGGCGCTATCCCGGTCATTACGTCGCGATGTTCGAAAGCGGCATTTCAATACAGCGGACCCCGGAACTGAACGCGGCAGCAACGCGGGCGATGCGGGTGCTGGAGACCGCGGCCCGAGCGCTGACGGCGCACATGCCGCCAGACCGACGCCCCCCGGTGCAGATGGTGACGGCGCATATCTGGGCGCTGTCGCACGGGGTGGTCGAGTTGTTCGCGCGAGGGTCGCCGGGGACGAAATCACCGTTCCCGCCCGAGGACTTGCTGGAAAGCGGGATCGGGATTTATCTGCGGGGGTTGGGGCTGATCAAGGCGGATGGGTAAACACCGCAGCACTGTCCTGACCGCGACAATGGCCCACGAAAAAGGGCGGCCCTTGCGGCGCCGCCCCTTTTCGATACCAGCTGCCAAACTTATCGCTTGGAGAACTGGAAGCTTTTGCGGGCCTTGGCCTTGCCGTATTTTTTGCGTTCCACGACGCGGCTGTCGCGGGTCAGGAAACCGGCGGCTTTCAGTGCTGGGCGCAGGGACGGATCGTAAAGCTGCAAGGCTTTGGAAACCCCGTGCTTGACTGCCCCCGCCTGCCCCGACAACCCGCCGCCCTTGACGGTGGCGACAACGTCGAACTGGCCGGTGACACCGGCGATGGTGAACGGCTGGGCAAGGATCATCTGCAAAACCGGACGCGCGAAATACGCGTTCATGGCCTTGCCGTTGACCGACACCTTGCCCGAACCGGGACGGATCCAGACGCGGGCGACCGCATCCTTGCGCTTGCCCGTGGCATATGCGCGGCCCAAGTCGTCGCGCTGGGGTTCGCGGGGGGTCATTACGACGGCGACGGGGGCATCGGCGACGACACCCGTGGCGGCACCCAATTCCTCGAGCGAATTGATTTGTTCGGCCATGTTATGCGGTCCTCGTGTTCTTTTTGTTCATGGATGCAACATCCAGAACGTCGGGCTTTTGGGCTTCCATGCCGTGTGCTGTGCCTGCGAAGACGCGCAGATGGGTCATCTGCACGCGCGACAGTTTGTTGCCGGGCAGCATCCGCTTGACGGCCTGCATCACCACACGTTCGGGGTGGGCACCGTCAAGCAACTGGCCGGTAGTGCGGAACTTGATCCCGCCCGGATGACCGGTGTGCCAATAGTTGCGCTCTTCCCGCTTGTTACCAGTGATCTGCACTTTTTCGGCGTTGATCACGATGACGTTGTCGCCCATGTCCATGTGGGGCGTGAACGACGGCTTGTGCTTGCCGCGCAGGCGCATGGCGATGATCGACGCAAGACGGCCCAGAACCACGCCTTCGGCGTCGATCAGGATCCATTTCTTGTCGATATCCGCCGGGGTAGCGGTAAAGGTTTTCATATCTCACCAGATGATTTCGGGGGCCAGATGCGGCCCGTCAGTCGGATGGGCGGTGTATAAGGCCTGCGTTCGCAGCGTCAAGCCACTTGCGAACCGTATATGCATTTGATTTCAATGACTTGTAAATTAGGTATCTATTTACCCCACAGATTTTGGCGGGATCGCATAGGTCATGCTGGCCCGCGCAACCGGATCACTCTGCCCCGCACTGTGGATCAACACGGACCCGACCGCCAGCGTGCGTCCCAGTTTCAGCACTTCGGCCCGCGCCGTCAGGTCTGCACCCGCAGCAGGCTTGCGCATGAAATCGATCGAGGCGTTCGTCGTCACCGCCAGCGCGACCGGCCCGATCCGTGACAGGATCGCGAGGTAGATCGCCACATCGGCCAGCCCGAACATCGTCGGCCCCGACACCGTGCCGCCGGGACGCAAATGCTGATCGGCGACCCGCAAACGCAGGGTCACGCCAGTTTCCGACGCTGCCTCGACAACAAAATGATCGGCGATCTGGGCGAAATCCCTTGCCATGAAGGCCCGCAGCGCCGCCTTGTCCATTGCCAGTGTCATTGCTTTCCATGCCTTGCGTGCTGCCCTAGACTTGGCCTGAAATCGCAAGGGGAACAAGACCATGCTGGACCGTGACGACACCGGGGCCGTCGCCCATCTGACGATGAATGCGCCTGAGCGGCTCAATGCCCTGTCCAACGACATGCTGGCGGCATTGCAAAGCGCATTCGACACCATCGCCGACGACCGAACCATTCGCGCGGTTATCCTGTCGGGAACCGGCAAGGCGTTTTGCGCCGGGCACGACCTGAAAGAAATGCAGGCCGGACGGCAGGCCGCTGACAAGGGGGCCGCCTATTTCGCCGATCTGTTCGCCCGCTGTTCCCGCCTGATGTTGAAGATTCAATCGATTCCGCAACCTGTCATCGCCCAAGTTCACGGCGTCGCCGTCGCCGCCGGCTGCCAGTTGGTCGCGACCTGCGACATGGCCGTGGCCGCCGACACGACCCGCTTTGGCGTCAACGGCGTCAACATCGGCCTGTTCTGTTCAACCCCGATGGTCGCCCTGACCCGCGTGGTGCCCCGCAAGGCAGCGTTCGAAATGCTGACGACGGGTCGCTTGATCGACGCGACCGAGGCGACGACCCTTGGCCTGATCAACCGCGCCGTGCCCGCCGCCGATCTGGCGTCCGCCACCGCCGAACTGGCCAATACCGTCGCCGCAAAGCTCGGCAGCGCGGTCAGGATTGGCAAGCGGGGGTTCTACGACCAGATCGCGCTGGACACCTCCGCCGCCTACGCGCTTGCCAGTGACAGAATGACCGCCAACATGCTGAACCCGGACACCGACGAAGGGATCAATGCGTTCCTTGGCAAGCGGCCACCAACTTGGGAGCAATAACCCCTTCTTTGGTCTCCTAAACTCCGGGGGAGTCCTGGCACGGGACGGGGGCAGCGCCCCCTAGATCCCGTAGATGCCCCGAAACTTGGCTTCGAGGTAATCGAGCAACGGCGCCTCTGACGGAGCCATGCCCGCCGCCCGGGCAATCGTATCGCGTGGTTCGTACAGCCCGCCATGACGCTGCAGGTTTTCGCGCAACCACAGGGTAGCCGCCGATGTATCCCCCCGCTCCAGATCGGCGTCCAGCCCCGGCACCGCCGCCCGCAGCGCCTGATGCAGGCAACCTGCATAGACGTTTCCCAGTGTATAGGTCGGGAAATAGCCGAACAGCCCCTCGGACCAATGAACGTCCTGCAAGACGCCGTTGCTGGGCCGGTCCACTGCAAAGCCGAAATCGGCCTTGAACCTGTCGTTCCACGCCGCCTCCAGATCGCCAACCAGCAGATCGCCGCTGATCAATGCCCGTTCAAGATCGAACCGCAGCAGCACGTGCAGGTTATACTGCACTTCATCGGCTTCGGTGCGAATGAACCCGTTCGACACCCGGTTTACGGTAGCGTAAAATGCATCCTCGGACCCGATCCCGAAATCACCGAAAGTGTCGCGCATCCGACCATAAAGCCATCCGGTAAAGGCGCGGCTGCGTCCGAGTTGGTTCTCGTAAATCCGGCTTTGGCTTTCGTGCACGCCCATCGATACCCCCGCGCCGAGCGGCATCAGCAGATATTCGGCGTCGATCCCCTGCTCATAGGCGGCATGGCCGACCTCGTGAATCGTCGAATAGAAACAGTTGAACGGATCGGCGGCGTTGGTGCGGGTGGTGATCCGCACGTCAAGGCCGGACCCGGACGAAAAAGGATGCACCGCCTTGTCGATCCGGCCGCGCGTCAGGTCATAGCCAAAAGCCTGGGCCAGTTCCGCCGACAAGGCCGATTGTCCCGCCTCGTCGAAATGGCCAATCAGGGGGTGTGGTGCCGGGGCATCCAGCAACGCCGCCCGCAGAGCGACCAACCGGGGTCGCAACGCCGCGAACATCGCGGCAAGGTCTGCCGATTTGCTGCCCGGTTCATAGTCGTCGTGCAGCGCATCATAGAGATCGCCACCCATCGCAAGACATGCCGCCTCTTCCCGGCGCAGCGTGACGATCTGCGCCAGTATCGGCAGGAACGCCGCAACATTCTCGTCCGCCCGCGCGCCGGCCCAGACCCGATGCGCCAGCGATGTGGTGCGGGCCAGTTCCGACGCCAACCGCGCCGGCACCTTTTGCGTGCGGTCATGGGACCGGCGGATGTGGCGCAGATTGGCGGCGGCCACGTCGCCTTCCGGTTCCGCCGTGTCGAGCCAATCGCCGATCCGCGGATCGACCCGGCGGGCGTGCAGAACATGGGCCATCGCGGCATGTTCCTCGGCCCGCTGCGGTGTCGCGCCGGCGGGCATCATGGTCTCTTGATCCCATCCCAGCCGCCCCGCCACCTGAGACAAGGCTTCGGTTTCGCGTTGAAAAGCGATCAGATCGTCGTACGCGGTCATGCGCGGGCGCCTCGGATGGATTGCGGACTGGGGTGGCGGGCGAGGAACCGTCCGCGAAGGATCAACACCCAAAGCAGAACTGCGCCCAGCTGATGTACGATCGCAATATGCAGCGGGGCGCTGTACAGCACGGTGAAAATGCCCAAAGCCATCTGCACCACGAACATGACCATCACGGCGTTGAATGCGCCACGAGTCGCCCCGTTGGCCGATCCGCGCGCTCGCAGCCAGACGACCACCCCGAAAATGAACAGCAGATAGCCCGACATCCGGTGGATGAACTGGACCAGACCCGCGTCCTCGAAGAAATTGCGCCAGAGAGGCGTGATCGAGAACGGATCGGGCGGCAGAAACCCGTCGCCCATCAGCGGCCATGTCGGAAAGGCGCGACCGGCGTCGATGCCCGCGACCAGTGCGCCCAGCAGCACTTGCAGAAACGCGAAATACATCAGGCCGGTAGACAGGCCGAACAACCGAATCTCAGCCGCGCGACGTGCCTGCATCAGATCGCCCTCGCGCCGGCCGAGCAGCAAAACCTGCCATGCGATGACGCCCAGAATCGCGAACGCCATGCCCAGATGAGTCGCAAGCCGGTAGCTGGCCACGTCCAGCATCCCCGATTGCAGGCCAGACCGTACCATCCACCAGCCGACAGCACCCTGCGCCCCGATGAGGACGCCGACGACCAGCAGGCGGCGGGTCCAGCCTGTCGGGATCTTGCCCAAGACCCAGAAAACGATGAACCCCACGGCCCAGACCAGCCCGATCGTGCGGCCCAACTGCCGATGCCCCCATTCCCACCAGAATATATACTGAAAATCGGCGAGGGTCATCGCGGCGTTCTGTTTCTGGAACTCGGGAGTGGCCTGATAGGCGGTAAACGCGGCCTGCCAGTCAGCTTCGTTCAGCGGCGGAACCGCACCCGCGATGGGGGCCCATTCGGTGATCGACAGGCCAGAGTCGGTGAGCCGGGTCATGCCGCCCACCGCGATGATCGCCACGACAAGGGCGAACAGCACCGTCAGCCAGACCCGCACCGCACGGCGCGATCCCTTGGCACGGTCGATGCTGCCCGTGGCAATGGCACGCGCCTTTTGAGTGGTGCCGACATCCTCGAAAATACTGCGGGTTTTCTGAGCCATCAATGCCTCCGGGTCGTTTGGCAGGAACCTATGGCGGCGTCGGTGCCGAGGCAAGCGGCCCTAGCCCCGGTCCTTCCAGCGGACCATTTGCCGCATGATCCCATGCAGGATCTGCACGTCGTGCCGGGTCAGCGGCATCCGCGACCACAGGTTGCGCAGATTCAGCTTCATGCTGTCGGCCTTGTGTACGGGGTAAAAGAACCCGGCATCCTGCATCCGTTCCTCGTAATGTTTCGCCAGTTTTTCGATCTCGGTCTGGGTGGCGATTTCGGCTGCGGCCTCTTGCGCCACGGGGGTCGCACCTCGCGCCCGCTGCCATTCATACCCCGTCAACAGCACGCATTGCGCGAGGTTGAGCGAGGGAAAATCAGGGTTGACCGGGACCGACACGATGACATTGGCCAGCGCGATATCAGCGTTTTCCATGCCCGCGCGTTCGGGGCCGAACAGCACGGCAACCTTTTGCCCGCCCGCGGTCCGGGCAGCGGCGTCGGCCATCGCCGCCTCGGGCGACAGCACCGGCTTGGTCAATTCGCGCGACCGGGCAGTGGTGGCGTAGACGAATTGACAATCGGCGACGGCCCCGGCTGTCGAGGCGTAAACCTGCGCCGCGTCGAGCAACCGGCCCGCCCCGCTCGCCATCGCCACAGCTGCCGGATTGGGCCAGCCATCGCGGGGTGCGACAAGACGCATCCGGTCAAGGCCAAAGTTCCACATTCCCCGCGCCGCCGCGCCGATATTCTCCCCCATCTGGGGCCGGATCAGTACAAACGCGGGTTGTGGAGCGTCGCTCATCTGGCGTCCTGAAATGTTCGGGCGGGTGATACGCGGCGGGCCCGGCTGGCGCAAGCGGCGGGATGCGTAGCCAAGCCGCACAAAGCCGGTTAAGACGGCGCAAGGACGTTTGAAACCGGGGGGCCGACATGGCTAACGATCTGCCGCAAATCTATCTCATCACCCCATCCGAGATTGAATTATCCAGCTTTCCCGACTGTTTAGCGGCCTGTCTTGATGCCGTTCCCGTGGCGTGCGTGCGGCTCAGCATGGCGAGCCGGGACGAAGCCCGGATCGGCAAGATGGCAGACGCCCTGCGCGAAGTCACCCATGCCCGTGACGTCGCGCTGGTAATCGACAGTCACCTGATGCTGGTCGAACGGCTCGGATTGGACGGTGTGCACCTGACCGACGCGGCCCGGTCGGTCAAAGCGGCGCGCAAGGCCTTGGGCGACGACGCGATCATCGGCACATTTTGCGCCGCATCGCGCCACGATGGGCTGACGGCGGGAGAACTCGGGGCGGATTATGTCAGTTTCGGCCCGGTCGGCGTGTCGTCGTTGGGTGACGGGCGGCGGGCGGACCTGGAACTCTTCGCGTGGTGGTCGGACATGGTCGAGGTGCCGGTGGTGGCCGAAGGGGCGCTGGACGCCGACCTGATCCGCACCTTGACCCCGATCACCGATTTCTTTGGTATGGGCGATGAAATCTGGCGTTCGGACGACGCCGCGGCAACCTTGACGGTCCTCGCGAAAGCAATGGCTTAGACGGCGACCTTCAATCCGCCCCGCACCGCAGATTCAACGGCTGCGGCCAACGCCTTGCGATCGGTGAAATCCGCGACCCGCATCGGTGAATGATAGATCACCGTTACCGAACCTTGTCGCGCCGCCGCCAGCGTCGACAGCAGATGCGGCCCGAACTCCATGTTTCCCCACCATCCATATTGACGCGGATCGGTGCCAGGTGCTGCGGCATAGACGACCGTCACAGGCTGTACCGACAGCGTTTCGCGCAACCCGTCGGCAAAGAACGCCGCGAACAGGGTCGGTTTGAACCCCAGAACCCTTAAACCGTCTGTCGATGTACCTTCCGGGAAAAACAACAGTGTGTGACCCAAAGCTAATCGTTCGCGAAAGACTTGCACCTGCGCCACCGCGTCGCGCGGGTCACGTTTGATGAACAGGGTTCCCGTCGCCCGCGCCAGCCAGCCGATCGCAGGCCAGCCGGCGACCTCGACCTTGGCGACGAAATAAATGCGCCTGCGGGCATTCAAGGCAAAAATATCCAGCCAGCTGGCGTGGTTGGCAACCACCGCGCCCGGATCGGTCATGACCAACCCCCGGGTGCGGTAACGGATGCCGAGGATGACGAACGCGCTGCGGCAGACGAATTGCGTGATCCAGGGAGTTACCGGGCGGCGCTGGCCGCACAGCGGTCGTTCGATCAAGCGAACCAGCAGCAGCAGCCCCAGACAGCCGAATGTCACGCCTCCCAGAACCGCGCCACGCAACCCCGCCCGGATCCACCCGAGCGGACCAATTGCGGGTTCCGGCGGCGCACCTTCGTTCCACGTCACGGCGCGCCACCATAGAGTCGCGCCTGTGTCGCGTTCATCCGGTCCATGTCCATGACCAGACAGACATCGGTGGTGTTGAAAGCGTGATCGACAAAGGCCCCTTCGCCGACAAACCCACCCAGACGCAGGTAGGCCTTGATCAGCGCGGGCGTCTGCACCATCGCGGCGCGGGCGTCGATCTGGTTCATCGGGATCAGATCCATCGGCTGAAAGTGGTCGGCCAGTGCACGCACCCGCAAATCAGGCGGGGCAAGATGACGGTGATGCAGGATCGACAGCGCCGGCGTCAATGCGGCCACATCAGTCCCGTGGAACGACGCGACGCCGAACAGCACGTCGATCCGGTGGTCGGCGACGTAGCCCGCAAGGGCCTGCCAAAGCAGCATCATCGCGCTGCCACCCCGGTGATCGGCATGCAGGCAGGATCGGCCGAGTTCCAGCAGGCGGCGATTTGAGTCCAAAAGCGGCCCAATGTCGTATTCGTCCGCGCTGTAAAAACCGCCCACCCGCGCCGCCTGATCGGCCCGCATCAGTCGGTAAACGCCGACTACCGTGTCGCCGCGGGCCTTGTCAGTCAGCAGCAGATGGTCGGCATGGGCATCGAACCTGTCGACCTCAAGCCCGGCGACATGATCGACCAGCGGCCCATCGCCGCCCAACTCGCGCACGAATACCGCATAGCGCAAAGCCTGCGCCGCCCGCAGATCATCCGGCCCTGCGGCCAACCGGACACCGTAGCTGCGGTTGTCAGGCATCGAGTCTCTCTCGCGACAGGATTGACTCCTGCCCTGCCCCGGCTACCGTAGGTTGATCACGTCTCATTCGCGGCGACCATTTCCAGCATGACCCTGCCCCCGTCCAGCACGACCTTGCCCACCTCGCGGAAATTAGCCGTGATCCTGTCGCCGATGTGCGATTGTACCTGTCCGACGCCCCATTCTGGTTGCCCCGGATGGCGTACGAGCATACCCGGTTCGAGGATCGCGTTCACACCTTGCATAGATTTCCCGGCTATGAGGGCCGTATGAACAGCCGTGTCGATCTTTGCGCCCTGATCGGGTCGCGCATTTGCCATGACCTTATCAGCCCTCTGGGCGCGATCGGCAATGGGGTCGAGCTTTTGGGGCTGACCGGCATCGCGCAAAGCCCGGAAATGGCCCTGATCGCCGAAAGCGTGGCAAATGCCAGCGCCCGGATCAGGTTTTTCCGGGTCGCATTTGGCGCCACTGGCGAAGGACAGGGCATGTCGCGTGCCGATATTGCCGGGACATTGGGCGCAGTCGCGCGCGG
Organism: Rhodobacterales bacterium; assembly: GCA_038251315.1. GTDB lineage: Bacteria > Pseudomonadota > Alphaproteobacteria > Rhodobacterales > Rhodobacteraceae > JBBKXP01. Next base: position 16,290 of record JBBSBK010000003.1, on the reverse strand, counting down.
CGGGCGACTGTCCTACGTATGGGAACCGGCGGGCGAACAGCCCCGGGCCGAGGTGCGGATCGCCTTTCTGCTGCTGCTTTGCATGGAAACCGCGATGCCACTCGGGGGACACATCGAGGTGCGGTGCATTGGGGCTGTCTGGGAACTCAGCGCTGAGGGGCGGCGCATCGCCATTGATGCACCCCTTTGGGACAGCCTGACCAACCCCCGCGCCCGGCCGGACATTTCGCCGGCGCAGGTCCAGTTTGCCTTGTTGCCGGAGATATTGGCAAGGGCCAAACGTACTTTGTCGCTTGAGATTTCCGAAGACAGGATCGTTGCGCGTTTCTAGGGTCTGATGGTGCCATGACCCGACACCAGATACTTGAAGCTGGTCAATTGTTCGGCTCCCACCGGCCCGCGCGCGTGCAACTTGCCCGTCGCAATGCCGATCTCGGCCCCCATTCCGAATTCACCGCCATCGGCAAACTGGGTCGAAGCATTGCGCATCAGGATCGCCGAATCGAGCCGTTCAAAGAAATGTGCCGCAGCCTGATCGTCGGCCGTGATGATCGCGTCGGTATGGTGCGACCCGTAGCGGCGGATGTGGGCGATGGCCTCGTCCACGCCGTCGACCAGTTTGGCAGCACAGATCATCGCGAGGAATTCGCGGCCGAAATCGTCGGGTTTGGCAGCAACGGTGCCCGGAATTTTCATGAGATCGCCATCGGCGCGCACTTCGACCCCGACCTTGAGCAAAGCCTCGATCACGATTGGTCCGTGCTGCGTGTAGAACCGCCAATCGATCAGCACGCATTCCAGCGACCCGCACACACCGGGGCGGCGCGTCTTGGCGTTCAGGACGACCTGAACTGCCATCGCGGGATCGGCGGTTGCCCCGACATAGGTGTGACAGATCCCTTCGAGATGCGCAAAGACCGGCACCCGCGCCTCGCGCTGCACCAATTCGACCAGACCGCGTCCGCCGCGGGGGATGATGACGTCGATGTGGTCGGTCGCGGTCAGCATCGCGCTGACGGCGGCGCGGTCGGTCGTCGGGACCATCTGGATCGCGTCACGTGGCAGATTGGCCGATTTCAAGCCACGTTGCAGGGCCTTGTGGATTGCGGTCGACGAATAAAAACTTTCGGACCCGCCGCGCAGGATCACCGCGTTTCCGGCCTTGAGGCACAGCGCGCCCGCGTCCGCCGTCACGTTCGGGCGGCTTTCGTAGATCACGCCGACGACACCCAAAGGCGTGCGCACCCGGCGGATGTTCAGCCCGCTGGGCATGTCCCAATCGGCGATCACCTCGCCCACCGGATCGCGTTGTTCGGCGATGGTGCGCAACCCGTCGACCATCCCGCGCACGCGGGCCTCGTCCAGCATCAGGCGGTCAACAAGGGCGGGGTTGAGCCCCTTTTCATCTGCGTAAACAAGGTCTTCGCAGTTGGCGTCGATGATCTTCTGACGGTCGTCCCACAGGAATTCGGCCGCCGCGATCAGGGCTGCGTGCTTGCGATCAACCGCCGCATAGGCCAGTTCAGCGCTCGCAGCGCGGGCGCGGGCACCGATATCGGCCATCAGCGCGGGAATGTCGGACAGGTCTTTCATCAAGTCACCATATCGTCGCGGTGGATCAGTGCGGCGCGGCCTTTGTAGCCCAAAAGCGCCTCGATGTCAGCACTGCGGCGGCCCTTGATCTGCGCCACCTCGGCTGCGGTATAGCGGGTCAAGCCAAGACCCAGACGGGCACCCGTGACCGACAGAATGGTGACAGGATCACCGCGTCCAAAGCGACCATTGACGATGGTGACACCAGCGGGAAGCAAGGATTTACCCGCCGCTAGTGCGTGTTCGGCCCCTGCATCGACCGTGATTTCGCCTCTGGGTTTCATCGCCGCGATCCAGCGTTTGCGGGCGGCCTGCGGGTCGGTTTGCGCCGGAAACCATGTGGCGCGTGCGCCGTTTTCAAGTGTTTGCAAAGGGTTAAATGGCGATCCCAATGTGATGCACATGGCGCACCCCGCCTCGGTCGCGACCCGCGCGGCCATCAATTTTGTTTTCATGCCCCCCTTTGACAGGCCAGACCCGGCATCGCCCGCCATCGCCTCGAACTCTGGCGTGATTTTATCAACGAATGGATAGTGTTGCGCGTCAGTCTTGATGTGCGGATTACCGTCGTAGAACCCATCGACATCCGACAGCAGGATCAGTTGGTCGGCCCCCACCGTGACCGCCACCTGAGCTGCAAGCCGGTCGTTATCGCCGAACCTGATTTCGTCCGTCGCAACCGTGTCATTTTCATTGACGATGGGCGTAACACCCAAGTTCAACAGCGTTTCCATCGTTGCACGGCTGTTGAGATAGCGGCGCCGGTCGGTAGAATCTTCAAGCGTGACAAGGATTTGGCCGGTGATGATGCCATGCGGGGCCAAGGCCTCCTCGTAGGCGCGTGCCAGCCGGATTTGCCCAACCGCCGCTGCGGCCTGCGATTGTTCCAGTGCCAGCGCAGTGCCCGGCATGCCCAAGACCCCGCGCCCCAGCGCAATCGACCCAGACGATACCAAAATGACATCCGTGCCGCGCTTGCGGATCATCGCGACATCTTCGGCCAAAGACCGCAACCAACCGTCGCGCAATGCCCCCGTTGCCCGGTCGACCAGCAGGGCCGACCCGATCTTGACCACAAGTCGGCGGGCGTCTTTCAGGGCTGCCATGAATCGTCGACCGGTTCATCGGCCTTGCGGGCGCGCAACCGCCCCGCGTCGATCCGCGCCCGCAAGGCGCGCAACACGTCAGGCACGTTTTCGCCCGTCACCCCAGACATCAGCATCAGATTGCCCGCGACCTGCGCCATTTCATCGCGCAGAAACGCGCGTTCTTCGGCGTCCAGCGCGTCAATCTTGTTCAGCACCGTGATCCGCGGCTTGCGGGCCAGATCGCCGCCATAGGCCAGCAATTCGCCAATAATCGTCTGATAATCGCCCACCGGGTCGCCCGAGGTGCCATCGACAAGGTGCAGCAAAACGGCGCAGCGTTCGACATGGCCAAGGAACATATCACCCAAGCCCCGCCCTTCGGACGCGCCTTCGATCAAGCCGGGAATGTCGGCGACGACGAATTCGACGTCGTCGATACCCACGACACCCAGATTGGGGACCAGCGTGGTAAAGGGATAGTCAGCAATCTTGGGCCGCGCGTTCGACGTGGCCGCCAGAAACGTTGATTTGCCCGCGTTCGGCATCCCTAAAAGGCCGACATCGGCGATCAGTTTAAGGCGCAGCCAAAGTGTGCGTTCGACCCCCTCTTGCCCTGGATTGGCGCGGCGCGGGGCCTGATGGGTGGCGGATTTGAAATGCAGATTGCCCCAGCCACCATTGCCACCCTTGGCGATGATGACCCGCTGGCCCACTTCGGTCATGTCGGCGATCAGTGTCTCGCCGTCTTCGTCAAGGATTTCAGTGCCGACGGGTACGCGGATCAGGATATCGTCGCCTGACGCCCCCGTGCGCTGCGACCCCATGCCGTGCTGGCCCGAATGGGCGAAGAAGTGCTGCTGATAGCGAAAGTCGATCAGGGTGTTCAGCCCCTCCACCGCCTCGGCCACGACATCGCCGCCATTGCCGCCATCGCCGCCATCGGGGCCGCCGTATTCGATGAACTTTTCCCGCCGGAACGACACACAACCCGCCCCGCCGCCGCCCGAGCGGATATAGATTTTGGCAAGGTCGAGAAATTTCATGCGGAGCGGCTTTCAGCGGTTCAGGCGCAGGCGATACGCCATTCCCCCTTGGTTCTCAAGAGATCGCGGGGATTGCTTTCAGCGAATAGGTCCATGTCGCCACGACGGCGTTACGGGCAACTGAAAATGCCTCAGCATCACCCAGATAGTCGAAACCGCAGTTGGTCAGCACGCGGGCCGATCCGGGATTGTCCTGAAACACCTCGGCAAAGATATGGTGCGCCTTGTGCGGGTTGGCCCCGATCAAGGCGCGCACGGCCTCGGACGCGAACCCGGTATTCCAGAACGCAGGCGCGACCCAATAGTAAACTTCCGACTGGCTGCGGTCCATCCGCGTCATGCTGACAAGTCCCAACACATCCGCGTGGCCCATGCCCGACCCATCCATTGCCCAGATATCGTCGCTGTGCGCAGGCCCGGTGGCCCGCGCGATCATCGCCTCGGCAAATCCGGGAGGGAGCGGATGCGGGATACCACGGGTGCCTTTGGCAACGCGGGCATCGGCGGCATACAAGGCGATCAGTCCGGCATCGGAGCGGCGAAGCGGGCGCAAGACAACACGCTCGGCCTGAATGGTCGGTTGGGTGGTCAGCGTGTCGATTTTCATGGTTCCTCTCCCGAACCGCGCGAACGGCCCCTCTTAACCTCACATTGTGACCAATCGGTTGCGACGCAAGCCCGATCCCGAAATGAAACGGGGCCACAACATGAAAAAGGGACCGGCGGTGCCGATCCCCTTGGTCTTTTGCAAAACCGATGTCGGCTTATTCGGCAGCCTCCGCGACGGGCAGGACCGAAATGAAGGTGCGCTGTTTGAGGCCCTTGTGAAATTTCACCTGACCCTCGACCACGGCGAAAATCGTGTGATCCTTGCCCATGCCGACGCCAGTGCCCGGCCACATCTTGGTGCCGCGCTGACGCATGATGATATTGCCCGGAATGACGGCCTCGCCACCGAATTTCTTGACGCCCAGACGACGACCCGCGCTGTCGCGGCCGTTGCGGGATGATCCGCCTGCTTTTTTGTGTGCCATCGGTCTCTCTCCTTAGCCTTTTGCCAGTTTCTTGGCCTGGGCAACCCAGTCCTCACGGTCGATGCGACCCTTGAAATCCAGCTTTTCGTCGATCTCAGCGATTTCGGCCTTTGACCAGGCCGCGATCTGCGCAAACGTGGTGACGCCCGCCGCGTTCAGTTTCTTTTCCAGTGCCGGACCGACGCCGCTCAATTGCTTGAGGTCATCGTCGCCTTTGGCCGCTGTCGGCGCGGCCTTGGCCTTTTCAGCCTTCGGCGCGGAGTCTGTCTTGGGGGCGGCCTTTTTCGCGGGCTCGGCTTTCGTCGTGGTTTCGGCCGACTTGGCCTCCGCCTCGCCCTCGTTCACCCGGCGCGCCATTTCGGCCTGATCGGTCTTGTTCTTGGCATAGCGCCCGTCGCTGATGACAGCGCCATAACCGCCACCATTGGCCGCGGCTTTGATCTTGGTCTTGTCGCCGCCCGATTCGAGGATGTCGGTGATCCGCACCAGCGTCAGTTGCTGGCGGTGGCCCTTGGTGCGCTGCGAGCTGTGCTTGCGCCGCCGCTTGACGAAATGGATGACCTTTTCGCCCTTGATGTGGTCGATCACCTCGGCCTGCACGGCGGCACCTGCCACCAGTGGCAACCCCAGCGTCGTGCCGACCATCAAAATCTCGTTGAACTGTACCGTGTCGCCAGCATCCGCTGCCAGCTTTTCGACCCGCAGAACGTCGCCCGAGGCGACCTTGTACTGCTTGCCACCGGTTTTCAAAACCGCAAACATCGCATCTTCCTTTTTTGTTCCGCGCCTTGGGGTCCCCCTTGCGGGGCGTTCGCGGCCGGTCGGCCACCCGTAGACTGCGCGCCGCAATCGGCGTCATATCGCTGTAGACCCGACAAGCACCTTGCCGGGATGCGGGCTTATCTGCGTAACTGTGACCCAAGTCAACCCATGCCAGCGGTGAAAATGCGCCTGTTCGTCCTAGTCTTTTGCGCCCTGTCGGCGGCATGCACGACCGACGGAAACCTGCGCGATATTCCGGCCATCGGCGCGACCAACGGCGCGGTCGAGGTTCTGGTAAAGTCCAACCATCCCGCCCTGATCGCTGAGATCAATGCCGGTGGTGGGCCCCTGTTGACCCGCGCCTTCGACGTCGCCGGCGTGCCGCAGCAGGATCGCTACGCGCGCACACTGCAACTGCAAGGCAACCTCGGACTCTACGATGCCAATCCCGGCGCGCTGGTGACAGCCCTATCGATTTACGGGCGCTAAAGCTCCTGTCGCAGCATCATCTGGCTTGCCGCCAGACCCAGCGCATGGCTGTTGTCGTCGAACACCCCATCGAAAGCAGCGAACATCGCCCGGTTCAGATCCTTGCCCGCCGGGGTTTGGGTGAAAGCGATATAGGCATCCAGATCGGCGTCTGACAGCGGTTGATAGGCCAGCGTCAGAAACGCAAACATCCATTCGGTCGTGCTGGCGCGCACTTCGGCTTCGGACGCCCAGACATTGTCCAGCACGTCGCTCTCGGACATCGCGCCGGGGAACGCGCCACCGTCCAGCATCCCCATGTAAAAAGCATAGTTCGAATTCAGCGCAGCCGAGACGTTGGTTTCGATCAGGTCATTGACGTCGATGAATTCCGCGATCTGACGCGACCGCGGGGTTTCGTTGCTCAGCGCGATGGCGGCGCTTTCTTTGGCTGCCTGTTCCACTGCATCATCCAGAAAGGCCCGCCGCGCCGATACTTCGAGGGCGACGATCCTGTGTCCCGGTTCGGAGGTGAAAAAAGCGACCATGGCGTCGGTGTCCGTCCTATCGAGGGCCGTCGCAAGATCATCCTGCACCCGCACTGCCATGGCGCCGGGTTCATAGATGGCAGCAACCAGATCGATCCAGGATGCCGATGCGCTAATGCCGGGGAACATCTCGGCCGCGATCTGTTCGCCGTAATCGATGCCCTCCTGGCTCATGATCTGGATCATCTGGGGCATTCCGACCGCGTCATACACCCGTTCAGGCGCGGTCTGCGCAGAAAGGCTCGGCGCGGCAACTGTCAGGCCAAAGGTCAGGGCGACGGCGAAACGATTGAACATGGGATGTCCTTTGAACGGGTTTCCCCTTGATATGGCCTGGCCCCGGACAATCCAAGACCCATGACGCAAATGTCAGCGCGCGCACCACCTCCTAGACCGCGCATTTGGGGTTGCGCGGGCCCGAACGCCAGATTAAATGCCGCCCGTTGCCACCCAGGTCGGAGAGGTGCCGGAGTGGTCGAACGGGACGGTTTCGAAAACCGTTGAGGGTGCAAGCCTTCCCAGGGTTCGAATCCCTGTCTCTCCGCCAGATCTTTTGTTGAAATCGCCAGTTCGCTTTTGTTCTGGTTTGCTCGGTTCTTGCAACGAAGACGCCGCTCCAAGCCTCGCGATGCCTGTGCGCCTCAAAAAGCAAGGGTCGGTTCACGAATCAATGCCACTACGTCGCGCGCGGTTCACTCCACTCGCGGTTTGCAAGCTGGCCGCTGCGGAACAGGGGGTGAGGCATGGTTTAACCAGGCTCTCCGCGCCGGATTATCCGATCGGACGATGCACCGGGTGCTGACGGTCGATTCCCCCGGCTTTGACGCATGGCCTGATTGACTTACACATGCTGACCGACCAGATGGCCACCGCCCCTATCGATCAGCCGCACCCGAACCGGTCCGTGTCCGATCGGGTGGACCGGGCTGGGAACGTCGCCGACAAGTCGCGGCGATGGAGCGCGTTTGTGGGACGGATCGGGAACAGGTACTGCGCCGATCAGCCGCTGTGTGTAGGGGTGGCGCGGGTCGCCGAAGACCTGATCGCGGGTTCCAAGCTCGACAATCTGGCCAAGATACATCACGCCGACCCGGTCCGAGATGTTCTCGACCACGGCCATGTCGTGGCTGATGAACAGGTAGGCGATACCAAATTCACGTTTCAGCGCGTCAAGAAGCTCGAGCACACGTGCCTGAACGGAAACATCCAGCGCCGAGACGCATTCGTCGGCGATGATAAGATCGGGCTTCAGCGTCAGGGCGCGAGCAATGCAGATGCGCTGTCTTTGGCCACCGGAAAACTCGTGCGCAAATCGGTTCATCTGGTCGCGTGACAGGCCCACCCGCTCCATCAGCGCGCCCACTGCGGCGCGACGTTCTTCGGCATTTCCAAGGCCGTGGATGAGAAGCGGTTCGCCGATCAGCTCGCCGACACGCATCCGCGGATCGAGCGCGGCCATCGGATCCTGAAAGACCATTTGCACCTTTCGCCGCAATGCCTTCAAATCGCCTGTCGCCATTTCCGAAAGGATCTGCCCGCCGATGGTGATCCGTCCTTCATGCGGCACCAGTCCGACCAAGGCACGGGCGAGCGTCGACTTGCCGCAACCACTTTCGCCCACGAGTGAAAACGTTTCTCCTGCACGGATGTCAAAGCCGACGGACTCGACGGCGTGAACGCGCTGGGTGACGCGGCCCAAAAGCCCGCCGCGAATGTCAAACCGGACGCTCACGTCGTCAAGGACGGCGATGCTGCCTTGGCGTTCGGGGACGGCCTGCGGCATGGCGGCGACGCGGGCAGCACCGGCACCCAGGCGTGGCACGGCGGCGAGCAGATCGCGGGTGTAGGGCATCTGTGGCCGGGCGAAGATATCGGTAACACTGCCGCTTTCCACCATTTTTCCGGCGCGCATCACGATCACCCGGTCGGCCATCTGTGCGACCACGCCCATGTCGTGGGTGATGAGAATGATCGCGGTGCCAAGCTCCGCCTGCAAGTCACGCAGAAGGTCAAGGACCTCACGCTGCACGGTCACGTCCAGCGCCGTCGTCGGTTCATCAGCGATGAGCACTTCGGGTTTCAACGCCAGCGCCATCGCGATCATCACCCGCTGCCGCATTCCACCCGACAACTGGTGCGGATATTGCCCAAGCCGATCCTGGGGTTGTGATATCCGCACAGATTTCAGCGCGGCAATGGCGGCGTCGCGGGCCGCGCGGCGCGAAACCGGTTGGTGGGCGCGGATGGCTTCGGTCAATTGCGCGCCGATGGTCATGACCGGGTTGAGCGAAGTCATCGGTTCCTGAAAAATCATCGCGATCCGGTCCCCCCGCAGCGCCCGCATCCGTGCCTCGGGTTGGGAGAGAAGATCGGTATCACCCAGATGGATTGCCCCACCAGTGACGCGCACGGCAGGCGGAGGCAAAAGCCCCATGATCGCGAGTGCAGTGATCGACTTCCCCGACCCGCTTTCGCCCGCGATGGCGAGCGTCTCGCCGCGTTGAAGGGTAAACGTAAGCCCCTCGACCAGCGGTTTCAGCGCTGCCTCGCTCCTGACCGACACGCATAAGTTATCGACCGACAGAATCGGTCCCGACGCCGGGGTTAACTGCGCCCCGGCGTCGGGTTCGACCGTAGCGTTCATTCGAAAACGGAGCGCGGAAAGTAGAAGCTGACCACCCAGTTCGGCATGTCGACGATTTCCGAGATGCGAAGATCGCCGCAGGTCGATACCAGCATATAGGCGTCGACCGCGGCCATCTTGCGGGTTGCCGTCAGCAGGTCGATCATGCCCGAAACCGCATCGCGCGCCGCTGTCATCAGGTCCGGCCCGATGCCGGTCGTGACTTCATAGCCCTTGCTGTCAAGATGCCGCGTCACTGGCCCCGGCGTCGTAAATCGCGGGGTCTTGAGATTGGCATCCTTCACCAGATCGAGGGTCAGAATGACGTCCATCGGGCTTTCGATCGCCGTGCCGCAGACCTCGCCGTCGCCTTGCGCCGCATGGGTGTCACCGACGCTGAACAGGCCGCCTGCCACCTCGACCGGAAGGTACAGCACGGTGCCCGAGGACAGATCGCGAATATCGAGGTTGCCACCAACACGGCGCGGCGGAACGACGGAATGCAGCCCTGCCTCGGCCAGCGCATTGCCAATCGTGCCGCAGAAGGGTTTCAGCGGCACCCGCGCCTCGTGATCCCACAGCGCCGGGGCAAAGCTGTCGGCGTCGTAGCTCCAGACCTTGAGCGCGGGATCTGTAAACTGATCCGCCAAAAGCCCGAAACCGGGGATGTTCGCCGTCCAGCCCCAGCCCTTGCCGTTTTGCACCTGCGGTTTGAAGTCGCCAATGGTTACTTTCAGCGCGTCGCCCGGGCGCGCACCCTCGACGTAGATCGGACCCGAAACCGGGTTGATCTTGCCAAAATCGAGATTGACGACATCGGCAACGGTTGACGACGGGCCAAGTTGGCCCGCCGAACTGTCATGGCAGTGGAAAAGGATCGTCGATCCCGGTTCCACCCTCTCGGCCGGGGCAAGCGAATTGTCCCAGCCGAAATGGTGCTGCCGACCGTGGATCGTATAGTCGCAGTCCTTGCACATAGCGTCAGTCCGTCACGTAAACATAGTCATAGTTGACCGGGATCGATACCGGATCGACATAGAGGTTGTCTGCCCCCCCCATACGTGCCGATTTCATGCTGTAACGCTGCTCGTTGAACACCGGCACCCAGGGTGCCTCGGCCATCACCTTCTGATAGATGTCCGACCACATCGCCAGCCGCGCAGGATCGCTGGGGTCATTGAAACTGTCGGCCTTGGTCGCCTCTGCGTCCAGCGTTTCGTCGCAGAATTTCGACCAATTCCAGCCGCCTTCGGTCGCGCCCGAACACCCAAGGATCGGCCCATAAAAGTTTGACGGATCGGGGAAGTCGGCGATCCACGCCATGCCGCCTGACCAGATCATCGGTGCGGTGCCCGCACCGCCCGCCTCGATCACGTTGGCCTGTGCGAGACTCTGGATCGACGCACGCACCCCGATGGCTGCCAGATCCTGCTGCATCGCCTGAGCAATGCGCGGGTTGGGGTCGGTGTTCATAACGTAGAGTTCGGTGTCGAACCCGTCGGGGAAACCCGCGTCAGCGAGCATCTGCTTGGCCTTTTCGGGGTCGTAGGGATAGCCCTCATAATCGGCGGTATAGCCTGGCATCGACGGCGGCAGCGGCTGGGTCGCCGGCACCGCGCGGCCGTTAATGATCTGGGTGATCCGGTCCTTGTTGATCGCCATGTTAATCGCTTCGCGCACCTGCAGGTTGTCCAGCGGCGGGATGGTCACATTCAGCGTGATATACCCGGTTTGAAGCTGCCCGCCTTCGATCACACGGGCCGCCTGCGCCGGGTCAGCCATGACTTCGGCGAACTTGGCTGGCGGAATGCCATCGCCGGGCATGTCGACTTCGCCGTTCTGCAGGCGCAGCAGTGCGACGATGGGTTCTTGTCCGACCTCGAAAATCACGCTGTCCAAGTAGGGGAGACCCGCGCGCCAGTAATCGGGGTTTTTCTGGAACACCAGCTTTTGCCCGATTGTCCATTCCGCCAGACTGAACGCGCCGGTGCCGACGGGGTTATGCCCGAAATCGTCGCCCGCGGCCTCGACCGCCTCTTGCGGCACGACGGACGAGAAGTTGAGCGCCATGACATGCAGGAATGTGGCATCGGGCCGGGAAAGTTGGATTTCGACCGTCATGGGATCGACGACGCTGACACCTTCAAGCGTGGTGGCGGTGCCATCCGTCATCGCATCGAACCCAGCGATTGACGCAAAAAACCCCGCGCCGGGGGATTGCGTCGCGGGCAGCGTTACCCGGTCAAGCGAGTATTTCACATCCTCCGCCGTCATGTCGCGACCGTTCGAGAATTTGACCCCCGCCCGCAGATGAAAGGTAAAGGTCATGCCGTCGTCGCTGACCTCGTAACTTTCGGCCAGACCAGGGCGCAATTCGGTGGTGCCGGGGACATAGTCCATCAGGCTGTCGAACAACGATTTGATCATCGACCAGTTTTGCCAATCATAACCGATGGCAGGGTCAAGCGTGGCCACGTCGTCCTTGTAGGTGATGACGATGCTGCCGCCGGGCCGGGCATTGGGATCGGGCTGGTATTCTTGTGCGAACGCGGGCGCGGACAGCGCCAAGGCGAGGGTGAGTGCGGTCGAAGCAAGCAGATGTTTCATGTCGTTTCTCCTGTCGGTTTGGGTTGTTGATACGTCAGCGGATACGGATTCGCGGATCGATGAACGGCGTGATGAGGTCAGCCAGAAGGTTGCCAAGGACGATGGCGCAGGCCGATACAAGCGTGACGCCCATGATGATCGGGATGTCGATGCGCTGGATCGCCTGCCAGGCTAGCTGACCGATACCGGGCCAACCAAACACGCTTTCGACAACGACAAGCCCGCCCATGAAGATTCCGATATCGATCCCGATCATCGCAATAATCGGCAGGATCGCATTCGGCAGCGCGTGGCGCAGGATCACCCGCCCCCGACCCAATCCCTTGGCCCGCGCCGTGCGGATATAGTCGGCACGCATCACCTCGATCATCGAGGATCGCATCATCCGGCTGTACCAACCCGACCCGAGGATACCGAGGGTGAGTGCAGGAAGGACCAGATGCATCGGCGTGCCGTAGCCGCCGATTGGAAACCAGCCGAGTTTGACCGCAAAGACGTAGAGCAGCAGCAGGCTGACGACGAACTGCGGCGCTGAAACCGCGACGAAACTCGACACCATCAGCACATGGTCGGCAGCGCGTCCGCGCCAAAGGGCGGCGATCACGCCCATCGCCAACCCAAGGATCAGCTCGCTGACGATGCCCGCCGCCATCAGCAACAGCGACGCTGGCAACCGCGCGGCGATCAGACTCGATACCTCGGTTTTCTGCAAATAGCTGCGGCCAAGATCGCCCTGCACCAGCGCCCCCAGATAGCGGCCATATTGCACGACAAATGGCTGGTCGAGGCCAAGCTGTTCGCGAATGTTCTGCACGACCTGTGGCGTGGCCGATCGTCCGGCGATCTGGCGCACCGGGTCGGCTGGCAGAACGTAGAGCAACGAAAAGGTGATGAGCGACACACCCAGCAGGATGAAAAGCGACTGAATCAGGCGGCGCATCAGATAGGCGGGCATCAGTCGCGCCCCCTTTCGGCCGGATCAAGAACATCGCGCAATGCGTCACCGACAAGGTTGAACGCCAGCGCCAGCAAAAGGATCGCGGCACCGGGAATGAACACAAGCCACGGGGCGGACTGGAAATAGGTCTGGTTTTCAAAGATAATGTTGCCCCAGGACGGCGTCGGCGGTTGCACCCCAACACCAAGATAGCTAAGCGTCGCCTCGAGCAGCACCGTCGTCGAAATGCCCAGCGTGCCCCAGACCACGATCGTCGGCACGAGGTGCGGCAGGATATGGCGGAACAGGATGCGTCCGGTGCCCGCGCCAAGTGTGCGTTCGGCAGCGATGAAGTCGCGTTCAGCCAGCGATGTCGTTTCGGTATAGATCACCCGTGCGGTCTGTACCCAGTTCACCAATGCAATCACCATGGCCACGATCCACAGCGAGGGCTGAAAGATCGCCGCAAGGCAGATCGCCAGTAACAGCGCCGGGAACGCCATCATCAGGTCCGTGAACCGCATCAGACCCGCGCCAAGCCAGCCCCGGAAATACCCCGCCGTGATGCCGACCAGCGTACCGATCGACAGTGCCAGACCGTTGGCCACGACCCCGATGAGAAGCGAGGTGCGCGCGCCATAAAGAAGCCGGCTGAAAAGGTCACGGCCCAAAAGGTCGGTACCAAGGAGATATTCGCCACCCGGCGGCAGCGGCGCCCCCTCGATCGTCAACCCGTCGAAATGCTGCGTCTCTGGGGCGAATGGCGCGATCCAGGGCGCAAAGACACCGCAGAATACGACCAGAACGATCAGCGCCAAACCAAACAGCGCCACTTTGCGTTGGAACAGGCGGGCCAGCGCGCCACTGGGCTTCGTGGTGATGTCAACGATGGGAACGTCGGTCATCCGCCCCCCCTTCGTCACCAAAGCGGGCGATGACCCGGTGCGCGGCGGCCTCGAAGGTGATCCGCCAGTTCATCGCCAACTGTCGCAGTTCGCCGTAAGCATCGCGTTCGGACATGCCGCGCGACGCAAGTAGGGCTACCGCCTGCACCACGCTTTGCCGGTCGTCCAGCCGGGCTTGCAGGTCGGCAATCCGCCCCGACAATTCGCGTCTTGCATCAAAGGCGTCACGGGCAATCAGCAAGGCACTGTAGACCCCGCTGTCACCCACGGGTTTGAGGATCTGTGCATGGGCGCCGATCCCCAACGCCCACTCGATCCGGCCCGGTGCCTCTGATCCGATCAGTGCGACCATCGGCATCGGCGAAGTGCCCGGCTCCCACGGGAATTGCGCGTCGTAGCCCATATCGACGTCAAAAAACACAAAGTCAGCAGCTAGGATCTGGGGGCCGGGTTCGGGCCAGATGGCGTCGACAACAAGACCGATGGCGGTCAGTTGGCGGGTCAGGTTCTGCACCGACGGGTGGGGCCGGTGCAGGATGAGCGCCCGCGCGCCCCCTAGGTTCTGGATGCGGACGCGCCGTTTCACGAGACCACCCGCAGGCTTGGGCCAGACTGCCTTGCGGCAGGCACGGCCCGCGACAGATAGGGATCACCCGCCACGTCGGCCCGGCGCTCGCAAAGGGCAAACGCACCGTTTCGAACTTGCGCGATCAGAATGGGCAAGGTGCGATGATGGGTCTGCGGGTCGATACTGCATGCACTGGTGCCGGGTGCGTCCAGCAGCTTAGCCAGACTGATGCTGTCAGCGCCCGGCCGATGTTTTAGAAGGCGCGCAAGTTCCAAGACCGCATCATGCGCTGCGGCTTCGAAGGAGCTTCCGAAATCCCGAGGGTCGGCGTTATCAGCCAAATTGCGGAAATACGGACCCGCCGCGATCAGTCCTTCGGCCGCGACGCCGATGGCAGACAATTCGCACTCGGTCAGATTGCAGGACAAGACCGGGCAGGTCGCAGGCCGGAAATGCGGATCGGACAGACCGAGTTCGTGCAAGGCGGCCAAGAACCGATACTGCGAGGGGCCGATCAGCGAATTGAGGATAAAATCGGGGCGAGTGGCGCGGATCTCATCGATCATCCGTCCAATGTCGAGCGAGCCGATGGGAAGATAGCGTTCACCCAGCACCAGGCCACCCGCCGCCGTCACGGTTTCGCGAGCCAGTCGATTGATTTCCCATCCCCAGATGTAATTCGAGCCCGTCAGATAGGCCCGTTTACCGTAGCGCGGCAAAGCCCAGTCCAGCAGGGGCAGAAGATGCTGGTTCGGGCAGGCGTGCATATAGACGATGTGATCGGAGGATTCGAAGCCTTCATAGGGGGCCGGATACCACAGCGTTCCCCCAACTTTTTCAAGCGTGGGGATCACCTCTTTGCGGCTCCAGGACGTAATGCAACCGACGACGTGGCGTGCCGAAGTATCGCGCAAAATCTCTTCGCAACAGGGTCCGTAAAGGTCGATATTGCCACCGGGATCGCGCTCTACTGGAACAAGGGTGATATCGATCGCCGGATCGGTATTCACCGCGTCGACTGCTGCCAGCGCACCCTCGCGGCACGCCCGCGACAACAGCGCATAACTGCCCGTGCGGGAAAACAAGAGGCCGATTTCAACGCGGCGTTTCAACGCTTGCCCCCTCAACAAAAAACCCCGGTCCGGTTAGCGCAAGCGCGAACTGGAAACGGGGCGTGCATGCCATTCGGTATCTGACCGATTCTTGGATCAAGGATGGGCGTGCGCAACTTGCTCGTCAAGAAATTTGCAGTCAGAAGCTGACGCTGCGGACCTTCGACCCCCAAATTGTCCGCAATTTGTGCTTGTTGACCTCGACATGCGTCAAACGGAAACGTCGGCCAACACCTGCGACAGGGCCGCGGTCAGCGGTTCGACCTGTTCTACCGTGTTGCAATGGATCCTCGACACACGCAACGCCCCGCTGCCATCCTGTATTCCAGGGGCGTCGATCTACCGCCGTGAATGGAAATCCCCAAAGCGGATCGCGAATCCGAAATCATCCATGCGGCGGGCGATCTCGCCCGCATTCCGGCCCTCTACCCTGAAGGCGATTGTCGGTCCGCGCGTCGATTTGCAGTTGTCGGTCTTGCCGGTCACGCGGCAGTCGTTGCTTGCCCAGCGATCTGCTGACCGAAATCCGACGTCTGCCCATTCCCTTCACGGCGTTGGACCGGATGGCCATTCGATCGCCGAACATCGCGCCATCGCAGCGGCGATCGCGGCGCGGGATGCGAGCGCTGCCGGGTCTGCCATGACCGATCACATACGCAGTACCGCAGACTGTGCGGGCGTCCTGGTATAACGCAACCGGACAATCAGATTGAACGGATAGCGCCGCCGTCGATCCTCACTCTGCTGCCGGTGACGTAAGAGGCGCGGGTCGAGGAGAGGAACACCACGACATCCGCGAACTCCTTTGATCACTCTGCCTCACCCGCGCTTTTGCATCATGGGTAAAAGTAGGCCGGTCAGATGAAAGAGGTCGGCGGCCTTTGTCTGAAAATGGCCGGTCCATTCGTCACGCCCCGCTCCGAGTGCTGTGCCCGGCGGCGGACCGCCTACATTGTTGATCAGAAGATCGTCGCAGCCTTTGACCAACAAAATCACGAAAGG
>JBBSBK010000002.1:0-77775 GCA_038251315.1 Rhodobacterales bacterium | reverse complement strand
TTGTCCAGGCCATTCAGGATTTGCAGGATGATGGCGTCCATGACCGCGCTTTCAGATTGGGAAAATCGGGGTGGTCAACAGGTCATAGAGTGTTTGAGGGGCGGAGGCCAAAATTCGTTGCAGGAATTTGGCCTCCGCCGTTATCAGAACGCTTTACGCGCCGGGGTTGCACTGCCCCAGATCGCCACCGGCGAACATCGGGTGGTCTTCCGGATAGGTGACCTGCTCGACCGGCGTGACCTCGACGATCTCAACCAGATGGAACTCGTCCTCGGGATTTTCTGCCCCGCGCACGACAAGCACGTCCTTGAAGCACTGGTGATCCGCCGCCCGGTAAAGCGTCGGCCCGTTGCCCAACCCGTCGAATTCGAAGCCCTGCAGGGCTTCGCCGACGGCGCAGGGGTTGAATGACCCGGCGCGGTTCACCGCATCTGCATAAAGCAGCGTCTGGGCATAGCAGGTTTGTGCCGCCTGGCTGGGCGGAAAGCCGTATTTGGCCCCAAACGACTGCACAAGGGCATTGGTGCCCATATACTTGTCGCCGCTGTGATCCTGAAGCTTCCAATCCCAGTTCTGCGATCCGACGATGCCCTTGATATTGGCGCCGGCACCTTTGGCCATCAGCTCGGAGTAAAGCGGCACGACGATCTCGAACTGCTTGCCGTTGACCTGCTTGTCACGCAGACCGAACTGCACGGCCTGGGTCAGCGAGTTGACCATGTTCCCGCCGTAGTGGTTCAGGACCAGAACATCTGCCCCCGAATTCAGGACCGGCGCGATATAGGATGAAAAGTCGGTTTCGGCCAGCGGGGTCAGGACGTTGTTGACGGTGGTCCAGCCCAATGCTTCGGTCGCTGCGGCGATCGATTCCTGCTGGGTCCAGCCCCAGGTGTAGTCGGCGGTCAGGTGGTAGGCCTTCCGATCGGCACCGTAAAGTTTTTCAAGCACGGGCGCGAGGGCGGCTGCCGACATGTAGGCGTTGAAGAAGTGGCGGAAACCGTTCGCCTTTCTGTCTTTGCCGGTGGTGTCGTTGGAATGGGTCAGACCGGCCATGAAGATGATCCCGGCCTCCTGGCAGAGGCCCTGCACGGCCACCGCGACACCGGACGACGAACCGCCCGAAATCATGATCGCGCCGTCCTTCTGGATCATCGACTGCGCCGATGCGCGGGCAGCGTCCGATTTGGTCTGGGTGTCGCCGGTCACATAGGCGACACGCTTGCCAAGGATGCCGGTGCCATCCAGCGTCTTTGACGAGAACGTCGACATCATGCCGCCGTCGCCTTCGCCGTTCAGGTGTTCGACGGCCAGTTCGAAGGCGCGCAGTTCGTCCGCGCCTTCGTCGGCATAAGGACCGGTCTGCGGCACGTTGAAGCCCAGCGTGACGGTGTCTCCCTGCGGCGCATTGGTAAAGCCGGTGTGGCTGTCCGCCCGCAGGTAAGTGGGCAACATCAAACCAGCGCCACCGATCGCGCTGGTCTTCAATACCCCACGGCGGGTGAAGTTGGATTTGGACATGGTTATCCTCCCTATCGTGAAACACCGCGTGGGCCTCCTCGCCCGGCGCGATGTGCATTTTGTGAATGCTGGGTCGAGTATCAGGGAAGCAGGGCAAATTGCGCAACAAGCCGCTCAGCCGATTGGGGATTTTTGTAAAGACTTGAACAAATACTTGAGCTAAAGTGAAAATTAATTTTCAGGCAGGTGCAGAAAGCCCATGAAAAAGCAGAAGGATTCGACATGCTGCAGCGGCAATTGACGGGTGGCCGGATCCGCGCACGACGTCTCGACCTGGGGGTCCGGCAGGTCGATCTGGCCGCGCGGGCCGGCATTTCGCCGTCCTACCTGAACCTGATTGAACATGACCGCCGGTCGATCGCAGGCAAATTGCTGAACGATCTGGCGCGGGTTCTCGATGTCGATCCGGCTGGTCTTGTCGGAGGGGTCGCCGATGTCCTGTTGGCCGATCTTGCAGCGGCTGCGGCACAGACGCCCAGTGAGGCCGAGGGTGACCGGATCGAAGAGTTCGCCAGCCGTTTTCCCGGGTGGGCCGGGCTGATCATTGCCCAAGCCACCGAGGTCGCGGCGTTGCGGGCCCGCGTGCGGGCGCTGGGCGATCGGCTGACCCACGATCCGGGGCTGGCGGCCGCGTTGCACGCCGTGATTTCCGCCGTTACCTCGATCCGGGCGACGGCAGGGATTCTGGTCGGGGCGGACCTGGTCGATGCCGATTGGCAACGCCGGTTTCACCACAATATCCACGGTGACGCGCAACGGCTGACCGACAGTTCGCAAGCCCTGATCCAGTATCTCGAGGCGCCAGGGGACGCCGCCGTCGCCCCACTGGACCCGCTGGATGCGGCGCTGCGGGCGCTGGGTGCGGCCGGCTGGCATCTGCCGCTGCTCGAGAAGGGAACGACAGTCGCGGTGCAGCTTGCGGCGATGGGTGATCCCGGTGGTGCTTTTGGTCAAGTATTAAGCGAACTGCTGGCCGATTACCGTTCCGATGCGCTGGCGATGCCACTGGGCCGCCTGCTCGCGGCGGGGGCACGGCTCTGCTGGGAACCGGCGGCGCTGGCGGCGGACCTCGGAGTCGGATTGGCCGCGATGCTGCGGCGTTTGGCGACGCTGCCAACAGGGCCGGGGCTGCCGGTTTGTGGCTTGGTTGTGATTGACGGGGCGGGGGCGCTGCGATTTCAGCGCCCGGTCGCGGGCGTCGCCCTGCCCAATACCGGAGCCTGTCCACTCTGGCCGGTGTTTCAGGCGCTGGTCGCGCCGTTGCTGCCGATGCGTCGTGACGTTGTCATGCCCGGCGGTCAGAGGTTTCGCGTCTTTGCCGTCACCGAAACCTGTGGACCCGCCAGCTTCGACGCATCGCCGCTGATTCGCGCCACGATGTTGCTGGTCGCCGACCCGGATCTTGGTACCGAAACCGCGCCGCCGCTGCCTGTCGGTCCTGGCTGCCGGGTCTGTCCACGCGCCGATTGCACTGCCCGGCGCGAACCATCGATTCTGTCGGGTGCCAGTCCGACTGCCTCCGCCGCATTCACTTTTCCGTAACAACTCCCCCAGAGTGTTCGCAAAGCACACCTGCCGCTATCGCGGGTTCGCCGAGCTTTGACAGAGCGCGCCGTTGGCGCGATAGTCGCTCCTGTACAACACCTGGGGAGGGGTCGTCATGGGCAGGCGGGTGCTGGTCATCGAGGACGAACCCAACATCATCGAGGCCCTCAGTTTCATCCTGAGCCGCGACGGCTGGACGGTGCATACCCATGCCGACGGGCTGACTGCACTGGCGCGGGTCCGCGCGCTTCCCCCCGATCTGGTCATCCTCGACGTCATGCTGCCCGGCAAGAGCGGGTTCGACATCCTGCGCGAGCTGCGCGCCGATCCGGCTATCGCGGCCCTGCCGGTGCTGATGCTGACCGCCCGCGGCCAGACTCGCGACCGCGAAATGGCCGAGCGGTTGGGGGCGACACGGTTCATGACCAAACCATTTTCCAATGCCGAGGTCGTTGCAGTGGTGCGCGAACTGGCGCTGCCATGACATCTCCCCCCCCCCGCCCGCCGGTATTCGTGCCGCGCGCGTCCTACCGCCAGCGCCGCATTCGGGACATGGCGCGTCTGTTGCCGATGGTCGGGGCGGTGCTGTTCATGATTCCGTTGCTGTGGCCGCAACGCGGTGATGGTCCCGGTACGGGTGAGGTCCAGATGACTTCGGGCGCCATCGTCTATCTGTTCACAACCTGGGTGATCCTGATCGCCCTCGCGGCGATCATCAGCCGACTGACAGGCTCTGACGATGCATCCGGCGACGATCCTGCCGCCCCGGCGGGCCGGGCCTGATGACGTTCAATCAGCTAATACTGATCGCGCTGGCCTATGTTGCCTTTCTGTTCGTCATCGCCTTTGCCGCCGAACGGCGGGCGGCGGCGGGGCAGGGCGGTTGGACACGTTCGCCGCTGATCTACACGCTGTCTCTGTCGATCTACTGCACCGCCTGGACGTTCTATGGCGCGGTCGGCTATGCCGCCAGGTCAGGGCTGGAGTATCTGACGATCTATCTTGGCCCGACTCTGGTCGTCATCGGCTGGTGGCTGATCCTGCGCAAGCTGGTGCGGATCGGACGCAGCCAGCGGATCACCTCGATCGCCGATCTGATTTCGTCGCGCTATGGCAAATCGGCGGTGCTGGGCGGGTTGGTGACGCTGATCGCGGTCGCCGCATCGACGCCCTATATCGCCCTGCAACTGCAATCGGTGACACTGTCATTTTCGGTCTTTGCGAATAACGGTGCCACCGGCTGGGGGCCGGCCGACCTGAACGCCGCCGCCTTGTGGGTCGCCGCCGGCCTCGTGGTCTTCACCATCCTGTTCGGCACCCGCAATCTGGACGCCAACGAACGCCACCACGGTATCGTCATGGCCATCGCCGTCGAGGCAGTGGTCAAGCTTTGCGCCCTTGTCGCGGTCGGCGTTTTCGTCGTCTGGGGCATCGGTGGCGGCGTCGGAGCGACGCTGGCGCGCATCGACGCCTCGCCCATTGCACACTGGGAACAGTCGGGCGGGCGCTGGGCCGGGCTGATGTTCCTGTCGGCGGCGGCCCTGCTGTGCCTGCCCCGGATGTTTCAGGTGCTGGTGGTCGAAAACGCCGATGAACGGCATCTGGCCACCGCTGCATGGGCCTTTCCGCTTTACATGCTGGCAATGAGCCTGTTCGTCGTGCCCATCGCGGTCGTCGGCCTTGATCTGTTGCCCGCCGGGTCGAACCCCGATCTGTTCGTGCTGACCTTGCCGTTGTCGCAGGGCCGCGAAGGGTTGGCGATCCTGTCGTTCCTCGGCGGCTTTTCGTCGGCCACGTCGATGGTCATCGTCGCCACCATCGCGCTGGCCACGATGGTCAGCAACCATATCGTCGTGCCGTTGTGGCTGCGCAGCCGACGCACCAGTGCCGTGGTCAGCGGCGACGTGCGCGGCGTCGTGCTGCTCGCCCGCCGCCTGTCGATTGCCGGAGTTCTCGCCCTTGGCTATGTCTATTACCGCCTGTCGGGGGGCGGCACCGCGCTGGCGGCGATCGGCCTGATCTCGTTCGTCGGCGTCGTGCAGACCCTGCCAGCCATGTTGGGCGGCATATTCTGGCGTGGCGCGACCCGTTGGGGGGCAGCCGCGGGGTTGCTGACCGGCTTTGCGATCTGGGCGTGGTCGCTGTTCCTGCCCAGCTTCGGCGCTGGCGAAGTGATCCCGATAGACGTGCTGGCGAACGGGCCCTTCGGGATCGGGTTGCTGCGGCCACAGGCGCTGTTCGGGATCGCCGGTATCGACCCGGTGGTGCATGCTGTCCTGTGGTCGATGCTGCTGAATACCGGGGCTTTCGTGATCGGTTCGGTCTTGACCTTTCCGACCCCGCTGGAACGTTTGCAGGGGGCCCAGTTCGTCAACGTATTCGACCATTCGACAGGGGCGCGGACCTGGACCCAAGGCGCGGCAGGGGCCGAGGATCTGCTGGTGATGTCGCAACGGATCCTGGGCGCGACCGAGGCGCAGGCGATCTT
Organism: Rhodobacterales bacterium; assembly: GCA_038251315.1. Taxonomy (GTDB): domain Bacteria; phylum Pseudomonadota; class Alphaproteobacteria; order Rhodobacterales; family Rhodobacteraceae; genus JBBKXP01. The sequence goes on along the minus strand of JBBSBK010000002.1, from coordinate 72,224 downwards.
TCAGCGTGCTGCCGCCGCTCAGGGCAAGGCCGGTTATCTGCCCGAAGTGACGCCCGATTTCGTCGCCCTGCTGGAACGCGAACTGGCGGGGTCGGTCGGGGCGGCGACGGCGCACGCGATGATCGGTCAACTCATTGCCGGGGCCAGCGTGTCGGTGCAGGACCTGATCGCGGTGGCCGACGAAGCCGCGCAGATCATGGAATATTCCACACGGCTCGAGGCGAAGTCGGCCGAACAGGAACGGACCGCACGCCAGTTGCGGGACGCGAACGAAAAGCTGACCGCGCTGTCGGTGCAAAAAGATGCCTTCCTGAGTCAGATCAGCCACGAGCTCCGTACCCCCATGACCTCGATCCGGGCGTTTTCCGAAATTCTCGGCGATCCGGGCATTTCCCCAGCCGATCAGCGCAAATATGCCGGGATCATCGAGGACGAGGCGCAACGCCTGACCCGCCTGCTGGACGATCTTCTCGACCTCGCCGTTCTGGAAAACGGGCAGGTGACGCTGAACCGGCAGGACGGTCGTTTGCGCGACGTAATCGACAGGGCTGTTGCGGCGGCGGGTGTCGGCACCGGTGATATTGTCATCCAGCGACGTCGGGGGGCTGAAAGTCTGGCCCTGACCACCGATCTGGACCGCCTGACGCAGGTTTTCATCAACCTGATCGCCAACGCCGCCAAGTACTGCGATGCGCTGCAACCCGAATTGCGGATCTGGCTGCATCAGGTCAACGGGGTTCAGGTGGTCGATTTCACCGACAATGGCAGCGGTATCGACGCCGACAGCCAGCAGGTGATTTTTGAAAAGTTCTCGCGTCTTGGCGATCAGGGCAAGGCCGGGGGCGCAGGGCTCGGGCTGGCGATCTGCCGCGAGATCATGACCCGTCTGGGCGGTGGCATCGCCTACCTGCCGGGGCAGGGCGGTGCTGCGTTCCGGGTGACGCTGCCGCAACCGCTGGCGCTGGCGGCGCAGTAGCGCGGGTTAGCTATTTGTTCACGGCCCTTGTCCTAGTGTAGCGGCAGGCCTGAAAGGGTAAGGCTTGGTGCAGCCGATGAACGGATCCAATGGCGAAATCGTCCGAACTCTCCATTCTGCGGCGCAAGACCGGCGCGACGGCACCGGCCGGGTCTGTGGTATCCGACGGCACCATGTCGCCGGAACGCGTGTTGCGTCTGGCGCTTGAAAAGGCCGCCGATCAGGCGGTTGGCCTGGCGATCAGTGTGACCGGGGTGACGGTGGCGGTCGTCGGGCTCGACGATTTGATCGATGCGCTCGACCCCGATGACATGTTGGTCGGCGTCGATGGGCCGGTTGGCCCAGCGGGACTGATCGCCGCCGATGCACAGACGGTCATGGCGATTGTCGAACGCCAGACCATGGGTCGGCTGGTGGCGATGGTCCCGTCGGCGCGGCGCCTGACCGGGACTGATCTGGCGCTGACGCAGCCGGTCCTTGCGGCGTTTCTGGGTGGTTTGCCTGCGGCGGCGACCGGCGGCGATCTGGCAGGCTGGGCGGATGGTTATGGCATTGCGGCGCGGGTTCTGGCACCACGCGCCGCCGGTATGATGCTGGCAGACGGAACGTTCAGGCTGGTCCGCTTCGGCATTGATTTTGCGGTGGCGGGGCGGGTTGGTACGCTGACCCTGGCGCTGCCGTCGCAACGCGGAATCAAGGTGCCGACGGTGGCAGACACCGGGCCGGGATCGTGGGCGCAACAGTTGCGCAAAGCCGTGATGGCCGCCCCGGCGGAACTCGTCGCGGTGTTGCACCGCTTGCGTCTGCCCCTGCGGGCCATCGAAGAATTCAGCGTCGGGCAAGTCATACCACTGGACGGCACCACGGTCGGTTCGGTCCGGCTGGAAGGGTCCGATGGCGCAACGCTGGTGCAGGCGCGTCTGGGACAGGCCGCCGGTCTGCGGGCAGTACGGATCGAAGGGGCCGCTGCCTTGCAGATGCGCGATACCATGCTGGCCGGCCGGCGCACGACGGTCGGGGCTGTGGTCCCATCCCAACGAGAGGCCGATGGTGGCGACAGGGCACAGGCGTTGATCGATTGACGGCCCTTGCGATCGGAGTGAATTTGCGGGGACTTGGCGCCACGCGGCAACCCTGCGTGATGTGATTCAAGACCCTGCGGACCCCTTGGCGCTCAACCCTGACCGGCGGCCAGCGCATCAAGCCGAGGTTTCAAGCCCGCCAGATCGTAGCCCGCCTGCGCCGTCGCCGCGATGATCGCGTCTGCATCCATCTTGCCTGCCTGACCCAGCGACCAAACGATTGACGACCGCGTGCCGGACGCGCAATAGGCCAAAACCGGACCGCTCGCGGTCGCAGCCGCATCGGTCTGGACCCGCACCACGTCCATGTTCAGGGTCTGGTGCGTCACCATGTTGACCACGAACGCCAGCCCCGCGGCCTGCGCTGCAGCACCGATATCGGCGGCTTGCAGGCCCGGCGGCACTTCGGCGTCCGGGCGGTTGCAGATGATCGTGGCAAAGCCTGCGGCCTTGATCGCGGCCACATCCTCGGGCGCGATCTGGGGCGACACGGCGTAGGCGGGGGTGATGCGGCGGATGTCCATGCGATGTGTTAGCCTGCCGCCGGGCCGCTGTCGAGCCGTCGGCGATGCGCCGGTACGGCGATCATTTCGGCCAGACCGCCCGCACCTATACAGACCGGCATCGCGACGATCCCGCACGGCGACAGGCGCGGGATGCCGCAGGGCCCGTGCCCGGAAGTGCAGCCATTCGCCAGCCCGGTGCCGATGTCGACCAGCATCGCCAAGCCCAGAAGGGCCGGCCTGCCGATCAGGCCCGCGATGAACCAAAGCCGTTCGCCCTTTGACCTTTGGCCGAACCAACGACCACCTTGCCGACGATACCCGATGGGCCCATGATCCACCCGTTCACCAGCAGGAACAGCGCCGCGGCAGCGCCGATCAACCCGCGTCCGAAGAGGCCCATTTCCAATCTGACGGCATCAATACACCTGCGATCGGTCCCCCGCCTACAGTGTGTTGATCGGGGTCTTGAGGTAGCTTGTCCCATTATCCTCTGGTTCCGGCATCCGGCCGCCGCGCATGTTCACCTGCAGCGATGGCAGGATCAGCCGGGGCATCCCCAAGGTCTTGTCACGGGCCTGCCGCATCGCCACGAATTCGGCCAGCGGGCGGCCCGCGCCAATATGGACGTTCAGCGCCTTCTGTTCGCCGACAGTGGTTTCCCAGGCGAAATTCTCACGCCCCGGCGCCTTGTAATCGTGTCCGACAAAGACCCGCGTGGCATCGGGCAGGGCGAGGATCGCCTGGATCGAGACGTAAAGGTCGCTGGCCGATCCGCCCGGAAAGTCGCACCGCGCGGTGCCGAAGTCGGGCATGAACAGGGTATCGCCGACAAAGGCGGCATCGCCGATCACATAGGTCAGGCAGGCGGGCGTATGCCCCGGCGTGTGCAGCACATCGGCGCGCATCTGCCCGATGTGAAAACTGTCGCCATGCTTGAACAAGGCGTCGAACTGCGACCCGTCACGCTGAAACCTGGTGCCCTCGTTGAAGACCTTGCCAAAGGTGTCCTGCACGATGGTAATCCGGTCGCCGATTCCGATCTTGCCGCCAAGGCGTTCCTGAATGTAGGGGGCCGCCGACAGGTGGTCGGCGTGAACGTGGGTTTCGAGGATCCATTCGAGCTTGAGTCCTTCCGCCTCGATCCAGCCGATCACCGTATCGGCCGAGGCGGTATCGGTGCGACCTGACGGTTGGTCGAAATCCAGCACCGAATCGATGACCGCACAGGCGGTGCCCTGCGGGTCGCGCACGACATAGGATACGGTGTTGGTCGCCATGTCGAAAAAGGCTTTGACGGTGGGGGACATGAGTAGTGCGCCTGTTAGGATGCGCCCATTGTAGAGGCTGGCCATGAAATTTCAACCGGCGGTGCGGCCATAAGGTTTGCACCGACGCCCTTGCACTTTTGGCCCCAACGCGCCCTAATGTGGGCAGTTGCGGGGGTCTTCATGGCACAGCTTGTCAAGTTGCAGGTCAGGGACGGGGTGGCTATTGTCACGCTGGACGCCCCGCCGGTGAACACGCTGTCGGATGATGTCGTCAACGCATTGTCGGACGCTTTCGGTGACATTGCAGAGCAATCCGGAATCGCTGCGGTGGTTCTGGTAGCGACCGGGCAGATGTTTTCGGCAGGCTCGGATATCCGCGCTTTTGGTCAGTCCGCAACCGGATTGCGGCTAAGCGCCCTTTGCGACCTCATTGAAAACTGCCCGCGTCCCGTCATCGCTGCCCTGCACGCAACGGCGTTGGGCGGCGGCGCCGAACTGGCGCTGGCGGCGCATTACCGGCTTGCGGTTGCCGAGGCCGCGATCGGCCTTCCCGAGGTGACGCTGGGCCTGATCCCCGGCGCGGGCGGCACCCAGCGGTTGCCCCGACTGACCGGGGCAGCCGGCGCGCTCGACATGCTTCTGGGGGGCCGCGCGCTGGCGGCCGGGCCGGCGCAGAAACTGGGCCTGATCGACGGGATCATCGCGGGGGACGTGCTGACGGCGGCAACCGGGTTCGCCCGCAAGCTGATAACCCAGAGCGACGGACCGCGCCCGACCCGACTGCGCCGTGACCGGTTGACGGACGGCGCGGTCTATCTGCAGGCGGTGACCGACCGGCGTGCGGCGCTGGGCGCCAGCCACCTCAATGCGCCAAAGCGGCTGGTCGATTGCGTCGAGGCGGCGCTGCTTTTGCCCTTCGACGCCGGACAGGCCTACGCGGCGACCTGCCTGCGCGATTGTCTGGCGCATCCCCAGTCACGTGCCCTGCGCCATATCTTTGTGGCCGAAAGGCAGGTCGCCAAAACCCTGCTGGGGCGCAGCGGCGGCAGTTTCGCAGTGACGCCGGCAGGGCAGGCCGTTGTCGATCTGGTCTTGGCCGCGTTAGCTCGGGCGGCCTCGGCGCTGGTGGCGCAGGGTGAGGCCGCAGCCCGGATCGACGACGCGGCAATGGCCCTTGGGCTGCGCGCGGGTCCGTTCGGCGGCGGCGATCCGGCGACCGGGACCGATCTGGCGGACCTGCAACGCCGCCTGATCGCCGCGATGATGGCCGAGGGCGGGCGCCAGATTGCCCAAGGGGCAGTGGCCGATGCGGGTGCCGTCGATGCCCTGATCGTCCACGGTGCCGGGTTCCAGCGCTGGCGTGGCGGCCCGATGGCGGCGGCGCAGGCCTTTGGTCTGCTGGACCTGCGGGCCGAGATGGACCAGTGGACGGCCGACGATCCGGTCTGGACGCCGCCACCGGTCATGATCGAGGCCCTGAAATATGCCGATGGCTTCGACGCACCTGAATTGCGGTGAGGTTCAGCGCAGCAGTATGCCGACAACCACGCACATCAACCCGATCACCGCTACAAACAGCGCCCCGAGGTTGAGTGGCAGTGTTGCCGCGATCCGAGCTCGCAGATCTGTATCTGACAGCCCGGCGCGCCGGGCACGGGTGACGCGCACCATGCTGGCGACGATCCCCGCTAGCCCGATCAGGGCAATCGCCGCCCCGGCCCAGATCAGATACTGCATGGCATTCCCCCAAATGGCCCCGTGATTGCTGGCTCCAGCCGATACCCGCCAGGGCGGATTATCGCAAGACCCGCCCTTGCGGGGGTCCGCCCGGCGGTCTAGGGAAGGAGCCAAATCAGCCCCAAGGAGACTGCCATGCCCGACGACGTCATCGACACCAGCACCACCGTCGCCGGGGCCGAGCTGCGCCAGTTCGTCGAACGGTTCGAGCGGCTGGAGGCCGAAAAGAAAGACATTGCTGATGCCCAGAAAGAAGTCATGGCCGAGGCCAAGGGCCGCGGTTACGACACCAAGGTGCTGCGCAAGGTGATCGCCCTGCGCAAGCGTGACGCCGACGATATCGCCGAAGAAGAAGCGGTGCTTGAGATGTACAAGGCGGCGCTGGGCATGGCCTAGGGCGGCTCAGATTCGCATTGCATCAATTAAAATCCGGATCGCTTCAGGGGCTGATGAAATTCACGCCCTCCATGCGTGAAATCGCTTCGACGTCGTCGTCATAGATTGCGGTCAGATCGTTCAGCACGGCCTCGGTCCAGCCGGGGAGATCGACCTCGTCTTCGATCTCGGACTCCAGCGCGTATTTATCCAGAAACGCCGCGATGATCCGGCGTTTCTGTACCTCGGTCTGCGGCGGATGCGATTTCAGGTAGCTCAGGAACCGGTTCATTCCTTCGGGGGACATGATCGCCGCCAGCAGGTCAAAGCCGCCGACGATCTTGGTCAGCGGATCAACACCTGACATTTCGCGGATCAGTTGCGACCAGATCAGCGGCGTATCCTCGTTGCACCAGACGGTCAGCCGGGCGTCTGGGGCGCAGGCGCGGATCCGGCGGATCACGTCCGACCAGCGAACCTGATCGGGCGGCATGTCGTGCATGAAATCGGTCAGGCTCTTGTTCTTGACGCTGGCGTAAAGCGCCGGGATCAGGGTCGCCGGATTGCGCAGACCAAGGAACAGTTCAATCTCGTCGGCCGGAAACAACTGTTGCAACCCGCGCACCTTGGGTTCGATCAGGTGGTAGAACATGCCGTTTTCGAACACCCGGAACGGAACGCAGATAAAAGCTGAATTGGACATCACCAGCCGGGTTGTCTCGTCGTCGTCCAGAATCGTGTCGATCAGGATGTCGCGGGTATCGGGGGCGGGGTCGGCCCCGGCCAGGTTCTGGATGGTTTCGCGGATCAGGCGGCGGTATTTGCCGGGGCCGGGTACCCGGATGCCCTGCGCCGAAAATGCCTCGGCATTGCGCAGCAGGGATTTGAGGAGGCGGTCGTCGTCTGTGCAGTTGGCACCGATATGATAGACGATCTGCATGTGGAAGCGGGCCTGCCGTTCTTTGTTTGCGGTCACTATAGGGGCTTTTCTGGACAGGGGAACCGGTTTCCGCTAGCGGTGCATCATGTCCGAGGGTTTCAGTGGGTTATCAGGTGTCAAGCGGCGCCACTGGCGGACCGATCCGTGGTCGCTTGGAGCGCTTGCGATTGCGGTTCTGGTGGTGATGCCGATCGTCGCCGTGATCTGGTTCGCCCTGACCCCGACGACCAACATCTGGCCGCATCTGCTGGCCACGACCTTGCCCCGCTATATGGCCAATACCGCCGTTTTGATGGTCGCGGTGGGCGCCCTTTGCGCTGCGGTCGGCACCGGAGCGGCGTGGCTAGTGGCGATGTACCGGTTTCCGGGGCAAGGCGTTTTGCAATGGGCGCTGCTTCTGCCTTTGGCCGTGCCGGCCTATGTCGGGGCCTATGCGCTGGTCGATTTCCTTGAGTACGCCGGGCCGGTGCAGGTGGTTTTGCGCAGTGCCTTCGGTTGGGCGGATGCCCGCGACTACTGGTTCCCGACGATCCGCACCCGCGGTGCTGCGGCGCTGGTGCTGACGGCGGCGCTGTATCCATACGTCTATATCCTCGCGCGGGTGGCGTTCCGCGAACAGTCCGGCGCCAGTTACGAAGTGGCGCGGGCGCTGGGCGTCGGTGCTTGGGGCAGGTTCATGCGCGTCGGCCTGCCGCTGGCCCGCCCCGCAATCGCCGCCGGGACAGCCGTGGCGATGATGGAGACGGTCAACGACTTCGGCACCGTCGATTATTTCGCCGTACAGACCCTGACGACAGGCATTTTCAGCGTCTGGCTGCAGGGCGGCAATCTGGGTGGGGCGGCACAGATTGCGGTCTGCGTGCTTGTGCTGATTGTGGCGCTGGTGACGCTGGAGAAGCAAAGCCGGCGGCGCAGCAAATTTTACAGTTCGGCGCGCGGGTCGCGCCCGGTGACGCCGGCGCAGATCTCGGGCTGGCGCGGCTGGATGATGACCTTGGCCTGCCTGCTGCCGTTTCTCGCGGGCTTCGTGCTGCCGGTCGGGGTGTTGGCCGGGCATGCGATGGGCGCATCGGAATGGATTGCGCCGGGTCTGGCGCTGGCTCTTTTTCACACGGTCGCGGTGGGGGGTGCGGCAGCGGTGCTGACCCTCGCCGGTGGCCTGTTCATGGTTTACGGCGTCCGACTGTCGGGGCGGGCCCTGCCGCGTCGCCTGATGTCGGTGACGGCGATCGGCTATGCCGTGCCGGGGGCGGTGCTGGGGCTGGGAATTCTGGTGCCGCTGGCCGCCTTTGACAACTGGCTGGCGGACCGGATCCTTGCCCTGTTCGGTGTCGATCCGGGGCTGATTCTGACCGGATCGGCGGTCGCACTGGTGCTGGCCTATATCGTGCGGTTCTTTGCAATCGCCCAAGGCACGGCGGACGCGGCCTTTGGCCGGGTGTCGCCCAGTCTGCCGATGGTGGCGCGGGCGCTGGGGCAGACCGCAGGCGGGGTGCTGGCACGGGTCCACCTGCCGCTGATCCGCGCCTCGGTCGGATCGGCCCTGCTGCTGGTCTTTGTCGATTGCGTCAAGGAATTGCCCGCGACGTTGTTGCTGCGCCCCTTCAACTATAACACCCTTGCCACGCGGGCTTATGAGAAGGCTTCGCTGGAAAATATCGCGCAGGCAGCCCCGGCGGCCCTGATGATCGTTCTGGTCAGCCTTGGCGCGGTAGCGCTGCTGGCGCGGGCGCAGCGGTAGGGCGCAAGGGCGGCGCACTGCAGCGGCCGTCCACCACAGCGAAAAGCTTAATAAAGTGTTAACTCGTTCTTGTTGGCGTATCCTTGACATGCAAGCCTTTGCGCTGCTGGATTCGCCTGGGGAAGAAAATGCTGGTAACCCGAGTTGTCTATTATCTGTTGGTCGCGCTCTGCATCGGCATTTCGTCCTATCTGACCTATTTTGGCTTTCAGCGGACGTTTCTGGGCCTGACCCCGTTGTTCACGGCGGTCATCGGCCTGCTGCTGTTTCTCGCCGATTATCTGATGCAGCGTAACCGCGAACGGGGCGACCCCTGGATGCCTGCATTCCTGCTTTTTGTGGTTGCCGCGTTTTTCAGCGGGACGAGCAATTTCAACTACCTTTACACCAATTTCATGACCAAGGATGTGCTGACCACGACCATGCGCGAACAATACGTGGTGTTTCAGGACGACCTGAACGCAACATCAGCCAAGCTTGGTGGTCTCGACACCGTGCGTGACGAAGTGAATCTGCGCAACCGGGTCGAAACCGAGCTTGAACAATTGCTGGCCCAAATGAACGATCCAGGCCGCCCCGGATGCGGCGAAAGGTGCGAACAACACATCGCAACCATCAATGCGTTGGTAGGGGTGCCGTTGACGGATATCGCAAGGCCGGGTACCGCCGCGTCGATTACAGATCGGCAGGCCTTTTATGACACCATCCGCGAACTTGCCCTTCAGGCGCTCGACAACCGGCCCGATGCACAGGGCTACAAAGCGGTGCAGGCGCTGCGCGGCAGGATCGCCGAACGCCTTCGGTTCTACGACACCGCCGACAATGCGATAAATGCCGGTGCAGATCTGTCGCTTTTGGCCAACCTGTCGCAGGAAAGCATTGATTTCGAACGGCAGGCAAACCTGCTTTTGCCGTCGGATGCGGCAGTGAATCACACCTATATCGATCCGACCCTGGGGCGTCTGGGCGAGATCGTCTACAGCCTGCGTAATGGATTGATCGAAAGGCCAAATCTCGGGGCCACGATCCTTGCACTGATCCTGTCGGTCGTCGTCGACATCATCCCGGTCTTCGTCGCCTTCGTCGCCTTCCGCCCCGGTGAATCTGCAACGATCTCGACGTCCTCGGACCACGACGTCTTTTCCTGAATGGAGCGCGACATGCCCGATGAAGAGCCCAAGAACGGCAACGGCAAGGCGCCGGGCTTTTCCGAAGCATCAGCAACTTATGGCGGCATCCGTGGCGAACCGCCCATCAAGGCGCGCCCCGTCGATTACAGGACCGATTTCGGTGACAATCCGCACAAGGACGAAAGACCCACAATTTCGCACGTCTCGGCCTTTACCAAAGCTGAAGCATTGTCGCGTTCGGGTAATTTCCTGGTGCCCTTCGGCCTGCCGGGATCGGGCAAGACCACCTTTCTTGCCTCGCTTTTCAAGCTGCTGGATGAATCATCAGGGCTGGAAACAGAAATCATCATCCCCGAGCGCAACAAGATTGCGAATTATGCCGGGCAGGCGCTGATTACCAAGTGGACAGAACGCTGGAAACATGGCCGGTTCCTGGGCGCGACACCGGGGGGCGACGACAATATCCGCGACATCGAATACAAGGTCATGCCGCAGCGCGGACAAAAGACCCAACTGACCTTTTCAGTGGTCGAGGTGTCGGGCGAAGACCTCAAGCGGGTGATTGCGACCGAACATTCCGAACCGCGCCTGCCCGATGCCATTCAGGGCATTTTCCAGAACCCGCGCATCCGTCCGATCATTGCCCTGATCGTGCACCCGAACATGGCGGACAATGACGTCATGTTCGACAATCTTTTCGTGCAGCTGCGCCGGATCATGGGGCCGCGGCTGAAGACGGTGAAGCTGATGGTGGTGGTGGCCAACCCGCCGCTGGCCCTTGCTCGGATGAAGCAACAGTATCCCGAATACAGCGGACATCAGACGATGACCCCGGACATTGCCAAGCTTTACCTTAAACTGTTCGCTAAAAAGACCTACTCTATCCTGCAATCTTGGCCAAAGCAGCGACGCGCCGTGTTGCCGTTTTACGTGGGCGAGGTCGAATTGGTCAGCGAGGGCGACCAGACGTATGAACGGGTCAAACGGTTTGACGAGGCCCATATCAAGCTGATCTTTCGCTGGCTCTATTTCCAGTTTACCGGCAAGATGCTGGGCGCAACCTGGTGGCAGCGCTTGCTAAGCGGCATGAAGGAATAACCAGCGTGCCGTACCCGCCATTCGGCGAAACGTCAGGCCAGGCAACTTTCGATTCCTATAGCGGTTTCAAGGTGCGGGCCAAGGGGAGCCTTGGATTTCTTGGGGCGCACGATGCGCTGCTCGATTTCCGCGGCCTGGGATTTGTCGACGACTTGCCGGTGATCGAATCGGACGGTTTCGCCGTTTTCTTTCAACGAATCAGTTTCCCCGACGCTGACCGATTCCTGGTCGGTCGGGTCGTGCGGATCGCCGACCATGGGCGGCGCACCGGTGTGTTCGGCGTGGCGCTCGGCTTTGCCGATTCCAGCAACCTCGAAGACCTTTTCGAGAATCTCGAGAAAAGCTTTCAGACGACCTGGCAGTCGTATCAGGACCACCAGAATGGCGAGACTGGCACTGTAGCGGTCTCAGGCCCGCAAGACCCCGGCGCAGTGCCCGACAAGGTGCAGCCCAAGGCGCAGGAAAGTTACCATACCGATGGCGGACTTTCGCCTGATGATGTTCTCACCCTGATCGAACGGCTGTTCACCGAACCCGAAATCGGGCGCATCTTTCTGTTCGACCAGCCGCTGCACGGCAGTCAAGCGCTGACGCCCGAACTGGCCGGGCAGATGGTGCAGGACGCCCGCGCGGTGCGGGCCGCCAGTGCTGTGGCACGGGCCGAACGTGATGCGACTGCCCGTCGGACCGAGGACCATCAGGTGCATCTGGTCGATCTTGTTCAGACATTGCAAACCACCGTCGGCCTGATCGAAGACCGGGTGCGCGAGCAGGCCGGCGGGCGCGGCAGGGTCGAAGGACCAGCCATGACCGGGGCGGAACTGGGCCAAAGCCTCAGGACCGCCGCGCGTCGCCTCACCGATCTTGAAAACCGCCTCGGGAAACGCCCGGTCACCGCCGCGGCGAGCCTGTCGCGCGGCCTTGGATCCTTCGATTTGCCGCAACCGCCACAGACCGGCTGGCGGGCGGTTCTGGGCAAGTTGTTCATGGTCCGGGGCCTTGTCGCCATCGGCCTTCTGCTGGGCGCGATCCTGATCATCGCCGCCATCGCTCTGTGGCAGCGCACGTCGGCCAATGATCTGTCCGGCGCGGCGCAGGCAACGGCCGTCGAACAACCAGGCGACCCGGTGAAATCCCCTGCGCTATCGACAACACCGGAACGGACGGGCATCACCACTGAGCCCGCTCGCCTTGCAACACCTTGCGGCAACGTCGAAGCTGTAGCCGAAGTATTCCAGACGGACTGCGACTTGATGAGATAACGCCGGCCCACACATTGCAAAAGCCCTTGCGCGGTGGGTCGGGCCTGCGCTAGGTGAGCCGCGTGCCCCTATAGCTCAGCTGGTAGAGCAATTGATTTGTAATCAATGGGTCGGGAGTTCGAGTCTCTCTGGGGGCACCAAGCGACCGTGCAGCGACGTGCAGAGAAGCGCAAAAACCGCAGTAAAATAAGGCAATTTGGAAACACTGTTGTGTAGCGGCGTGCAGCACGGTGCAGCAATATGTAGGTGCTTTGTTGTGTTAGTTGTTGGAATCCTCTGGGGTGCAGCGGCACTTACAACAGGAACAACACAACAATGAAGCTGTCCGATAGCCGGTGCAAAGCGGCCAAGCCATCCGCCAGAATTACGAAGTTTGCCGACGGGGACAGCCTGTTCCTGGTGGTTCACCCCTTGGGGATGACCTACGAGTCGTTTGGGGGTCGACCGATCGAGGAAGTTGCGGCCAAGGACGTGTTGGCAATCTTGCGCGGGCTTGAGGCCAAGGGGCATTACAGCACAGCAAAGCGGATGCGGTCGGTGTGCAGTCAGGTGTTCCGGTTTGGTGTGGCAACACTGCGCTGCGAACGGGACGCGGCGGCGGATCTCAAGGGCGCGCTTACTGCCGTCCCGGTGAGGCATCATTCGGCTATTTTCGACACCAAGGGCATCGGCGGCTTGATCCGAACAATTCGCGGCTACCAGGGCGCGCCTGCCACGCGGGCGGGGCTGTTGCTCTTGACTTATACATTCCTGCGACCCGGTGAGGTCCGCCAGATTGAGTGGAAGGACGTAGATTGGGATTCTGCCCGAATTGTCGTGCCGGGTCCGGTAATGAAAATGAAGCGGCCCCATATCGTGCCGCTGTCCCGCCAGGTGGTCGGGGTTCTTGAGGACATTCAAAAGCTGACGGGTCGGAAAGAATTGATCCTGCCCGGCCAAGGGGCAAGCCGCTACCTGTCCGAAAACACGATGAACGTGGCCTTGCGGCGGATGGGCTTTTCTGCGGATGAAATGGTAAGTCATGGCTTTCGTCGCATTGCCTCTACGCGCTTGAACGAGATGGGTTGGAATCGCGACTGGATCGAACGGCAGCTTGCCCACGTCGAGGGCAACGGGGTTCGGAGTGCCTACAACGCGGCGGAATATCTGGAAGGTCGGACAGAGATGATGCAAGCCTACGCGGACCATCTGGACGACTTGGCGGCCGCGCCGATCAGATAACCGGCGCGACCTGCCATCAGAAAGCCCCGTTCAAACGGACCCGAACCGTGTTGGACGGGTTGCCCGCGACGGACATGGCCACCCCGATCTTGGTGTTGCCGCTGGCGGTGACGGTGGCGACCTTGGCGGTATTGTCCCAATAGACGGGGCCGCCCACTGTCATGGAGTCTGTTGCGGCCTTGGTCATTTCAAAGATGCCGGTCGTGGTCAGAACCACGTCGGCGGCCGTTGCGGCGGAGCCATTGGCGATGCCGAACAGGCTGCCCACAAGAACACCGGCCCCAGAGGCGACGGCGGCGGGGGCAGGCACGGTGACGTTGCTACCGGCTTGGATGAAGTTTTTCATGTCTAGAGAAACGGTCAACAAAGCTCTTCATGGACGAAACCCGGGCGCCGGTGCTCGATCCGGGGTCCAAAAAGACCAAGACCGGATACTTCTGGGCGCTGGCCCGCGATGACCGACCGTGGGGTGGTGCAGCGCCGCCGTGCGTCGCCTTTACCTATGCGCCCGGTCGGGGCGGGCTGCATGCCGAACGGATACTGGAAGGCTTTGGTGGCATCCTGCAGGGTGAGGAGGGTCAGCAAACAGTCCGGGGGACAGTTTGCCCGACGAACGGCTATGCCGGATACAACCGGCTAATCTCGCCAGATCGTGTCGGTCCCGGCATTCAATTGGCATATTGCTGGGCGCACGCGCGCCGCAAGCTGATCGAAATCACGCGCAACGGCCCCGCGCCAATTGCCGAGGAAGGTGTGGCCCTCATCAGGGAACTCTATACCATCAAGGCAACCATCAAGGGCACCGATGCTGATAACCGATTGGCCGCACGGCAAGAACGCTCCGCCCCGATCATTGCTCGCCTTGATGTTTGGCTGCGCCATCATCGCGCACGCGCTTCAGCCAAATCGCCCCTTGGCCAAGCGCTGGCCTATATTGCCAAATACCGCGAAGGTCTTGGTCACTTCGTGACCGATGGGCGCGTCGAAATCGACAATAACACCGTCGAACGCACCATTCGCCCCATCGCCCTGAACCGCAAGAACGCTCTCTTCGCAGGACACGACGCCGGAGCAGAAAACTGAGCTGTCATTGCCTCGTTGATCGAGACCTGCAAGACGAACGCAGTCGACCCCCACGCTTGGTTGGCAAACACGCTTACCGCCATCGTCAGCGGCCACAAACAAAGCCAGATCGGCTATCTGCTCCCGTGGAATTACGCCAACAAGGTGTGATTGGGACAGCGCTTACGATCGTCCGCCGTTCCGCCAAGGTGATCGGGCTGCCCTCGTTACCGGATTCCATCGCGTCGATTTCATCTAGAAAGAGGACTCGCGCGTTGTGACGCCGCAAGTTGCGCGGCGACTTGGCTGATACGATTTTCAGCGACCCACCGGGGAATCGCCGCGAAAGCAGGGTCGAGTGTTTCGCGGCGTCCGCTTCGACCGACAACAGGCCCCGCAGATCGGGCGTGGCGGCAAAGATCGGTGCCACATCATCCACGATCCAACCCCGCGCGTCGGATTCGGTCGGTAAGACGGTCAAGATCGGGCAGGGGTCGGATTGGGTGTAGTAGCCCACCAAAGCCGATAGGAGGCTTGTGTAGCCCAGTCGGACGGGTTTCACGACTGTGACCCGCTCAATCGCCGGGTCGCCCATAGCAGCGGCGATTCCGCGCTGCACTGGCGTAAGCAAGAGCGGGCCGGATTGAGCCGATACATCGCTGGGCAACCGCACGGTCGCTTCAATCCAATCGGGCAGGTCGAGTTTCACTGGCGGGTGCAGTGCGGCGTAGGTCTCGGCCCGGATTGCGGCAAGACGGTCAAACATGGTCGGCACTCCCCGCCAGATCAATCAAGGCGCGGCGGATCTCCCCGTCGAGGGCGGCGGCGGCGGCCCGGTCGAGTGCCAGGGTGGCGGCAACCCGACTCGGCACGGCCAAAAGTCGGGCGCGAATGTCGCTTGCCACAGTCAGCCATTCGGCCCGGACGGTGGCCGCGTCCAAGAGATCGCCCTTGGCCTTGGCGTTCTGCAATTCGACCTTGGCGGCATTGGCCTGCGTCAGGGAAAGCTTGGCGGCGGCCAAGTCAGGGGAACCGGCTTGCCGTGTGGCGGCGTTGCGAAGATGATGTCCAACCGTTCGCTGCGATCTTCCCCGATCTTCACCAGGTCGGTGCAGCCGCAGGGGCAAGCCATGTGTGGAGGCTCAATCACCTGTTCGACGCGCGGCAAACCCATACTTCTGAGCCACATCGCAGACGCGCGCCCCAGGCAACAAACTCTCGGCCACAATCCGCGCCTTCAGATCGTCCGGCCAGCGCCGCCGCCCCGTCGGCCCATTCAGAACCTCGATCCGCGACACTCCCCTGCGACTGGGGACCTCCATCCGGTGCTCAATTTGGTGCTCCATAACAAACCTCCTGCAAACCTCATTTGCAGAACCGCATGCACGAAAGCCCGTCACGCCGAAACCACGGGGTGGGCGCAGCGCTTACGCTTGGCACGCAGATCGCCGAACCTTTTACCGCAGCCGACACGGTCAAGGCCATTGCGGTGCTGACGCGCCGGGACGGGCAAGGCGCGAGGTGCATCAAGAAGCTGCGGCGGTTCGCATTTCTGCTAGCAAGGCCTCAGCCAGAACGTGTGGGTCTTCTTCCGAGGCAGATCCCAGAATCGTGGCTTCCAGTTTCCGAGCGACCTTGCCCAACTCCGAAAAGCCAAGAGTCGCCGCGACGCCTGCCATTTTGTGCGAGCGCGCGGCAATATCCTGAAGCGTCGCAGTCGGATCGTCGGAGGTGTTGCCGGCAAGCAGCGCCTCGAATGCGCCGATGTGATCAACGAGCGCATGGCGAAACTTGGCCCGTATTGGCACCAGCACGGCCTCCACGCTATCGGGTTGTGTCTGTATTCTGGTGACGGGGTCATGCATGTTCATCAAGCGCTGCGTCTCAGGCTGCGGCCCTCGTCCGCCTTGCGGGTCTGCGCGCTGATGCGCGCCGCGTCGATCAGTTCATTCATTGGCCGACGCGAGAAGAGACCCTTGCCGATAATTTCGCCGACCCGCACGACCGGGTAACAGCCCAGGGGATAAAGGTCCGCGAATGCGTGCAATTCGTCATTCACGATCATTTCAATCTCGGTTGGCGAGGGAAGCTGCGCGGGCGAGATGACACAGGCAAAGTCGCCCGATCCAAGATAGGCGACCATCATGTTAAAACGCTTGAGCACGTCGAAGATCGTGCCGGCTACGTCTTGCAGGATCTGGGCAAAGCGATCGTCGTCGGTTCGGACATATATGCTCGGGGCATTCTCCACATGAAAACCAATGCACAGACTCGAAGCCTGACGCAACCTGCCAAGCGCGCTGATGTAGTTCTGCATCGCCGCGCGAGGCATCACGGCCGCCGCATTCGGCATCGGGATGAAATCTTCGAATTCGTATTTGTGTTGGCGCAACCTGACTCTGGTAATTTCCTTCTGCATCGCCAGGTTGTCCCGCCGCTCGACATGGATGCGCCGGATTGAGCCCAAGCGCGCCTTGAGCTCGACGACTTCGAGCGGCTTGGTGATATAATCATCGGCCCCAGCGCGAAACGCCAAGTCGATGAAGTGTCGTTCGGACATGCTGGTGACCATGACAATCTGCGCATTCCGCGAATTGTCGAGAACGCGTAACACCCCCGTCAGCTCGATGCCGTCCATCTCGGGCATCTGGATATCGATGAAAATGCAATCATAGGGCACAGCGCTTTCTTGAACCTGGTGGAGTGCCTCGGGTCCGGAGTCGACAATCGTCAGATCCACCTCTCCAAGTTGACGCAGCAACGAGGCGAAGATGTCGCTAAAAGCGGGGTCGTCGTCGACGGCGAGGATTCTCAAATCGATCTCCTTATGCGTGTTCAGCACTGGGGCTCGATTGTGGCCGAATTGTGGACAATCGTGTCACGATTGAGTGAGCTTGGCGCTACTCGGCGGCGATCGCGATAGTCCCGATCGGGATATCCGAATCAATCGGCGCGATCGCTTCAAGGAAGTTTGGCAGATCGACGAAGAACGTGGTGCCCGGGCCGTCATTCTTGGCGTAACCGATGGTTCCGTTGTGGGCTTCCATGATCTGTTTCGAGATGTTCAGGCCAAGGCCTGTGCCGCCGATCTTGCGGGTGTCTGATGCATCGAGCTGGCTGAAGCGGTCGAAGACCTTCTCATGGTTGCTTTCGGACAGGCCCACGCCGGCGTCGGCGACCGAGATCCGGACTCCTGCTCCATGACGATTGGCAGTTACGACTACCTCGTCGCCTTTGTGCGAGAACTTGGCGGCGTTCGACAGCATGTTTGCCAACACCTGGCCAAGCCGCGCATGGTCACCACGCACGAACAGAGCCGGATCGGAGGGGACGAGGCGAAGGGTGACGCCAAGGCGGGCCGAATAGGGTTGGTTCACCTCGATTGCATCGTCGAGAAGTGGACCGATCGCCAGCTTCTCAAAGAAGAAGTTCATCTTGCCCGACTCGAACTTCTGAAGATCAAGAATATCGTCGATCAGGGTGATGAGGCGAGCGCAGTTGCGTTGTGCAATCCCCATCACCTGCGCGGCCTTCTCCGGCAATTCGCCAAGCCGCCCGGAGAAAGCCAGATCGACCGAACCTTTGATCGAGGTTAGCGGCGTGCGCAATTCATGGCTCATCGTTGAAAGAAACTCGGATTTTGCCTTGAAAGCAGCCTTCGTTTTGCGGTGTTCGACGCGCAGGGCTTCCATCTGGTTGAAGCTGGTGCGGTAGAAATTGAGATAGATCCGCGAGCAGTCAATGATGAAATAGAGCACGAAGAGACTGGTGAAGAGCTGCGCCCAGAGCTCAGAATGAATGGGAGCGGCGGTCGATACGACATCCCAGACCGGAATGAAGACGAACGTGGCACCATAGATCGCAAGTCGGATCATCAGAACCGGCAGAAGGTGGTGGTTGTTCATCGCCGCGAAAAGCGCCGCCGCAAACAAGAAGAAGAGCGACATGAAGTGCGTGGTTGGCCCCTGCCAGACTACAATGCTGATGGCGTAAAAGACGATGACACTCGCGCTGAGAACTGTGCCAACGTAGAGTTGATAGAGTAGTCGTCGCGCGATCCTTGGATCGCGACCTTTCCATGCGAGGATCTTTCGGAACACAATGAAGTCGTAGATTTCCGAAAGCCCGATCAAGACCGCGGTCGTCAGAGCCAATGCGACACTGTAGTAGAACCCGGCCAAGACCAGCGCCGCGCCGAAAATCATCTGGCGTTGCCAGACGAGGTTCATTCCGACTGTGGCATAATCCTTCATCTGTCGCGTCAGCACGAAAGTGTTCTTCGTGGCCAAGCCACGCAGGCTCTGCTCGGTCGCGGAAGTCATCGGTCGCCTCCTGGCCTCGAAAATTCGTGTCTAGGTTGAGCCACGAAGGCAGCGGCGGTTGTTGTGCTCCCCAAAGCACACTTACAGCTATTTTAGTATGATATGTGGCAACAGTGTGGCGACATCATGCAATCCAGCGGATGACCTTAAGAAATGATAACACGCTGAGGTAGAGAATGCAGGCACGTCTGGAATCCGGCAGATCGCGGGCGCAGTCGGTTTTTCCGGAACTGCGGTCGCAGCAAGAGTGCGAGCCCGGCATTGCCGCCATTCCCGTCAGGCCCACTGGTTTGGACATGCAAAGCTTGCTCGCGCCAGGTGAGTCTTTACGCGCGACGACGCTGTCGATGTTGAACTTGCACCACCATGGCGACCTTTTCGTGCGTTACCTGCGCGCCCGGCACGATGTCTTCATTCGCGACAAGAACTGGAATCTGCCGGAGATCGACGGCATGGAGTTCGATCAATATGATACACCAGTGGCCCGCTGGATCGTCGTGCACGAGAGAGGCGAGGTGCTCGCCGGCATTCGGATCACCCCCACAACCGCCAGGTGCGGCCTGCACAGCTATATGATCCGTGATGCGCAACTGGGTCTTCTTGATGATCTTCAGGCTGATGTCCTTTATTTCCGGGCCCCTGAAAGCGAACACCTTTGGGAAGCGTCGCGGCTTTTCGTCGCTCCCACGGTCGATGCGGGGCGGCGTGCCGATGTGCAGCAGCTTCTGATGTATCAGATGGCGATTGCCGCCCAAGCTGTCGGCGCCACCCACGTGATCGGCATCGTGCCGGCAGTCTTCAAACGTTGGATGAAGCGGATCGGCATGAACGCGACGGCTGTCGGCCCGGTCATTCGGTTCGCCGCGGACTTGTCGCGGGCCGCGCTGATGAACGTTGCCGAATTGGTGACGCCGCCGGATACGGGAAAAAAGGTGGGTGTTTGTTCCGGGGCATCCTGACGTTTGCGGATTCCCAGGTTTGTCGTTGAGTGTTGCAATATTGTTTTCCTGCTCTGAATACGAGGTGCGATCTCTCTCATGTCCGATAGTCCCCGCATTTTGCATGTCGACGATGACGACGACATTCGTGAGATCGCCCTCATCGCGCTTGAAACCGTGGGCGATCTCACTGTGATGCAAGCCGCCTCTGGGGAAGAAGCTCTTTCCGTCATCGGGGGCTTTCAGCCGGATCTTCTGCTCCTCGACGTGATGATGCCGGAAATGACCGGCGACACATTGTTGAGCAAGATCCGCGAGGTTCCAAACTTTGCGGAAGTGCCAACGATT
Source organism: Rhodobacterales bacterium (assembly GCA_038251315.1). Lineage (GTDB taxonomy): Bacteria > Pseudomonadota > Alphaproteobacteria > Rhodobacterales > Rhodobacteraceae > JBBKXP01. The sequence continues at coordinate 52,218 of JBBSBK010000002.1, read as the reverse complement.
TTCATGACGGCCAAGGCCCGATCCGAAGATGTCGCGCACTTAATGAAACTTGGTGCGCTCGAGGTGATCGCCAAGCCCTTCGATCCCATGACGCTCGCCGACCAGATTACAGCAATCTGGGACCGCCGACAAACTTAGGCTCCGACGGCTCGATTGACATCCGATCATTTGAAGCGCTTCGGTAAAGACCTGAATCGGGGGATTAAACGAAGCCGCTGAGGCAGGAATGGCGAGGGTACTTGTTGGAATGACCTGCGCCCGTTCGTCCCGCGCTTGCAATGAGTGTCTGCTGGTTTGATAGTCGTCGATTTCGGGTGTCGCAAGCGCGGCGGGCGCGGAGCCCCAATTGCTCAAGCGTCCGGCGCGTTTGTGCAGGCGTCAGGTTGCCGAGCGAGGAGTGTGGCCGTATCAATCATTGTAGAATTGGATCATTGAAGGGAGCGTCTGGTGCCCCAAAGCACATCTACATTGACGCTCTTCCAAAACCAGACGTTCCGCATGCTGTGGATCGCGGCACTCGCCTCGAACTTCGGCGGGCTTGTCCAGGCAGTTGGGGCCGCCTGGATGATGACGTCGCTGACACAGTCCCAAAGTATGGTTGCGCTGGTGCAGTCATCAGTCACCCTGCCAATCATGATCTTTTCCCTGCTGGCCGGTGTGTTCGCCGACAATTTCGACCGCCGCAAGGTCATGCTGATCGCACAATCCTTCATGCTCATGGTGTCGATCGTGTTGGCCATTATGGCCTACGAAGGACTGCTGTCGCCCTGGCTGCTCTTGATGTTCACCTTCCTGATCGGGTGCGGCACAGCCTTGCATAACCCGTCTTGGCAGGCATCGATGGGCGATATCGTGTCGCGGGACGAATTGTCGGCAGCGGTTTCGCTTAACAGCATGGGCTTCAACCTGATGCGCAGTATCGGGCCTGCCGCGGGTGGCGCAATCGTCGCAATCGCCGGTGCCGCAGCGGCGTTCACGGTGAACGCCTTCAGCTATGTCGGCATCATTTCCGCCCTTTGGTTCTGGCGACCGGCCATGCCACAGCGCCGCCTGCCACGCGAACCGATGGGCAGCGCGTTTTCAGCGGGCCTGCGCTATGTCGCGATGTCGCCCAACCTGATGAAAGTGATCTTTCGGGGTTTTCTGTTTGGCCTGTCCGCGATCGCGATCCTCGCCCTGCTCCCTCTGATCGTCCGGGATATCTTGCAGGGCGGGGCCATCGTTTACGGCGTGCTGCTGGGCTGTTTCGGCGCGGGTGCTGTGGGCGGTGCGCTGCTGAACGCCCAACTGCGGGCACGTTTTCAAAACGAACGCATCACGCAGGTCGCATTCATCGTCTTTGCCGTCAGCAGCGTCACGCTGGGTGTCAGCAATCACTATCTGTTCAGTGGCGCGGCCCTTTTGTTGGCAGGCGCTGCCTGGGTCATCGCCCTGTCCTTGTTTAACGTCACGATCCAGTTGTCCACGCCACGTTGGGTGGTTGGCAGGTCCCTTGCGCTGTATCAGACCGGCGTGTTTGGCGGCATGGCGGGTGGAAGCTGGGCCTGGGGCGCAATCGCTGAAAACTTCGGTGCGGACCGGGCGATGTTTGTTGCCGCCACCATGCTGATCGTCGGCGCATTGGCGGGCTTGGCTGTCCCTTTGCCGGATTCCACGAACCTCAATCTGGACCCGCTGAACACCTTCAAGGAACCATCCCTGCGGCTGGATCTGAAACAGCGCAGTGGGCCGATCATGATCATGGTCGATTATGAGATTGCCCAAGATGACGTGCCCGAATTTCTGGCCGCGATGAACGCGCGGCGGCGCGTCAGAATTCGTGATGGGGCGCAACAATGGGCGCTGTTACGCGATCTGGAAAACCCAAGCATCTGGACCGAAACCTATCATGTTCCCACGTGGGTCGAATATGTCCGTCACCATGAGCGGCGAACGCAATCCGATGCCGAATCCTATGGGCGGCTTCTGAAACTGCATCGCGGCAAAGCGCCGCCCAAGGTGCATCGCATGATCGAGCGGCAGGCGATCTCACTTCGCGATGATACACCGCTCAGACCTGAACCGACCGAAATCCCGGAATAGTGTCTTCTACTCTGGGCTACTGCCGTTAGCGGTTCAAGCGACCTTCGTCATCGCGGTCAACTCGGTCAGCACGTCGGCGGCAATCTCGAAGGACCGGACCCGTGCTGCGTGATCGTGGATCATGCCCGTCACCAGCAGTTCGTCAGGCCGATAGGTGTCGATGAGGGCAGCAAGCTGCTTCCTGATGGTCGCCGGCGATCCGGTCGCCGAACACGACAGGGCGTGATCGACCTGCGTTCTTACCGACTCCGGCACTTGGCGGGTAAGATCGTCCGTCGGATAAGGCAACTTGCCCGGTTTGCCGGTGCGCATCCTCGAAAACGCGAGGATCTGGGACGAGCGCAGATATGCAGCCTCGGAATCGGTTTGCGCCGCACAGACCCCCGCCGCCATCATCGCATAGGGCTGCGCCAGCGCCTTCGAGGGGCGAAATGACGACCGGTAGATCGACAGGGCCTCTTTCAGCATGTCGGGGGCGAAATGCGAGGCAAACGCGTAGGGCAGGCCCAGATAGGCCGCCAGTTGCGCGCCATAGAGGCTCGAACCCAGGATCCAGACCGGCACATGCGTGCCAGCCCCCGGAATGGCCCGGACGGGGGCGCCGTCCGGCATATCGCCGAAATACGCGATCAATTCCTGCACATCCTGGGGAAAGCTGTCCTCGGGGGCCATGTGCCGACGCAGGGCGCGGGCGGTGGCCATATCCGTTCCGGGGGCGCGGCCAAGGCCAAGGTCGATCCGGTCTGGGTAAAGCGTCGCCAGCGTGCCGAACTGTTCCGCCACAACGAGGGGCGCATGATTGGGCAACATGATCCCACCGGCGCCAATGCGCATTGTCTGCGTTGCTGCAGCGACGTGGCCGATGACGACCGCGGTCGCAGCACTCGCGATACCGGGCATGTTGTGATGTTCGGCGAGCCAGAAGCGATAGTATCCCGCCTTCTCTGCGGCCTGCGCAAGCTCTGCCGTATTGGACAGCGCATCGGCAGCGGTCTTGCCCTCCGGTATCGGCGACAGATCGAGCAGTGAGAATTTTTGCATAGTTTGCCCCTTCACCTCGACAGTTAGTTACGCCAAGCCATTACGCCAAGGTAGTGTGGGGATCGTGTCCCAATGATTGGTGTAGTTGGCCGTGGAGATCACCGTGACATCCGGCGTGGGCCTGCTTGATCAGCGCGCCACGACGGGCAGGCTGACGATGGCATCATCGCTCAAAGCGGCCATTGTTTTCAGCGTCATGTATCGCGCCCGATGAACGGCCCATTGGCGGCGGGCCTGGGCTAAGACGGCGAGAGCCTCCGGAACTAACGGCACCCTGAAGTCACTGGTGGCGTCACGTCGACCCTTCATGAACACGGCGGGCACCGTCCAGACGTCATCCACGATCTGTTCGAGGTGCAGGAATCTGATCGGTTTGGACCGAACTCCCGTGAGGATCAAAAGCCGCAGTGCGAGGTGGGTGACCGACGGATCGCAAGCGCCCATCGCGCCCCAGTGGCCGGTGAGAGCTTCAAGCGTAATGCGGCCGCCCGACCGCTTAACCCTTCCTCAATGTATCGCTGAAACCGGGCCCGAAGCGCATCTGGCAAAGTTGCTGACCACCGGCACCATTTCGATCGTTTTCCGGCATGGCGGCCTTGAATTGTGCGCGAACCGAATCGATCAGCGGCATAAGTGGCCGGGTCAGGGCCTGCATGTCGGCCAGATCGGCGGCAATGGTGCAGATATTCTGACCGATTTCGGGATGCAATCCGACGTCGTCGCGGGCCAGGATGCGCGCACGCGAACGCCAGCCGCGTTTGCGCACCTGCTGAATTATCAGCAAAACCCGCTGAAGCGCGTGAAACGTCGCGAAGACCGAAAGATAGGCCAGATACTCGTCGATCGCTTGGCCTTGGGTGCGGTCATAACGGTCGCGCACAATCCCGAACATCAGGTCGACCGACACAGGCCAGACTTCGTCAGCAATCAGCCATGCCAGATCCTCGGCACCGTGGCGCATCCCGGCAAATTCGAAATCGAACCAACGCAATTTTCCCGCGTCATCCAGCGCGGCGTTGCCCGCCCGGCAGTCCCATTTCAGGAATTGTAGCGGCGGCACCGACATGACCGCAATCGCGGCGTCTCGGTCCAGAACGGGCGCCGGGGTACCGCTGAGCCGTGCAAGTACATCGGCGCCCGAAATGGCATTTTCCACCCAATCGCGCGTCGCCCCGAGGTGGCGTAATGTCGGGCGCAGATCAGTGGCTATTGCCGCACGCTGATAGCGGAAAATCGCGGCGACGGCGGCATCGGCCAGCTGTTGCCGACGCGCCGGTTCAGCGGTGATGCTGATCATCTGGCCCAGCCGGACGCGGCCGACGTCCGACTGGAACAGCAGACCTTCTTCCAGACCCAGAAACTGCGGAACGTCGTCGCAATGCGCCGACAGCGCCGCAAGAATCCGCGCCTCGTAGGCTGTTTCGGCGCGCGTGTCGCGATAAGTCGCAATAATGCTGCGGCTTTGCAGCTGAACTCGAAAACTGCCACGCGACCGCCCGCCGGGGGCGGTGATCCGCACCACCTGCTCGCCGAAGAATTTGCCGATCTGGGAAGCGAGTTCTTCCACGGGCAATCGGGCAGGATCAGACGACATCGGCGGGTTCCAATGGCTTGAGCGGGTGGCGCAGGCTGGTGCTTGCCCGAACCGCGATAACCTTCATTTTGCGGCAAGACTAAGGCAGTTTTGCGACCGCATTGCCGGATTCTATTGTTGATTCGGAATGAACGACCATGTTTGGACCCATAACAGGCGTGGATTCGTGAACATTCATGCCCATACGGGGTCGATTGTTTTGGCGCCGGGATCAGATAACCACTCTCCGCGCCTGAACGCCGGTTTTGTTTGCATTTAAAGCAACTTCAATGAATTTGGGCGGTGGGGAAATACTGTCTGCTTGCGGAAGCTGCCAGCAACCGTCTTGGACATTTTTGGGTAGTGAGCGACCGGTTTTGCCGGTCATGGCGATATGGCCGTGCGGCCAATTTGAAGTGAATGGAAAAGATATGTCGAAGGCACCGAAGACAGAGGATCACGGAACCGGCAAGGACGCTGAAGCAGCAGGTTCGGCCAACACGACATATCATACCGGTGGCTATGGCGGCACTAATACCAGCGGTTCTGGCGGCGCGCACGGCTCCGGCAATGGCAGCGGCGGCACCGGTGCGACGGGCAAGGGTTCTGGCGGCTCGCGCGGGGCAGGCAAGGGCAGCGGAGGCACCCGCGGGACGGGCAAAGGGTCGGGTGGAACCGGTACATGCGGTACCAAGGGGACAGGTGGAGGAAAGTCTCCCGATGGCAAGGTTGACGGGACGAACGGCGATGACATCATGCTTCCCGGCTATGTCGATGCGGACTGCGATACCATCGACGGGGCCGACGGCAACGACGACCTGATTTACGCCTACGGCGGCAACGATACCGTCAGGGCAGGGTTAGGCGATGACACGGTTTACGGCGGTGCCGGCAACGATACGCTCTACGGCGAGGTTGGTCATGACCTGATCCACGGCGATGACGGCGACGACGTGATCTATGGCGGTCCTGGCAATGACACGCTCCATGGTGATGCCGGCAACGACGTCGCCTATGGCGACGACGGCGACGACACGATCTATGGCGGAACCGGCAATGATATGCTGTTCGGCGGTGCGGGCAATGACCTCATGGAGGGCGGTGACGGCGACGACAAGCTGGAAGCTTCGGGTGGCGACGACAAGCTTTATGGTGGCGCGGGCAACGACGATCTTTGGGCAGGTGCCAATAACGATCTCGTCTATGGCGGAACCGGCGACGATACCATCGACGGTGGTGGTGGCGACGACACGCTTCATGGCGATGACGGCAACGACACCATTTCTGGCGGCAACAACAACGACGTGATTTACGGCGGTGAAGGTAATGACAGCATCAACGGCGACACCGGCAACGACACGATTCACGGTGGACGCGGCAACGACGTCGTGGATGGCGGCGCCGGGAATGACTGCATCAATACGTCCAACCATGTGAACCCACTGCCTGACATCGGGTATCCCGGCGTCTATTCCGCCGACACCGATCCGTTCAATGACCGAGACGTCGTGTTTGGCGGCGCGGGTGACGACACCGTCTTTACCGGCGACGATGCCGACTCGATCTATGGCGGCACCGGCAACGACACCGTCGACGCAGGGATCGATGACGATTATGTCGAAGGCGGCGCCGGTGACGACACCGTTATCGGATCCGAAGGCAACGACGAGATTTATGGCGGCGACGGCAATGACGTCATCATCGGCGGGTTGACCACCGATATCCTCGATCTGCCCGACGACATCGACGGCAATGGCGACAGCAACAGCTTTGGCGAAGACCTCGTCACCAACAACAACATGGACACGCTGTTCGGCGGTGCGGGCAACGACTACATCACCGGAAACGACGATGATGACACGCTGTTCGGCGGCACCGGCGATGACACCCTGTTCGGTGGCGTGGACGATGACCTGCTTTATGGCGACGAAGGCAACGACACGCTGTTCGGCGGACAGGGTAACGATCTGCTTAATGGCGGCGACGGTGCCGACACCCTGACCGGCGGCATCGGCAACGACGGGGTCTATGGCGGTTTCGGGTCCGACTTGATCATCGGCGGCAATGGTGGCGACAACGTCGTCGGTGGCGAAGATGCTGATAATTCCGACGTCGACGTGCTGGATCTGACCGGCGGTGACGTCGACAGGATCGTCTATCTGGTCCGCACAGATGGCACCACCGACCCAGAAGCTGGGACCGTCTATTTCAACGATGGCACGACGATGACTTTTTCGGAAATCGAGAACGTGATTCCCTGCTTTACGCCGGGGACGATGATCGCGACCCCGAAAGGCGAGCGTTTGGTCGAAGAGCTGGTCGAAGGCGACCGCATCATTACACGCGACAACGGCATTCAAGACATCGCTTGGGTCGGCCGCAAAGAGATGTCTGGCAGGGCCCTGATCGCTGCTCCGCATCTTTGCCCGGTCCTGATCAAGGCCGGAAGCCTTGGTAATGGCCTGCCCGAACGGGACATGATGGTATCGCCCAACCACCGCATGCTGGTCGCATCGGACCTCACGCAGCTTTACTTCGAAGAGCGTGAAGTCCTTGCCGCCGCCAAGCATTTGGTCGGCAGTGCCGGTGTTCACATCGTCGATGTGGTGTCGACGACTTACATCCACTTCATGTTCGAGCGCCATGAGGTCGTATTGGCCAACGGGGCATGGACGGAAAGCTTCCAGCCCGGCGATTATAGCCTCAAAGGTCTGGGAAACGCTCAGCGGAACGAGATCTTTGAACTGTTCCCGGCGCTGAAATCGCAGGTCGGCCTTGAAGGGTATCAGTCCGCCCGCAAGGCACTCAAGAAACACGAGGCGCGGCTGCTGGCCCGCTAAGTCAAACGATGCAGCACGCCGGGGAAACGATCCTCCGGCCGTCGACAGGGGGCCCAAGCGGCCCCCTGTTTGCGTTAGTGGACTACCGTCTTTAGCCGCGCAGGCGGACCCCGTCAGGGTCGAACAGCGGCGTTGTGATCAGCGTTGCGGCGCGGCGTTTGCCCATCAATTCTATTTCCGCACGCAACCCCGGTTTCGCCGCCTCGCGCGGGATCAGGGCCAGCGCGATGGACTTTCCCGCGTGGTGCGAATACCCGCCCGAGGTGCAGAACCCGACAACCTGATCGTCGATGAACACGGGCTCGTAGGCGGTGACGTCGGCGTCGTCAGCGTCAACCTCGAAAACCGCGTTGATCCGGGCAGGAGGTTTCGCTCGTTCAGCCTCTGCTGCCGCGCGCCCAATGAAATCGCTGTTCTTTTTCCAGTCGATGAAACGGTCCATGCCGGTTTCGGCGGCGGTGTAGTCGGGTGAAAATTCGCGCAGCCACGACCCAAAGAACCGATCGAGCCGCAGCGACATCATCGCCCGCATCCCGAATGGCGTCAGACCCATCGGTTGCCCGGCTGTCCAAAGCGTAGTCCACAACTGGCGCAGGTCCATCGGATCGCAGAAAATCTCATACCCCAGATCACCGGTATAGCTGACCCGCTGGACGATGCAGGCGACCTGACCGACGGTCATGCGGCGCACGTCAAGGAACTTCATCGCCGCCACGTCGTCGCGGGTACAGGCGGTCAGCAGGTCACGGGCGCGGGGCCCTGCAATCTGAAACCCTGTGCGTTTATCGCTTATATTATCGCAGGTTACGCCCGGTTCCTCATGTTGCATAAACCAGCGGTGGTGGATCGCTTGGGCGCCGTAACTGGCAGTCAGTTGAAATTCGGTCTCGGACAGGCAGGATACGGTGAAATCCCCGATCAGCCGCCCCTTGGCCGACAGCATCGGTGTCAGCGACAGCCGCCCCGGTTTCGGGATACGGCCCGCCATGATCCGGTTCAGCCAATCGCGCGCTTTGGCCCCCGTTACCCGGTATTTGCCAAAATTCTGAAGTTCATTGATTCCAACGGCTTCGCGTACGGCCTTAACCTCGCGTGCGGTTGCCGCAAAAGCGTTCGATCGGCGGAATGACGGCTGTTCGAACCTCGGTTCATCGCCAGTGGCAAAGTAGTTCACCACCTCAAGGCCAAACTGCTGCCCCCAGACCGCACCCATCACGGTAAAGATGTCATACATCGGCGAGGTGCGATGGGGCCGCGCTGCGGGCAGTTCTTCGTTCGGATAACTAACGGAAAACCGCCGCTGATAGTTCTCGATCACTTTGGGGCGGGTGTAGCCAGGCGTGATCCACGACCCGAACCGACCGACATCCAACCCGGTCACGTCGCGTTCTGCCTCCCCCTCGATCATCCATTGCGCAAGGGTCAGACCGACCCCGCCGCCTTGGGAAAATCCGGCCATGACGCCGCAAGCTGACCAGTAGTTGCGCAGTCCCGGCACCGGGCCAACCAGCGGATTGCCATCGGGGGCAAAAGTGAACGGCCCGTGGATCACAGATTTGACCCCGGCAGTTTCAAGCACCGGAAAGCGCTTGTAGGCAAAGGCGATGGAATCCTCGATCTTGTCGAAATCATCGGGAAGCAGTTCCAGCCCGAAATCCCACGGTGTGCCGTCCACGGCCCAGGGTCGGCAGGGCTGTTCGTAGAACCCGATGCACAACCCGCGCCCTTCCTGACGCAGATAGCTTTCGCCAGCAGGGTCCATCACATGCGGATGTTCGCGGCCAAGGTTGTAGATTTCCGGGATCGCATCCGTCACCAGATACTGATGTTCCATCGGATGTAGCGGGAAATACACGCCCGCCATCGCCCCGACCTCGCGGGCCCAAAGGCCGCCGGCGTTGACTAAATGTTCGGCGTGGATCGTGCCTTTTTCGGTGACAACATCCCATGTGCCATCGGGGCGCTGGTTCGTCTCGGTCACACGGCACTGGGTTTCGATGGTCGCGCCACCCATCCGGGCGGCCTTGGCATAGGCGTGGGTCGTCCCGGACGGATCAAGGTGGCCGTCGAGCGGATCGTAAAGCGCTCCGACGATGCCATCCAGATTGGTGATCGGGGCGATCTTGGCGATCTCTTCGGGGCCGATGATCTCGGTCTCCAATCCCATGTAGCGATGTTTGGCGCGTTCGGCGACCAGCATGTCGAACCGGTCACGGTTGTCGGCCAAGGTGATGCCGCCGACATGATGCAGCCCGCAGGACATGCCCGTCAGGGCCTCCAACTCCTTATACAGCTTGATCGTATAACCCTGCAGGGCCGCCATATTGGTATCGCCGTTCAGCGTGTGAAATCCGCCCGCGGCGTGCCACGTCGATCCGGCTGTCAGTTCCTTGCGTTCGATCAGCATGACGTCGGACCAGCCAAGTTTGGTCAGATGATACAGGACCGAACAGCCGACGACTCCACCGCCGATGACCGCAACGCGCGTGGTGGTTTTCATGATCCGACTCCTGCTGTGTTGCCGGGATCATCGGGATTGGGCGGCGGAATGATTGGCGGTCCGCGACACGAATTGTCGCAACTCGCTCAAAGAAAAGGGGCGCGGGAGGACGCCCCTTTTGCAGTTGCCGCAACCTGATCGGTGGTTACGGGATGATCCGGGTGTATTTGGTGCCATTGATCGTCGCACCCGCCCGGAAACCGGCCTGCGCAAAGACCACGGCGATGACCGGGGCCAGCGATGTCGTGGTTTCCGCGCGCAAGGTCTCGCCCTGATCGCTGATCGCATATTCAAGGTCGGCGCCCGCCGCCCAGCCATCGGCCTGACGGAAGTTCAGCAGCGCCTCTTGCGTCATGAAGAACAAGACATGCGAATATTGCTGCGCGCCGATCTGGAACCCGGCGCTGGCGGCTGCAGCGGAATAGTAATCGACCGTCGATTGCCCGACGAGCAGGGCCCCGCGGCCATACGAGCCGCCAAAGCCCAGACCGACCTCGGTCACGACAGGCATCACCAGCATGCCCGAGGACCTTGCGGCCAGATCGCGCGTGCCGGGATATTTGGAATACATGAAGTTCAGCGATTCCGCGACACGGGCGTCGATCTCGGCCGCACCGTTGCCGCCGATACCGTTGCCGCAAGCGGCCAATGGCATCACTGCCAATGCGCCGAACGTGAAAATGCGTCGGGTGGTGTTCATTTGTGCCTCGCTCGATGCCCCGTCAGCCTTTGGCGGCTGCTCTTGTAAGGCCACTATAGGCAGGTTTTCGCCCGTTGTCATGCCCCAGATGTGGGCTGGGCGATATTCAGCCCTGCAAAAGCCGCGCCGCCGCCGGGGCGAAATAGGTCAGGATGCCGTCACATCCGGCCCGCTTGAAACAAAGCAAGCTTTCCATCATAACCTTGTCACCGTCCAGCCAGCCGTTCGCAACCGCCGCCTGCAACATCGCGTATTCACCGCTGACCTGATAGGCGAAGGTCGGCACGCCGAATTGGTCCTTCACCCGTCGACAGATATCGAGGTACGGCATTCCCGGCTTGACCATCACCATGTCGGCCCCTTCGGCGATGTCGCGGGCGACAGTGCGGATCGCTTCGTCACCATTGCCGGGGTCGATCTGATAGGTGGCCTTGTCGCCGACCAGTGCCGCCGAAGCGCCCACCGCATCGCGGAACGGTCCATAGAAACTGCTGGCGAACTTGGCCGCATAGGACAGGATCGCGACGCCTTGATACCCGTTGGTTTCCAGTGCCGCCCGGATCGCGCCGATCCGGCCGTCCATCATGTCGGACGGGCCAAGAATATCTGCCCCCGCGTCGGCCTGTGCCAGCGCCATCTTGACCAGTGCGGCGACGGTCGCGTCGTTCACGATCTGCCCATCCACGACATAGCCGTCATGGCCGTTGATGTTGTAGGGGTCGAGCGCGATGTCGGTCATCACGACCATATCCGGCACCGCATCCTTGATCGCACGGATCGCCCGGTTTGTCAGGTTGTCGGGGTTCCAAGCCTCGGCGCAATCGTGGGTGCGCTGGTCCATTGCCGTGTAGGGAAACAGGCAAATGGCAGGGATCCCAAGGTTATGAGCTTCGCGTGCGGCCAGCACGATCCGGTCAACCGTGCGCCGCAGCACGTTGGGCATAGACGGCACCGGGGTTTCGGCATCTTCGCCCGCCATGACGAACAGCGGCCAGATGAAATCGGCGGGGCTGAGTGTCGAACCGCGCACCATCGCGCGCAATCCGGGGGTGGCGCGCAGGCGGCGCAGACGGCTGGCGGGGAAGTGGGCAATGATCGGGGTCATGGGCGGCAGGGCCTTTCTGGTCACAATCTTGGGGTGCCACGAAATATCGCGCATCACAAGTCTGGGCTTTGCCGGACCGCGCGGCTAGTGTCCGCGCAAAATCAACCATCGGGCGACTTTCGCGGTGAACTGGACGCAGACCGTTTTTGAAGTGATCGACATGCGGTCGTTCAGCAACCTGTGGTTCTGGATCGCGCTTGCGGTCGTGTGGTCATCTGCCAGCCATTGGGTGCTGGGCGTACCGTTCGACCTGATCCAGCGGGCAGCGCGGCACGGCGGGCAGACCCAGCAGGATGTCGAGGATCTGGTTCGCATCAACGTCAATCGCCTACTGCACATCGGTCGGGTGTCGGGCATGTGGCTGCTGGGATTCACCTGTTTCATGCTGACGGGACTGGCGGTGCTTGGGTTCTGGTATCGCATCGAGTTCGCCGAGGCGGTGTTTTTGATCGCTCTGCCGATGTCGCTCCTCGGGGCGCTGAGCTTGTCCACTGCCCGCCTGATCGAGACCGAGGCACCGACCGGCGCGGCGCTGCACAAACGCCTCGTGCGGCACCGGATCTGGACGCAGTTCCTTGGGATGGTGTCGATCTTTGTGACCGCCATGTGGGGGATGTATCAGAACCTGGCGTCGATGCACGGGTTCTGAAAAGCAGATGCCTGGACAACGGATTACAGTCGGGGGCGCACCCGAAGGATTTGACGCCAGTCTTATTCTGGCCGAGGTCGCTAAATCTGGCCCCGTCATCCACATCGCCCGCGACGACAAGCGTATGGCCGAAATGCAGGCGGCGCTGGCGTTTTTTGCCCCCGCAATGCCCACTCTGGTCTTTCCAGCGTGGGATTGCCTTCCCTACGACCGGGTGTCGCCCAACCCCGAAGTGTCCGCAGCGCGCATGGCGACCTTGGCCGCGCTGGTCCACACGATGCCTGCGCAATTTGTCCTGCTGACGACGCTAAACGCGGCGACCCAACGGGTCCCGGCGCGCGCCCTCATGCAGACATCGGTCTTTACCGCCCGTGTCGGTGATCGGATCGACGAAGGGGCGCTGCGTGGGTTCCTCGTCCGCATGGGGTTCACCCAATCGCCCACCGTCACTGAACCCGGCGATTATGCTGTTCGCGGCGGCATCATCGACATCTATCCGCCGGGGGAAGGCGGTCCGGTCCGGCTCGATTTGTTCGGTGATGTGCTGGATGGGGCGCGGCGGTTCGATCCAGGCACGCAGCGGACGACGGAAAAGCTGGATTTCATCGAACTCGCCCCGGTGTCCGAGGTGATATTGGACGAGGCGGCGATCACCCGGTTCCGCCAGAATTACCGTATCGAATTCGGCGCGGCGGGCACCGACGATCCGTTGTACGAGGCTGTATCGGCAGGGCGCAAACACGCCGGGGTCGAACATTGGTTGGGCTTTTTTCACGACCGTCTGGAAACGCTGTTCGATTATTTGCCAGGCGCCACGGTCACGCTTGACGATCAGGTCACGCCATCGCGTCTGGCGCGTTGGACGGCCATTGCTGACCAATACGGCACCCGCCAGCATGCGCTGACACAAAAGAATCGCATGGATTCGGTTTATAAACCGGCACCTCCGGGGCTGCTTTATCTGGACGATTCGGCGTGGGAGGCGGCGCTATCCGACACCCGCGTGCTGCAATTCAACCCGCTGCCGCAGGCCTTGGGGCCGGGCGTGATCGACGCAGGTGGCCGTATCGGGCGAGATTTTGCGCCTGAACGCCAGCAGGAAAAGATCAGCCTTTTCGGCGCTTTGGTGACTCATATCAAGGCGCGGATGGCCAAAGGGCCGGTCGTCATCGCATCTTATTCCGAAGGGGCGCGCGAACGCCTGACCGGGCTGATCGAGGATGAAGGCGTTGCCGAGGCGATCCCGGTCCCCAATTTCACCCGCGTCGGCAAACGTGGCGTGCATCTGGCGGTCTGGCCACTGGATCACGGGTTCGAAACCGCTGACTTGACAGTGATTTCCGAACAGGACGTGCTCGGCGACCGTCTGATCCGGCAGGCCAAACGCAAACGGCGCGCTGAAAACTTCTTGACCGAAACCCAAAGCCTGACGCCCGGCGATCTGGTCGTTCACGTCGACCACGGCGTCGGGCGCTATCAAGGGATGGAGGTTATCACGGCGCTGGGTGCTGCGCACGAATGTCTGTTGCTGGAATATGCCGAGACTTCAAAGCTGTATTTGCCGGTTGAAAACATCGAACTGCTGTCGCGTTTTGGGCACGAAGAAGGGCTGCTCGACAAATTGGGCGGCGGCGCGTGGCAGGCGAAAAAGGCCCGGCTAAAGGATCGCATACGGCAGATGGCCGAACGCCTGATCCGCGTCGCCGCCGAACGCGCCCTGCGGCATGCCCCGGTTCTGACCCCGCCGGAAGGCCTATGGGACCAGTTTCTGGCCCGGTTCCCCTATGCCGAAACCGACGACCAACTGGCCGCCATCGACGATGTGCTGGCCGACATGGAATCCGGCAACCCGATGGACCGGCTGATCTGCGGCGACGTTGGTTTCGGCAAAACCGAAGTGGCGATCCGCGCTGCCTTTGTCGCCGCGATGTCCGGCGTGCAGGTCGCCATCGTCGCACCAACGACGTTGTTGGCGCGCCAGCATTACAAGGGGTTCGCCGAACGGTTCCGTGGATTTCCCATAACTGTCAGGCCTTTGTCGCGATTTGTGAGTGCAAAGGATGCAGGCCTGACCCGAGACGGTTTGACCGATGGATCGGTCGATATCGTCATCGGCACGCACGCGCTGCTGGCGAAATCCATCAAGTTCCGCAACCTCGGCCTGTTGGTGATCGACGAGGAACAGCACTTTGGCGTCCAGCACAAGGAACGCCTGAAACAGATGCGCACGGATATCCACGTGCTGACGTTAACCGCAACGCCTATCCCACGGACGTTGCAGCTAAGTTTGTCAGGCGTACGCGATCTGTCGATCATCGGCACGCCCCCGATCGACCGTTTGGCCATTCGCACCTACGTCAGCGAATTCGACACGATCACGGTGCGCGAGGCGCTGCTGCGCGAGCATTATCGCGGCGGCCAGTCGTTCTTTGTCGTGCCCCGCATCACCGACATGCCCGAGATCGAGGATTTTCTGCGCCGGGAGGTTCCCGAAGTCACCGTGGTGACCGCAACAGGCCAGATGGCGGCGGGTGAACTCGACGACCGGATGAACGCATTTTACGACGGCAAATTTGACGTGCTGCTGGCCACGACCATCGTCGAATCCGGCCTCGATATCCCCACCGCCAACACAATGATCGTGCATCGTGCCGACATGTTCGGGCTGGCGCAGCTTTACCAGATCCGGGGGCGGGTGGGGCGATCAAAGACGCGCGCTTATGCGTACCTCACGACCAAACCACGCGCGAAATTGACCGATACTGCACAGAAGCGTCTGCGGGTTCTGGGGTCGCTCGATACGCTGGGGGCCGGGTTCACGCTTGCCTCGCAAGACCTCGACATTCGCGGCGCAGGCAACCTGCTGGGCGAGGAGCAATCGGGGCAGATGCAGGAGGTCGGATACGAGTTGTATCAGCAGATGCTTGAAGACGAGATTGCGCGAATCAGATCGGGTGCCGCCGAGGGGATACAAGACAATGGCGAATGGTCGCCGCAGATAAATCTGGGTGTTCCTGTTCTGATACCAGAGGCTTACGTGCCCGACCTTGATGTGCGACTGGGCCTGTATCGCCGCCTGTCGGACCTGACCACCAAAGTTGAACTTGAGGGTTTCGCCGCCGAATTGATCGACCGTTTTGGGACGCTGCCGAAAGAGGTGAACACCCTGCTGCTCGTCGTGCGGATCAAGGCGATGTGCAAAAAGGCCGGCATCGCCCGGCTTGATGGCGGACCGAAGGGCGCGACGATCCAGTTTCACAACGATAAATTTTCGTCGCCCAAAGTGTTGGTCGATTTCATTCACGGGCAAAAGGGGCTGGCGACCGTCAAGGACAACAAGATCATCATCCGCCGCGACTGGAAAACCGATGCCGACAAGATCAAGGGCGCCTTTGCCATCGCCCGCGATCTGGCCGACCGGCTGGCGGCCGAGGCAAAGGCCTAGAGGTCGCTGTCGCGCCGGATCTTGGTCGTCAGCCAGAGCGCGACCACGGCGCAGGCGAGGATCCCCACGGCAATCGGCAAGGGCGTGCCATTGAAGGCCAGCCCGATCGGCACCGCGATCACGACGGCCCCGACAGTCGCGACCGACGAGATGACGGACGCCGCGACGCCTGCGATGTGCCCCATCGGCTCCATCGCCAGCGCGTTCAGGTTGCCGATGGTCAAACCGGCCTGAAAGAACACCGATGTCGTCCAGACCACATAGGCGGCAAGCGCCAGCCAGACCGGCGGCCCAGCCAGCGTCACCGCGATCATCGCGAGGGAAAATCCGATCTGCGCCACCAGCATCGCCTTGATCAGCGTCCGCATCCCCAGCCGCCCGACCAGCCGTGCGTTCAGGAACGACGCCGAAGCGGCGACAACGGCGATTCCGCCGAACCAGAGCGGAAAGTTGTCGCCCTGCCCAAAGGTCTGATCAAAGACCTGCTGGGTCGACGACAGGACAGAAAACAGCATCCCGAAACACAAGGTCTGCACAAAGATCGACAGGCGCGCGGTCGGATTGCGGAACATCTCGGCGACGGCAGCGGCAAGGGTGCCGATGCGCAATGGACGGCGGTCAATGGGCGCGAGCGTTTCTGGCTGCCGCAGCCCCAGCCATGCGACGATGATCGCGGCAAAGATCACGAAAGTCAGGAATATTGCCCGCCATCCGAACCACGCGATGATGACAGCCCCCATTGAGGGCGCCAGCGCCGGGACCAACGCAAAGACGATCATCACGAACGACATGATCCGCGCCATGTCGCGCCCCGAATACTGATCGCGGATGATCGCCACCGCGACAACGCGCGGCCCGGCAGCCCCCAGCCCCATGATCAGCCGCGCCGCCAGCACCGTGTCCAGCGTCGGCGCCGCCCATGCGGCGAGGGCGGCACAGACATAGATCGCCGCGCCGCCCATCATCACCGGCTTGCGCCCGAATGTGTCCGACAGCGGCCCGGCGATAAAAGTGCCCAGCCCCATGCCAAGGACAAAGCTGGTCAGGATCAGTTGCGCGCGGTTGATTGCATCCGGCGTCAGTTCGGCGCCGATGGCGGGCAAGGCGGGCAGCATGCTGTCGATGGAAAACGCGACGACAGCGGTGGTCATCGCCATCAGCGCGATGAATTCAGTCTGGCCAAGGCGCGCGGTCGGACGGATCAAGTTTCGTCCTTGGTCGGTGCGGCAATCTGTGTCGTCATTTCGTCGATCACCCGTTCCCACACCTCGGGCGGTTGCGCCCCCGGCACGGCGTGCTGGCCGGCGACGATAAAGGTCGGCACCGAATTCACGCCCATTTGGCGGCTGTGTGCATCGCGCTTGCGGATGTCGTCGGCGTCGGCGTCGCTGGCCAGCAGGCGGGCGATTACGCCCGCGTCCATGCCTGCGCCGTCAGCAATATCGGCCAGAACCTCGTGATCGCCGATATTGCGGCCTTCCACGAAATAGGCCTTGAAAAGGCGGTCGACAACAAGCGTCTGGCGTTCCTCGATCCCCGCCCAGTGGATCAGGCGGTGCGCGTCCAGCGTGTTGGGCGTGCGTTGCATCGCCTCGAAATCGATCTTGAGGCCCGCTTTTTCGGCAGCGGCCACGACCGGCGCGTAGGCCCGCACCACGCCTTCCTTGCCGCCGAACTTGGCCTCCAGATAGTCCCGCCGCCCCATCCCGCCGACAGGCATGTCCGGGTTCAACTGAAACGGATGCCATTCGATTTGGAACGGGTGATCGCCGACCTTTTCCAGTGCGCGATCAAGGTTGGCCTTGCCGATATAGCACCAGGGGCAGATCGGATCGGACAGAATATCAAGTTTGACCATGAACGGCCTCCCAATCGGCGCGCAGTTTGCGGCGCAGCAGCTTGTTGTTGGCTCCGCGGGGCAGAGCCGGAACGCGCACGTAGAGGCGCGGGTGCTTGTAGCGGGCGAGGCATGACGCCGCGTGCGCCGCCAGCGCGTCCGCGTCTAGCACATCTGCGGCGACGTAAAAGGCCGCGATGACCGATGTGCCGGGTTTCACGGTGACTTCGCAGGCAGCCACTTCGGTCAGGCCGCGGCAGCAGGCCAGCGCAGTTTCGATCTCGATCGGCGACACCCGGTAGCCGCCGGCGTTCATCATGTCGTCGGTCCGCCCCAGATAGGTGATTGCGCCATCCGGCCCATGTTCGCCCATGTCGCCGGTCAGGAACCAGTCGCCGGCAAAGCGTGCGGCGGTGTCGGCGGGCTGGTTCAGATAGCCCAGCATCAGCCCCGGATCGTTGCGATGGACGGCGATCGTGCCATCGGCCATGATCGCCACCTGACGGCCCGGTTGGGGCAGGCCAAGCGTGCCGGGCGGTGCCGGACGCTCGGGACTGCCGGAAATGAAGGTCGAACATTCGGACAAGCCGTAAGCCTCGTGAATGGCAGTTCCGGTGGCACGTTCCCACGCCAGGCGTGTGTCATCGGACAGCTTTTCTCCGGCAGACAGGGCATGGCGCAGGGTGGGCAAGGGTGGCATCGGGTGCCGCAGCATCTGCCGGAACACCCCGGGTGCGCCGGCGAATATCGTCGCATCGTGTGCGGCAAGCATTTGTGGCAGATCGCCGATCGGGGTGCCATCGGCGGGGATCAGCGCGGTTGCCCCGAACACCCAAGGGTCCATCAGCCCGGTGCCAAGCGTATAGGTCCAGTTGAACGCCCCCGCGTGCAACAGCCGATCGGTGGCCGTCAGTCCCTCCCATCCCGCATGCATCATCCGCCGCGCCCAGATAGCCCGATGCGCGTGGACCACGGCGCGGGGCCGACCCGAGGTGCCCGACGTGTAGATGATGTATGCGGGGCGGTGCGGATCGCCCATGACCGGGCGCGCCGGGGGCAAGTTGCGCATGGCCGCCAGATCTGCCGCCTCAATGACCGGACAGGGATGGTCGGGAAGCGCGATGCCGGGGGCTGCGACGATCAGGGCCGGGCCGATGTCGGCGGTGATCTGGGTAATCTCGGGCACTGTCAGTTGCGCCGAGGTCGGCACCGGAATGACTCCGACGGCGATGCAGGCGAGATATAGAATCGGGAAATCCGGGGTATTGCACAGCCGCAGCAGGATGCGGTCGCCGGGGACAAGACCACGCGCCAGCAAACCCGTGGCTGTACCCAAAACAGCGGAGGTCAAACGCGCATAGGACCAGTCATCGGTCTGCGCACCCAGGACCGACAGGGCAGTCTTGTCAGGTTGCGCCTTTGCCTGCGCCAACACATGCGCAGCCATGTTGAAAGGGTTGGGGCAGGGGCCGATCATCCGGTCTGGCTAGCCCCGCAAGGTCGGCGATGCAAGTCAGCCGCTGACCTTGCCGATCGGCGTGTTCGGGATATCGTCGTCGCCAAACGCCGCATCGTCGTCATAAACATCCTCGCCCGCCGGAATATCAGCCGCCGATGCGCTGATCCGTTCGTTGTCGCGGGTGTCGTCCATGATCGCGTCCGCAGGTTCCATGCCCTGCAACCATTCGGCAATCACGACCTGCGCCTCGGTCCGGGTCAGATCATGCCGATCGGCCAGCACCTTTTCAAACTGTTCGCGGCTACCGTCGGCGGCGGAAACCTCGTCCTCGTCAAGTTCCGGCCATTGGGTCATGATCCGTGGAATATGGGCGGCCCAATGTCGGCTTACGTCTGTCCATTGCATCTTGCGGTTCTCCTTGGGGGGTGCAAGGCACAACCCCACAGGGTCGTTGGAGTTCCCTTGGCGGGTGAAAACGACGACGCGTTCAAAACCGGCGTGGTTCATCGGGCTTGTTGTCCATGATCTTGTCGATCTGTGCCATCACGCCAGCATCGACCCGGTCTTTGACCTCGAGCGCCGAAAGGTTGTCAGTCAGTTGTTCCAACCGCGATGCGCCCAGGATCACTGTCGAGACATGCGGATTGGCCAGACACCACAACAGCGCCATGTGATGGATCGGCATGTCGATCTTTTTGGCCAGATCGGCCAGCTTGCCGACCTTCTTCAGCCGCGCCTTGCCGGCCTCGGATTGTACCATGTCGCGGAGCCATTCGTAGCCGGGCAGGTTGACCCGGCTGTCGTCGGGGATTCCGTCGTTATACTTGCCCGTCAGGATGCCCGAGGCGAGCGGCGACCAGATTGTCGTGCCCAGACCAAAGCTGTCGTAAAGCGGGGCATAGTCGCCCTCGACCTTCTGACGTTCGAACAGGTTGTATTGCGGCTGTTCCATCGTCGGCGGCGTCAGACCCCATTCGCGGGCGGCAACATGCGCCTCGGTAATCTGCTGCGCCGACCATTCGGACGTGCCCCAATAGAGCACCTTGCCCTGCGCGATCAGGTCATGCATCGCCCGGACGGTTTCGACGATGGGCGTGTCCGGGTCGGGGCGGTGGCAGAAATAGAGGTCGAGGTAGTCGACCTGCAACCGGCGCAGCGCTGCATGGCAGGCATCGGTGACATGCTTGCGGCTCAGCCCGCGCTGCGTCGGTTTTTCACCACCCCAGAACACCTTGGACGACACGATGTAAGTGTCCCGACCCCATGCGAGATCGGTCAGTGCCTGCCCCATCAGGGTTTCCGAGTTTCCGGCCTCGTAGGCTTCGGCGTTGTCGAAAAAGTTGACCCCGGCGTCGTAGGCCGTGGTCATCATTTTCTTCGCGTCACCCTGATCGACCTGCTTGCCGAAGGTGACCCATGATCCGAACGAAAGTTCACTGACCTGAAGGCCCGATTTTCCCAAACGCCGATAGTCCATAAAGTTCTCCTGTCGATGAAAAGCTGAGGGGTCCGCCCCGTCGCGAACCCCTGTCGCGAACCCAATGGTTCAGCGGTGAAAGGGTTCCGACCTAACCTTCCTGCCACCACCAGACATCGGGTTGCCAGCCCTGCCAGTCGCCAAAGATCGGCAGATATTCGGGATAGTGCAGGTTCCTGGAATAGGCGATCCGGCTGATATTCCATTGATAGATCGGGATCACATAGCGTCCCGTCGTGAGCACCCGGTCCAGCGCCTGCACCGCAGCGACGAAATCGTCCCGGCTTTCCGAAGTCAGCAGCCGCCCGATCAGGGCATCGACGGCGGGCGATTTGATCCCCATCAGGTTGCGTCCGCCCGGTTCGTCAGCCATTTCTGACCCGTAATAGGCGTACTGCTCGTTTCCCGGCGACAGCGACACCGCCCGCCGGTAATAGGTCATATCAAAATCGTAGGTGTCCGTGCGCTGCTTGTACTGGGCAGAATCGACATTGGTGACAGTCGGGGTGATCCCCAGCCGGTGCAGCGCCTGCACATACATGTCGATGATCGCCTGATTTTCCGATGCGCCGTTTTCCAGCAGGATCTCGAATGCGAATGGCGCGCCGTCGGCGTTCTTCATGACGCCATCCTGCACCGTCCAGCCGGCAGCGGCCATCTCGTCCATTGCGGCGGTGATTCCGGCACGATTGCGTTCGCTGCCATCGCCCATCGGCAGTTCGTAGCCTTCCAGCGTGCCGGGGGTCAGGTCGGCGGCGAAAGGTTCGAGGAATTCCAGCACCCGGCCCGATGCCGCGTCGTGGGTCATCGACAGCGGAGAATTCGACCAATACGACGTAATCCGTGGCTGCGCCCCGCCGGTCATCGTGTCGTTGATGAATTCAAAGTTGAAGGCCTGAATCATCGCATCGCGGACCCGCCAGTCGGCGAACAGCGGCTTGCGACTGTTCATCACGAATCCGGTCATCCCCGATGGGCGTTGGTGCGGCAGGACCGCTTTCACCACGTCGCCAGACTGCACGGCGGGAAAATCGTATTGGCCGTCCCACCGGGCGACGTTGAATTCGCGCGTAAAATTGACCTCGCCAGTCTTGAACGCCTCAAAGGCTGCTGTCTCGTCACCAAAGTATTCGATCCGCACCTCGTCAACCACGTTGGTGCCGCGCCGGAACGGCACGTCGTTACCCCAGTAATCCGGGTTGCGCTTCAGCGAGATGAATCGCCCCGCCTCGAAATCGTCGATCACGTAGGGGGCCGAGGTGATCGGTACGACGCTGAGGCCGCTTTCCGCGAAATCGACGCCCTCCCACTGGGCCTTTTCCAGAATCGGGCGCAGGCCGGACAGCAGCGCCAGTTCGCGGTCTGCGGTGTTGAAGGTGATGCGGACCCTGCGGTCGCCGACCTTTTCCATGCTGGCGATCTTTTCCCACAACCCGTGGTATTTCGGATGGCCGACGGTGCCGAGCGCTTCGAACGACCAGATAACGTCCTCGACCGTGACGGGATTGCCGTCGCTGAACCGGGCCTCGGGTCGCAGGGTGAATTCGACCCACTCGCGATTCGGCCCGGTGTCGATTGATTCGGCCAAAAGTCCGTAGAGCGTGAAGGGTTCGTCGAGGGTGCGGCCCATCAGCGTCTCGCCGATGAGCGAGGGCAGTTGCCACGACGTCGACCCCTTGAGCGCCCAGGGATTGAGGCTGTCGAATGACCCGACCTCGGCGGTGACGATCCGCCCGCCGAAGGGTGCGTCGGGGTTGGCGTAGGGCAGGGATACAAAGTCTGGTGGCAAGGCGGGGTCGCCATACATAGCTATGCCGTGTCGGGGTTCACCCGTCGTCGCGCCGGCGCTGACGACAAGAGTGGCGGCGATGCCAAGGCAGCGCAGGCGGCGGAAAAACTCTGGTTTCATTTTGGCAACAATCCGTTTGTGTCAGTCCCTGTTGGCGGCGAACCTAAACGGGCTTTTGTGCCTTTTCAAACTTTTAGCTTGGACCTCGGCGCCGAAAGGCTTATAACATGTTCACTGCTCGATAGGTTTCTTGCCTGTATGAAACCTGCCTCAATAACTTAACGCCCGCCTTGTGCGGGCGTTTTTTTATGGCCGATGGCCGTGACACGGGATCGGTCGGGAAAATCGAGAATCATCGCCCCCGGATATTCGTCCAGCGCCCGCTGACAAATCCCCGGCGCCACATTACACCGGCGCCAACCGCTGAAAAGGATTGCCGCTCATGTCACTTGCAGGGAAAACCGCCGTCATCACCGGCTCGAATTCGGGCATCGGGCTGGGCGTTGCCCGCGAGATGGCCCGCGCCGGGGCAGATCTCGTTCTGAATTCGTTCACCGACCGGCCCGAGGATCACGCGCTGGCGGCGGATCTGGCCAGCGAATTCGGAATATCTGCCCGCTACATCGCCGCCGACATGGCCAGGGGTGCCGATTGCCGCGCCCTGATCGCGCGAGCCGGTGCCTGCGATATCCTGGTCAACAATGCGGGTATCCAGCACATCGCCCCGATCGAGGATTTCCCACCGGAAAAATGGGACGCGATCATCGCGATCAATCTCAGTTCCGCCTTTCACACCACGGCGGTTGCCTTGCCGCTGATGCGGGCGGCAGGCTGGGGCAGGGTGGTGAATATTGCCAGCGCCCACGGATTGACCGCCTCGCCCTACAAATCCGCCTACATCTCCGCCAAGCATGGGCTGGTCGGGCTGACCAAGACGACGGCGCTGGAAACCGCGACCGATCCCATCACCTGCAACGCGATCTGCCCCGGTTACGTCCTGACGCCGCTGGTCGAGGCGCAAATCCCGGCGCAGATGAAGACGCATGGAATGGATCGCGATACCGTGGTGCGCGAAGTGATGCTGGCCCGCCAGCCGTCCAAGGAATTCGCGACCGTCGAACAGCTGGGTGGAACGGCGGTTTTCCTGTGTTCGGCTGCCGCCGATCAGATCACCGGCACGACGATCAGCGTCGATGGCGGCTGGACAGCCTTGTAAGGTCAAACCATCAGTTTGACCGCGAGCGCCCACATCACGAGGCCGATCAGTACGTCCAGCATCCGCCAAGCCCGCGCCGATCGCATGACCGGGGCCAGCAAGCGGGCGCCGTAGCCAAGTCCGAAGAAGAACACGAACGACGCAAGCACCGCGCCGCTGCCAAAGGCAGCCTTGGCCGCAAGGGCGTGATATTGCGTCGATACCGCGCCGACCAGACCAAGCGTGTCCAGATAGACGTGCGGGTTCAGCCAGGTGAAAGCGGCACCGGTGGCGAGCGTCGCCCAAAGGCCCGCAGAGGTGCCTTCCAGCGTCATTGCATAATCGCCCCGCCACGCGGCCAGCAAGCGTTGTGCGCCGTAAACCGCCAGAAACCCCGCGCCACCCAGCGCCATGATCCGGGGCAGGGCCGGAAAGCTCGCGACAGCGGCGCCGAACCCGATGACCCCGGCTGCGATCAGCAGCGTGTCAGACACTGCACACAGCAGACACAGCCAGAACACATGCGCGCGCAGTAGTCCTTGCCGCAGCACAAAGGCATTCTGCGCCCCGATGGCAAGGATCAGCGAAAATCCGGTGGCAAAACCGGTCAGCGCGGGACCGACCAACATCTAGCGTGCCGACTTCTCTTCGGCCAGTTTCGCCGCCAGCGCCGCTCGGTCGGTCGGGTAGACGAGCCCGGCCGAAATCACCAGCTTCGCCGCATCCTCGACCGACATCTCAAGCTCGATAATCTCAGACCGGGGCGCGAACAGCAGAAAACCGGATGTCGGGTTCGGCGTCGTCGGGATAAAGATCGTCACCATCTCCTGATCAACGCCGATCCTGCGGGCGATCTCGCCCTTGGCAGTGGTCGAGATGAACCCGATGCCCCAGGAACCCCGGCGCGGGTATTCGATCAGACAGGCCTTGTCGAAACTTGTCTCGCTTTGGGCAAAGACCGTCTCGGCAATTTGTTTCACGCCATTATAGATCGACCGCACCACCGGCATCCGGTCGACCAGACTTTCGCCCCAGCGCAGGAACGACCGTCCCACCAGGCCTTTGGCGACCCAGCCGACCGCGATGGTAAAGGCAAAGAACAGGATTACCCCGATGCCGCGCACGTTGATGCTGATCCGCTGGCCGCCGGAAGGGTCGGCAAACCAGCGGTTGATCAGTTCCTCGGGGTGATAGGCCTGCGGCACAAAGGGCCAGACGAACCCGTCAATCCAGCCGATGACCGTCAGGATCAGCCACAGCGTCAGCCCGATCGGGGCAATCACCACCAATCCGGCCAGAAAGTTGTTGCGCAGGGCGCTGATAAGCCCCGACCGGCGTTTGGGCAGGTCTGGCGGCAATGGTTTTGTCACGTCGGTTCCCAAGCTTGGCTGCGCCATATCTAGGGGTTCGCCGAGCCTGCGGCAATGGCCGCCTAACGGGCCATTTCCACCGCGATGGCCGCCGCCAGACGGGCGTTATTGAGAACCAGTGCGATATTGGCGATCAGGCTGCGACCGTCGGTCAATTCAAAGATGCGCTGCAGCAGGAATGGGGTGACTGCCTTGGCCGCGATCCCCTGCGCTGCAGCTTCGGCAAGCGCCCTGTCGATGAGCGGCGAGAGGGTTGCCGGCGGAATTTCGTCGGCGAGCGGGATCGGATTGGCAACAAGCTGACCGCCGGGAATATCCATCGCGGTCCGCATCTTTTGCGCGGCGGCGATGGCGGCGGCGCTGTCCATGCGCAACGGCGCCGCAATATCGGACGTCGCCGACCAGAAGGCCGGCAGGCTGTCCTGCCCGAACGCGATAACAGGAACCCCAAGCGTTTCCAGAACTTCGTAAGTTTTCCTGAGGTCGAGAATCGCCTTGGCCCCGGCGGCGACGACGATGACCGGGGTCTGTGCCATTTCCTGCAGGTCAGCCGAAATGTCGAACGTGGTTTCGGCCCCCCGATGCACCCCGCCGATACCCCCGGTGGCGAAAACGCTTATGCCCGCCAGATGCGCGGCGATCATCGTCGCCGCTACCGTGGTCGCCCCCGTACCCCCCGTCGCAAGGCAGGCCGCCATGTCGGCGCGCGACAGCTTGGCGACGCCCTTGGCCTGCGCCAGCGTATCCAAACGGGCAGCGTCGAGCCCGATATGCAGTGCGCCATCGATCACCGCTATTGTCGCAGGCGTGGCCGCGTGAGCGCGCACTTCGGCTTCGACCCGGCGGGCGGTGTCGACGTTCTGAGGGTAGGGCATCCCATGCGTGATGATCGTGCTTTCCAGTGCGACAAGGGGCGTCCCGGCCTTGAGCGCGATTTCGACTTCGGGGGAAAACTGCATCGGGATCATAGGGGTGTCTCTCCGGAAACATAGGCGGCAGCGGCGTCAAGGGCGCGGGCAAGGGCGGCGTGGCGGTCCAGGCCATGGGCCTCGGAGGCAATGTGGGCGGCCATGAAGGTGTCGCCGGCCCCGGTGACGCGCGTGACAAGTACCGGTCGCGCGGGCAGGGTGACAAGATCTTCGCCCGTCGCCTCGGTCGTCGGATTGCCGCCGTCCGTCACCAGAACCCGGTGGGCGCCCTTGGCGATCATCCCCCGTGCGGCATCAGGCGACGACGGGAAAATGGTTTGGCAAAGTAGCCCGGCCTCTTCCAAATTGACGTAGAACGTGGCCGAAGGATGACCCAGCAGCGCCAGCAATCGTTCGGCTTTGCCCGGACTTGCCGGGGCAACGCGCAAGTCGGCCGCAGCGAACAGCGGCGAGGTCGCAATATCCCGCAGCAGATCGACCGTCAGGTTCCCATCAATCGCCATCGGCCCCTCCCAAGGTGCATCCGCTGTGCCCAGCCGCCCGTCCGCCAGTGCGCGCAGGATCTTGGCGCCGGCAGCTTCGAGCGAATGAGCATCGGCGATCGCTGCAATCAGCCCGTTGGCCCCTTCGATCGCCATATAGACGTCGGTTGCCAGGTCATCGCTGCGATAGACATAGGCCGTAACGAGCCCCATTGCATCGGCCGTGCCGACCAACTCGTCGCCATCCGCGTCGCGACCAATGCTGGACAACAGGACCGGCGTCATGCCGAACCGGGTCAGCGTCATCGCGATGTTCATCGCCACACCGCCGGGCAGGCGGGTGATCCGGCCCGGCACGTCGGCACCTAGACGCATATGGCTGGCCGACCGCCCGATCACGTCCCACAGGACGGATCCGATACAAAGGATGTCGGGGGTCGCGGTCATGCCGCTACATCGCCTGTGTCCAGAGTGCGGTCAATCCGCGCCGTAAAATCAAAGACTATTCGGGCACCCCGAACGTCAGATTGGCCCAGAGCGTTTCCCAGACCCCTCCGGTCGCTGCCGTCAGTTCCACGGTCGGTTCGCGCAGCACGACGGCGTCCAGCATGTAGGTATGGCCAGCCTTGACCGGGATCGTCGCAATGCCGTTCGGATCGGTGCGGGTGGTGGTGATGACGACGGTGCCATCAGCGGCCTTTTCGAAAATTTCGACCTGCGTGTCGGCGCGGGCATCGTTGCGATAAAAGACCTGCACCCGCATGCCCCCCGACAGATCGTCGGTATAGGGGTTGGTCAGGGCAACGATTTCGGTCTCCAGCCCGGTGCGCCGGTCTGCCCCGGCAGCATTGCCGACGCCGATCAGGGTCTTGGAAAAGCGGGTGTAAGCCTCGGCGAAATTGATCTCGGGCAGGCCACGGGCCTGGTGGCGGGTCAGCACATCGCCGAAACCTTTATGTTCGACAAACCGTTCGAATTTGTCCCAATCCGCGTAATCGACGGTCGACACGGTCGATTGATAGGCAACGATGTTCAGCCCTTCGGCCAGCGGATCCTGCTGCAGACCGGGGGTGTCGCCGATGCGCATCTCGACGGGCTTGGCCGCCTCTGCGGCAAAGACCACGTAGTTGGCGATGCGGCGCGGAATGTAGGCCAGCTTGACGCCGTCAAAGAACTGGCCGTTGACAATCTCGGCCTCGAGCCTACCGTCCGCCGGAACCTGATATGCCAGCGGTTCAAGCCAGAATTCGTGGGCTGACGCGGGGCCGGACAACAGGGCGAAGACAAGGGCGAAGGTGCGCATGATGGTTTCCTTAAGGGTTGCGACAAGGGTGTGGGTGATGCGGTTGTTGTCAAGCGCGCTGGTGCTTTGGTTCACGCTGGCAACTCTGGCGGCAGCACACGAAGTTCTGCCGGCAATCACGGACATGACCGAGGTCGACGGGCTTGTGCAATTCGATATGCGCGCCAACATCGAAAGTTTCGTCGCCGGGATAAACCTGACCGACGTTGCCGACACCAACGCTGCCCCCGAGGCTGCCGACTATGACGCCCTGCGTGCCCTGCCACCCGACGAGATGGCGGCGAAGTTCACATCCTTCTGGCCGGACTTGGCCGACCTGATGACGGTCCGGTTCGGCGACACCAGCGTGACGCCAGAACTGATCGCGGTACAGGTGCCTGAGGTTGGCGATACCGGCGTCGTGCGCGCCTCGACCTTTCAGTTTTCAGTCAAAGTCCCGGACGGGGCCGACGCGGTGGTGGTCGGCTGGCCAGCGGAATTCGGCACCCTCGTGATCCGTCAACAGGGCGTGGAAAACCCCTATGACGGCTATCTCGAGGCCGGGGCGCTCAGCGATCCGATCGCTTTGGCCGGGGGCGGGCAGGTCGGGCAGTGGCAGACCTTCTTCAACTATCTGCCGGTCGGTTTCGACCATATCGTGCCGAGGGGGCTGGATCATATCCTGTTCGTGCTGGGCCTGTTCTTTCTGTCCACCCATTTTCGCCCGCTGTTGTGGCAAGTGACCAGTTTCACAGTCGCCCATACGATCACGTTGGCGCTGGCGGCCCTTGGGTATGTCTCGGTTCCCTCCAGCATCGTCGAGCCGATCATCGCCGCCTCGATCGTCTTTGTCGCGGTCGAGAACATTCTGGTCAGGGGCCTGTCACCGTGGCGGCCTGTCGTGGTGTTCTGCTTCGGGCTGCTGCACGGCTTGGGATTCGCGTCGGTCCTTGGTGAATTCGGCCTGCCAGCCGGCGCGTTCATTCCGGCGCTCATCGGGTTCAATGTCGGCGTCGAGTTGGGGCAGTTGTTCGTGATCGCCGTCGCGTTCCTGAGTGTCTGGCAGGCGATCCGGGTGGACCGGGGCGCCAATGAGGTCACGCAGGCCACCATACTCTATATCGTTCTGATGCTCGGTCTCGGCGGGCTGGCGGCGATGTTGTGGTTCGATCCGGGTGCCCTGCCGATCGCGGCCGTGGACGACGTGCCGCTGACCACTTTCCTTGCGCCGCTAGCGGTGCTGTCATTCCTCTGCCTGCTGTCGGTCCATTTCCGCGACCACCTTTCGGCCTACCGGCGAATCGTGGCAGTGCCTGCATCGGCAGCGATTGCCGTCGTCGGGGCCTGGTGGTTTGTCGCGCGGGTGTTTCTTTAGCGCCCTTGCGCCGCCGAAAAACCGCGTCTATACGGCGCACACACTAAATCCCGCAGGCGGGGGCGGGTGGTTTGGGGAGAAATCCCAGACCATCCACCGGTTGGGCCACATGGTCTGATACCCCCGCCAAGGTTCAAACCGGAAAAGGAAACGACATGGCTCTTCCCGAGTTCTCCATGCGCCAACTGCTTGAAGCTGGCGTTCACTTTGGCCACCAGACCGCGCGCTGGAACCCAAAGATGGGCCCCTACATCTACGGATCGCGCAACGGCATCCACATTCTTGACCTCACGCAAACCGTTCCGCTGCTGGATCAGGCACTGCAGGTCATCCGCGACACCGTCGCCAAGGGTGGGCGCGTGCTGTTCGTCGGCACCAAGCGTCAGGCGCAGAAATCGGTTGCTGATGCAGCTGAACGGTCGGCGCAGTTCTACATGAACCACCGCTGGCTGGGCGGCACGCTGACCAACTGGCAGACCGTGTCGAAATCGATCCAGCGTCTGAAGCAGATCGACGAGGCCGCCGAGCGCGGGTTCGAGGGGCTGACCAAAAAGGAACGGCTGGGGATGGAACGCGAGCAGGGCAAACTGCAAGCCAGCCTTGGCGGGATCCGC
Source organism: Rhodobacterales bacterium (assembly GCA_038251315.1). Lineage (GTDB taxonomy): Bacteria > Pseudomonadota > Alphaproteobacteria > Rhodobacterales > Rhodobacteraceae > JBBKXP01. The sequence goes on along the minus strand of JBBSBK010000002.1, from coordinate 22,474 downwards.
GAAATGGGCGGCACCCCCGACCTGCTGTTCGTGATCGACGTCAACAAGGAAGACCTCGCCATTCTTGAAGCCAAGAAGCTGGGCATCCCGGTCGTCGCGGTCGTCGATTCCAACTGCTCGCCCGCAGGTATCGACTACGTCATTCCTGGCAATGACGACGCGGCGCGCGCGATATCGCTGTATTGCGATCTGGCCGCCCGCGCCGCCCTTGACGGCATGTCGACCCAGATGGCCAAGGCCGGTGTCGACATGGGCGCGATGGAAACGTTCGCTGAAGAAACCCTCGCCGAAGAGGCCGCCGCCCTCTGACACGAGAGCCGCGAAACTGACCGGGCAGGGGGCAACCCCGCCCGGTTTCTTGGATTTTTACAGGAGAATTGCGATGGCGATCACCGCACAGATGGTCAAGGAATTGCGCGAAAGTACGGGTGCCGGCATGATGGACGCCAAAAAGGCACTGACCGAAAACGACGGCGACATGGACGCCGCCGTCGACTGGCTGCGCACCAAGGGACTGGCCAAGGCCGCCAAGAAGTCGGGCCGCACCGCCGCCGAAGGGCTGGTCGGCGTCGCCGTGTCCGGTGGCAAGGGCGTCGCCGTCGAGGTCAATTCGGAAACCGATTTCGTCGCCAAGAACGCCGAGTTTCAGGCGATGGTCGCCGGCATTTCCAAGGCCGCGCTGGATGTGCCCGATGTTGCCGCGCTGCAATCGGCCAAGGTCGGCGGCAAAGAGGTGTCGAGCGTCATTACCGATGCCATTGCCAAGATCGGCGAGAACATGTCGGTGCGCCGGATGGCAACTGTCAGCGGCGACACGGTTGTGACCTATGTTCACAACGCCGCCGCACCCGACATGGGCAAGATCGGCGTTCTGGTCGCAATGACCGGCGACAACGCTGGCTTTGGCCGTCAGGTCGCCATGCATATCGCGGCCGCCAATCCGGCATCGCTGTCCGAGGCTGATCTTGATCCTGCTGTCGTGACCAAGGAAAAGCAGGTCCAGATGGACATCGCCCGCGAAAGCGGCAAGCCCGACGCAGTGATCGAAAAGATGCTGGTCGGACGGATGAAGAAGTTCGTCGCCGAAAGCACGCTTCTGGGGCAGGCGTTCGTCGTCAATCCTGACCTGACCGTTGAAGCGGCGGCCCACGAGGCGGGGGTGACGATCACGGGGTTCGTGCGGCTTGAAGTCGGCGAAGGCATCGAAAAAGAGCAAGAAGATTTCGCCGCCGAAGTGGCTAAACTGAACAAGAAAGACTAACGCCGCAGTGGCGTTTGCGTCACGGTCTGCGGGACACCGCGGGCCGTTTTTCGTAAAAGTTGCGGCACCGCATCGAGAGAGTGCGGTGCCGCGCCTTTGGTGCTGTCCGGGGAAGGGATGGGACAAGACGCACCTTCAGGGGTGCCGACCCACCGGGGCAAACCCCTGCAGATCAGCGTCCGGTTTCCCGGCATGGACGGCTGACCTTGCAATCCCAAGGGGTCCGCCCACTGTTCCCAGGCCTAAGGCCACCACTCACGGAACATGGCCAGACTGACACCTGAACCCTGCTCACGAAAGTCAGGGATTCCTGACCCGCCAGTCAATAAAACGAATATAATGCTGTCAGGTGGTCGTTTCGATCTCGAACATCTGGTTGTAGAACGCGGCCTTGAGAACGGCTTGCGCCGTGGTCTCAACGTCCAGAGCCTCGCGCGCCAGCCGCAGATGCTTCTCTACGGTGGCAGCCGTCAGGTTCAGCAGGACGGCGATGTCTTGCATCGTCTTGCCGTCGCCGACCCACTGCAGGACCTCGCGCTGCCGCTTGGTCAGATGACGCTGGCCGCTATAGGGCAGGGTCATCAGTTTCAGATGCAGGACGTTGTTCATCACGATGATGGCGGCGCCGTAGCGCAGCCAGATCTGCTCGACCGCTTCCTGGGTCAGACCTTTGCGGGCAGTCAGGGCGATGGCGCCTTTGGTGCGTTCGGAAACTGAACGGAAACTGATTGTATAGCCCGCCGTGACATCCATCGACCGGTTGAACGTGGCGACCCGTTCCTCGGCCGCCGTCAGGTTTCCCGGCACGTCCATCCAACGCCAACTGCATGCGCCGTTGTTTTCCAGTGCCCAACGCAGCATAGGCGCATGATACAGCATTCCATCAGTCAGAAAAACATCCATGTAGTCGCTGCTCTGATTGGTCAAAAGCATCCAATCGGTCGGATCCCCAAGCGAACGCGACGTACGGTAGCGGGTAAAGCCGTAGATCAGCCTGTCGAACCCAAGGTCGGTCATGTTGGCCGTGTGCAACGCCCACAGATCCTCGACCGAGCGTGCATTGGTCAGTGCCTCTAAGTGGTTCACAAGTTCGGCCATGGCGTGAAGAATATCAGGCAGCTGTCCGATCACAAAGAGGTTTGCCACAGACCGGGAGTGGATATCGCGAAGGCGCATACAGGTAGGACAGGATATTACATAATATTGATTATGCGATATTTACCATTCGGAATCATCGACCAGAACTGTCGTAAACCGCTGACTATGGCCGCTCCCCCACCTAGACCGATTCGGGAATGCCACGGATAGTCCCCCCAAATCATAACGCACTAAGGACGTATCCATGCGAACCCATGCTCAGGCCGTCGTGATCGGTGGCGGCGTCATCGGATGCTCGATCCTGTATCATCTGGCAAAACTGGGCTGGTCCGACGTCGTGCTGCTGGAACGATCCGAGCTGACGTCGGGATCGACATGGCACGCGGCCGCCAACATCCACGGGTTGCATGACAGCACGAATATTTCGCGTTTACAGCACTATACCATGGGTCTTTACAAAGAGCTTGAGGCTGAGACGGGTCAGTCTTGCGGCATCTTCCAGCCCGGCAGTCTGTATCTGGCGCAAACCGAAAACCGCGAACACCAGTTGCGCCTGCAAGACGCCAAGGCGCGCCGCTACGGCATGAAATTCTACGAGGTCGACCGCGCCGAGGCTGAACGCCTTCACCCGCTGGTCAACTATGACGGCATTCGCTGCATCATGTACGAGCCCGAGGGCGGCAACGTCGATCCGTCCGGCGTGACCAACGCCTACGCGGTCGGTGCCCGTCAACGCGGGGCTGAAATTGTGCGGTTTTGTCCTGTCACCGCAACCGACGCGCAACCCGATGGCACGTGGATCGTGCGCACCGAAAAAGGCGATATTGCAACGCCTTGGGTCATCAATGCGGCGGGTCTGTGGGGGCGCGAGGTGGCCGCGATGGCGGGAATCACCCTGCCCTTGATCCCGACCGAACATCAGTATTTCGTCACCGAAGCGATCCCCGAAATCGCCGCAATGGACCGGCGCTTGCCATCGGTCGCCGACCGCGACGGCGAATATTACCTGCGTCAGGAGGGCAAAGGGCTGCTGGTCGGGGCCTATGAAAAGAACATGAAGTTCTGGGCCGAAAACGGCACGCCGCCGGGGTTTGGCCACGAATTGTTCGCCGACGATCTGGAACGGATCGAGGATAACATGATGCGCGCGATCCAACGGGTTCCGGTGGTCGGGTCGGCTGGCATCAAGCGGGTCATCAACGGGCCGATGATCTGGTCGCCGGATTCCGCGGTGTTGTTTGGCCCGGTACCGGAACTTCACGGATATTTCTGCTGCAACGGCATCATCCCCGGCTTTTCGCAATCCGGCGGCATGGGAAAAATGGCTGCAGAATGGATAGTTACAGGCGAAAGCTCACTTGATATGTTTGCGTGGGACATCGCGCGCTATGGCGCTTGGGCGGGCAAGGCTTTTACCAAAGCCCGGGTCGAGGATCAGTATTCGCACCGTTTCAAGATTCATTTTCCAAACGAAGAACGCGCCGCTGGACGCCCGGTGCGCACCCGCCATGCTTATCAGATGCAACAGGCTATGGGCGCGGTGTTCGGTTTGAACTACGGATGGGAACATCCGCTTTGGTTTTCCGCCGAGGGCGAACCCACCGAGGAAACCATCGGTTACACCCGCCAGAACTGGTGGGAACCGGTGGGTCGAGAGGTCAAGATGCTGCGCGAAACTGCTGGTATCATTGACATTTCCAACTTTGCGAAATACGCCGTGCGCGGCCCGGGTGCTGCTGACTGGCTAAATGCGCTTTTTGCAAACCGGATGCCCGTGTTGGTGGGCGGGTCGTGCCTGACGCCCCTGATCGGCGTTCGGGGCGGCATTGCGGGTGATTTCACGGTGACGAAATTGGCCGAGGACGATTTCCTCATCGTGGGTTCGGGGATGGCTGAACGCTATCATCAGCGTTTCTTCCGTGCTGTCCCCCTGCCCGCCGAGATAACTTTCCAAAGTCGAACCGACGCAATGTGCGGTTTTAACGTTGCTGGACCTTTGTCTCGAAAACTCTTGCAAAGGCTTACGAATACATCGTTGGAGACCGTTGATTTTCCGTTCATGCGATCCGCCCGGATCACGCTTGCCGGGGTAGCGGTCACCGCCATCCGGGTGTCATTCACCGGCGATCTGGGCTGGGAACTGCATTGCGCCGCCGCCGATCAGGTGACGCTTTACGGGGCCCTTCTGGAGGCTGGCAAAGACCTTGGCGCGGGGCCGGTCGGCAGTCGGGCGCTGGGGTCGCTACGGATCGAAAAGGGTTTTGGCAGTTGGGGGCGCGAATACAGCCTGGAATACTGGCCACAAGAGGTCCGTCTGGACCACCTGATCAAGTCCGACAAGGAATTCCTGAATAAAGACGCTTGGTTGGCGATCAAAGATAAACCCGCGCGTGACGTGCTGGTGCATCTGGAAATCGATGCGACCATCGCCGATGCGACCGGATCCGAGCCGATCTTTCTGGCTGACGGCACCCCTGCCGGGCACGTGTCGTCAGGCGCTTACGGTTACAGTATCGGCAAATCGCTGGCGTTGGGTTACGTCAAGGCGGCCCATGCGGCGCCGGGGACCATCGTGCATGTCGCCATCCTCGGGCGCGATCATGTCGGGCGTATCCTGGCAGAACCGCCGTTTGATCCCAAAGGCGAACGCCTGCGCGCCTAGTCCTTGACGCACATGCCTGTCGGCGTCGCGCACAGCTTATCGCAACCCTTGTCGGTGATGACGATGGGTTCGGTTGTTTCGATGCCGCCGTCGTCCAGCCACAGGGCCGGCATGAAATGGAACGTCATGCCCGCCTGCATCACCGATGCGTCCCCGGCCCGCAACGACATCGTGCGCTCGCCCCAATCAGGCGGATAGGACAGCCCGATGGCATAGCCACAGCGGCTGTCCTTGGTGAACCCGTGCCGCGCCAGCGTGCCATTGAAAGTACGCGCGACGTCCTCGCAGCGCACCCCGGCGCATGCAATGTCCAGCACGGCAAGGGTCGCGTCGGCAACCGCCGCCTCTGCAGCGCGATATTTCTGCGGTGGCCTGCCCAAGTAGACGGTGCGTGACTGCGGACATTGGTAGCGCCGATAGGCCCCGGCGATTTCAAAGAACGTCGCCTCGCCCGCCTTCATCGGCGTGTCGTCCCATGTCAGATGAGGTGCTGTGGCATCAAGGCCCGATGGCGCCATCGGCACAATCGCCGGATAATCGCCCCAATGCCCATCCGCTCCACGGACCGATGTGCGCAGTATTTCCGCCACCAGATCGTTCTTTCTCATCCCCGGTTCAGCCAATTCCCTGATCTGCGCGTGCATAGCCGTCACGATCCCAGCGGCGCGGCGCATGTAGGTCAGTTCGGTCGGGGATTTGACCGCGCGTTGCCAGTTGACCAGCCCGGTCGTGTCGCTGATTGCCGCTTTCGGGTTATGCTTTAATAGCGTCTGGTATGCACTTGCGCTAAAATAGTAATTGTCCATCTCGACACCCAGACGCAGCCCACCCCATCCTAGTTCGGCGATCAGCCGTGAGAAATCCTCCATCGGATGTTTCACGGGGTTCTGGACATAGTTGTCGTCGTAGCCGTGGATGTGCCCATCGCCCATGAACACGGTGCGCACCGCGCCCGCACCGTCCATCGCGCGTCCCCACCAGTGCGGGTCGCCGTCGGGGCCGACCAGAACGCCCTGATGCACATAGAACGACCAGCCATCATAGCCGGTGAGCCACGCCATATTGCTGGGATCGGTCGCAAGGATCACGTCGACCCCTGCGGCCGCCATAGCCGCACGGGTCTTGGCGATTCGGGTCTGATATTCGGCGTCGGTAAAGGCCGGGTTCGGATTGGTCATGACATCCCCAAATGGGGCACCCTGCCCCTAACCCAGAGCGTAACCCGCGCCGCGCACCGTGCGCAAAGGGTCTTCGCCACCATGCGCCGTCAGAACCTTACGCAACCGTCCGATATGAACATCGACCGTGCGGGTATCGACGTAAATGTCGCGCCCCCAGACCCGGTCGAGCAATTGATCGCGCGACCAGACCCGGCCCGGTTTTTCCATGAACGTGGCGAGCAGACGAAACTCGGTCGGCCCCAGCTTCAGTTCGTTGTCGCCGCGTTTGACCCGATGTGTTTCGCTGTCCAGCACGATATCCTCGTGACTCAGCACCTGCCCGACGGTCGACGGGCGGGCGCGGCGCAACTGGGCGCGGACCCGTGCCATCAGTTCGCTGACCGAATAGGGTTTGACGACGTAATCGTCGGCCCCGGTTTCCAGCCCGCGCACCTTGTCCACCTCTTCTGACCGGGCCGACAGCATGATGATCGGCGTCGCGCGGGTATCGGCGCGGGTTTTCAACTGGCGGCAAACCTCGATCCCCGACACGTTGGGCAGCATCCAGTCAAGGACGATGACATCAGGCGGATCTTCGGCGACCTGCACCAGCGCCTCTTCGCCATTCGCGGCCTCGGTCGTGCGGAACCCTTCGGCGCTGAGATTATAAGCCAGCACCGCCCGTTGCGCCGGTTCGTCTTCAACGATCAGAACATGCGGTTGTGCCATGCTCAGGTCGATCCCACGGCGGTCGAGGTTGTATCGCCTTTCGGTCGTGCGTCTTCGGGCATCTGGCCGGTGACCATGTAAATGACCTGCTCGGCCATATTGGTGATGAGGTCGCCCATCCGTTCGACGTTCTTGGCAATGAAATGCAGGTGCATGCAGGGGGTGATGTTGCGCGGGTCCTCCATCATGAAGGTCAGGAATTCGCGAAACAGCGCGTTATACATCTGATCGACGTCATGGTCGCGCTGGCGCACATCCTCGGCCAGCACGGCATCGCGCGACACATAGGCATCAAGCGTGTCTTTCAGCATCCCCTGCACTTCGCGGGCCATTCGGCGCAGTGATGCGTCGGTGCCGTTGATGGTGCGGTTTTCGGCCAGCACGGACGTGCGTTTGGCCATGTTCTTGGCATAATCCCCGACCCGTTCCAGCGAGGCGGCAAGGCGCAAAACACCCAAGATGGCGCGTAGATCCTTGGACACGGGCGCGCGCAGCGCAATTGTGCGCGCCGCCTCTTCGTTGATCTTTTCCTCGAGGCTGTCGATGGCCGCGTCGCCCTTGCGGACCTTTTCGGCCAGTTCCAGATCGCGGGTTTCCAGTGATTTTGCACCGTCAAGTATGGCCGCCTCGACCAGCCCACCCATTTTCATGACCAGCGCCTGTATCGCTTCAAGATCGCGGTCGTAGGCGGATGAGATATGTTCGTTCATCATCTGTCTCCTTAACCGATCCGACCGGAAATGTAGCTTTCCGTGCGCGGATCGACGGGATTGGTGAATATCTTGTTGGTCTCGCCGTATTCCACAAGGCTGCCAAGGTGAAAGAACGCGGTGCGTTGGCTGACCCGCGCGGCCTGTTGCATCGAATGGGTCACAATGACAACGCTGAACGACTGGCGAAGTTCATCAATCAATTCTTCGACTTGCGCGGTGGCAATCGGGTCGAGCGCCGAACAGGGTTCGTCCATCAGCAACACCTCGGGTGCAGTGGCAATGGCGCGCGCGATGCACAGGCGTTGCTGCTGGCCACCCGACAAGCCGGTGCCGGGGCTTTGAAGCCGGTCCTTGGCCTCGTTCCACAGCGCTGCCTTTTTCAGCGAGCTTTCGACGATCTCGTCTAACTCGGCCTTGTTGCGGGCCATACCGTGGATTTTTGGGCCATAGGCGACGTTGTCGTAAATGGATTTAGGGAACGGGTTGGGTTTCTGGAACACCATGCCGACCTTGGCGCGCAACTGCACCGGATCAACCTTGGCGTCATAGATGTTTTCGCCGTCGATGCGGATATCGCCGGTCACCCGGCAAATGTCGATGGTGTCGTTCATCCGATTCAAGCAGCGCAGGAACGTCGATTTACCACACCCCGACGGGCCGATAAAGGCGGTGACGGTCTTGTCGGCGATTTCGACATCGACATCCTTGATCGCATGGGTATCGCCATAGTAGACCTGAACGCCTTTGGCGGAAATCTTGGTTTCATTCATGTTCAGGTCTCTTTCAATCAGTCGAACATCGTTCATTTTTGGGTCCCCTACCAGCGGCGTTCAAAGCGGCGGCGCAACAGAATGGCGACCGCGTTCATGATGAACAGGAACACCAGCAGCACGATGATCGCACCCGATGCCCGTTCGACAAAGGCTGGATCGGCCCGCTGTGTCCAGTTGTAGACCTGGACCGGCAGAGCCGCCGCCGGATCGAAAAATCCTTCGGGCGATGCGGCGGGGAAATCGCGAACGAATGCGACCATGCCGATTAGCAGCAGCGGTGCGGTTTCACCCAGCGCCTGCGCCAGTCCAATGATCGTACCGGTCAGGATACCGGGCATCGCCAGCGGCAACACATGATGGAATACCGCTTGCATCTTGGATGCTCCCACGCCCAGCGCGGCGTCGCGGATCGACGGCGGCACCGACTTCAGGGACGCACGGGTGGCGATGATGATCGTCGGCAGCGTCATCAGGGTCAGCACCAGACCACCGACGATAGGCGCCGATTTCGGCAGGCCCAGTGTATTGATGAACAGCGCAAGGCCAAGGATACCGAAAACGATCGACGGCACGGCGGCAAGGTTCGAGATGTTCACCTCGATGATGTCGGTGAACCAGTTCTTCGGTGCGAACTCTTCGAGGTAGATCGAGGCGGCGACGCCGATCGGCAGCGCCAGGACCAGCACCACGACCATCATGTAAAGCGACCCGATGATCGCCACACCCAGACCCGCGGCCTCGGGCCGGTTCTCGGATGCGTCAGCCATCGTGAGAAAGCCCCAGTTCCAGTGCGTGCTTAACAGTCCGGCACCTTTCAGCTGGTCGGCCAGTTGCAACTGCTGCGGGCTGACGTTGCTGTCAAGCTCGGCTGACGCCATCGTCACCCGGCCCTTATAGTACCCGTCGATCCGGCCATCAGCCAGGAAATCGAAACCGACCGTCTGGCCGATCGCTTCCGGGTTGGCTAAAACGTAACGGCGCAATTGTGCGGCACCTTCGGATGATATCAGATCGGCCGCGTCCTTGACCGAAACCCCTTCGATGCCGAATTCCGGACTTTCGAATGCAGTGGCAAAGGCAGCCTCGATCAACGGTTTGTAACCGAAAGTCGTGACCTTGCTGATCTCTTCGATGTTGCGCGCGCCCGTGGGGTCCAGTTCTTCGGGATCGAGGTAGATATCCAGCTTGATGAAAGTCTGGAAAAACGCCGAGGAGCCGTTGTAAAGGACCGTCGACAGCAGCCCGACCAGCGCCAGCAGACCGATGCCAACTGCGATCATGCCATAAAGGCGAAACCGCCATTCGGCTGCGTTTCGCCGCTTGGTGCGGGCGTCTGCGGCGAAAAGCGACGAAGGGATTCGCTGCGGTCCCGTGGTTGAAATGTCGGTCATTCGTATTGTTCCCGATACTTGCGGACGACGTAAAGTGCGATGATGTTCAGCCCCAGCGTCACCACGAACAGCGACAGCCCCAGCGCGAATGCGACCAGTGTTTCGGGCGAGGCAAATTCGGTATCCCCGGTCAACTGACTGACGATCTTGACGGTGATGGTGGTCATTGCCTCGAACGGATTGAGGCTCAGCTTGGCCGCGGCCCCTGCCCCGAGCACCACGATCATGGTTTCGCCGATCGCGCGGCTGGCGGCCAGCAGGATCGCCCCGACGATACCGGGCAGGGCTGCGGGCAGGATTACCTGCCGCACGGTTTCCGACTGCGTGGCACCCAGACCAAAGGATCCGTCGCGCATCGCCTGCGGCACCGCGTTGATGACGTCATCCGACAGCGACGACACGAAAGGGATCAGCATGATGCCCATGACAAGTCCTGCGGTCATCACCGAAGACGACGACGTGCCCAGGCCCAGCGGTTGCGCGAAATAATCGCGCAATAGCGGCCCGACTGTGATCAACGCGAAAAGGCCGTAGACGATGGTGGGGATGCCCGCCAGCACCTCGATCGCGGGTTTGACCACCGAGCGCACGCGCCGCGACGCGTATTCGGCCATGTAGATCGCCGCCATGAGACCGACCGGAACCGCGACGACAAGTGCCACGAACGACACGTAAAGTGTGCCCCAGAGCAGCGGGATGATCCCAAGGTCCGACCCGCCGCGGAACTGCGGATTCCAGGTGGAGCTGAAAAAGAAGTCACGCGCCGGATACAACCGGAAGAAATGCAAGGTCTCGAACACCAGCGACGCGACGATACCGACCGTGGTCAGAATGGCGGTCACCGAGCAAAGTATCAAAAGCGCCTTGACCGCCCGTTCAGAGACATTGCGGGCGCGGAACTCCTTGTTGATCCGGGTCCATGCATAGGCGGCGCCGGCCAGCGCCAGGCCGATCACAACGGCGGCGAGGATCCACCGCAGCGTGCCGCTTAGCTGGCGGTATTCCTTGGCGGCGACAAAGACCGACTGCTCGACATCCGAACCGATGGCGACGCCAACCAAAGCCAGCCGGCCACGCACATCCGATATATCGGCGCGCATGCGGTCCAGATCGACCTCGGTCATGGCGCCCTGCCCGACAGCGACGTCAAGCCCGTCGGAAATGCGGCGGACATCGGCCATGACCAGTGCGCGTGAACTGCCGTCGGCAATGTCGGCGGGCGCGATCAGACTGGTGACGCGGGATTCGATATAAAGCGGTTGCACCAGCAGCCACAGGATCATCACCAGAAAGGCCGGCACAGCAGATGCCAACATCACGGTCTGGCCATAATATCCAGGCAGCGAGTGTAGCCGACGGATGTCGCCCCCGGCGGATTGTACCGCCCGCGCCCGCCCGGCCACGTAGCCAAGGACCGCGATGATGAGGATGATAAGACTAATCAGGCCAACACTCATGTCTGATCCCGTGGAAAAACGTGGTGAGAATTGAAATGGTGGCGCCTCTTTCAGGGCGCCACCGGATCGAAAGGGCTGGTTATTCCAGCGGACCCATCGGGGTTTGTGCAGCAACCATCGCCTGCGTTGCGGCCAGTTCGGGATCGGACACAAGGCCATAGGCGGCAAGCGGACCGTCCGGTCCGGCCATGTCGTCGGACACGAAGAATTCAATGTATTCCTTCATGCCGGGGATCACACCCAGATGTGCATTCTTTACGTAGAAATACAGCGGACGCGACACCGGGTATTCGCCGCTCGCGATGTTTTCGGTCGACGGCATCACGCCGCCCATCGTCGCAACCTGCAGCTTGTCGGTGTTGTTTTCGTAGAATGAAAGGCCGAAGACGCCGATGGCATTCGGGTTTGCGTCAAGCCGTGCCAGCGTTTCTGTATAGTCGCCGTCGATATCGACCGACACGCCGTCAGTGCGCAGCTTGGTGCAACCGTCCTCGACACCGGCAGCCTCGAATGCGGCAGCGGCACCGGTTTCTTCACAGCCGACCTCGATCACCTTGACGTCGAACACTTCACGGGTTCCGTGCTTGGTGCCGGGGATGAAGGCCAGGATCGCCTGATCGGGCAGATCGCCGTTGACTTGATTCCAGTTGCTGTTGGGGTTGTCCACCAGCGCACCGTCGACCATCACCTGCGCGGCAATGGCGTTATACCAGTCGGCGGGGGTATAGGCGAAGGACGGACCGTCAATCTTGGAGGCAAAGACGATGCCGTCATAGCCGAAACGGACTTCCATGATGTCGGTCACGCCGTTGGCGGCGCAGTCATCGATATCCGACTGCTTGATACGCGAGGACGAGTTTGCGATGTCGATAGTGGCTTCACCCACACCTTCGCACAGCATCTTGCGGCCGGCACCCGAGCCACCGCCTTCGACGACCGGAGTCGGGAAATCAAAGTTTTCGCCAAAGGCCTCGGCGACGATCGACGCGTAGGGAAGCACGGTCGACGATCCGGCGATCTGCACGTTATCGCGGGCGACAGCGGCGGTTGCACCCATTGCGGCAAGGGCAAAGGTCGATACGGCCAGTTTCGTGAAAGTCATGTCAATTCTCCTGTCAGCAGACATCGGACCAGCGCGAGCCGCCGGTCCCGTGCCTGCCTGCTAGGCCAGCCGCACCACGCTTTTGTGACGGTTGTGTAAAGGTTTTGTGACGGTAGGTGGAATTGCGGGGATTGCTGCCGTGACCCCCTCCTGACACCAGCCGCCAATTTATCTTGTTAGCATGCGGGCCGAGTGTCATGAAAGTGTCAGGTCAAACCGAGGTTAACGATCACCATGAATATCAAGACCTCGCTTACAGGCCACTGCCTTTGTGGATCATGCGGGTTTGAGTTGACTGGAGATCACAATTGACTGGAGATCACAATTGGGTCGGTCACTGTCATTGTGAAAGCTGCCGTCGCGCAACTGCTTCACCGATGACAACATGGATCGGGCAAGAAAACGGCTCCTGGAAATTCACTGGGAATGAACCAGTCAGCTATGAAAGTAGCGCTGGAATTACGCGTGGATTCTGTTCGATATGCGGTTCTCCAATGTTTTTTAGGTCAACCCGCTACCCGAATGAAACGCACTTCTATGCGGCACTTTTGGCAGATCCTGAAGCGGTCGTGCCGACTGCCCATTTTCATGCGAACGAGATGCTGTCCTGGGTACATTTTGCGGATAATCTTCCGCATAAATGAGTTGTTGGCCGAAGGCCTGAAAGGTCCGCACCGCAAGCATTCCGACCTTTGCTAGGCTCTGGACCTATCAAGCATTCGGCCCCCGGGCGTTCAGGTCCACGAAGTCGAGGACCCGCCGCACAAATTCACGCCGGGCTTGCCACGGACCCCCATGACTGACACCTTGGATTTCTGACAGCGAAGCGTCCGGCAGATAAGCCAGGACCTCTGCCGCCACGAGCCTGTAGTGCGGCAGGGTTTCCGAACCGACGATGAGGAGAACAGGGCACGACACCTCGCCAATCTGCGCGCAGGTCAGCGGTTCTGCTGGAGGGGCGTCAAAGTCCGGGATCATCGTGTGGGCATTCTCGATTAGCATCGCTTGGATACGCGGGTCCAATGTCGCGAACCCACCCTTCTCCATGCCTAGTACGAACTCGACTGCCATCGGCATCGCGCTGGCCCCATCGCCCGCCTTTGCCGCAGCATATGCTCCTGCAAAGCCCTGGCCGAAAGCCTCAAGCAGCGCCTTGTTCTTTAGCGTGTCGGGAAGGATCGAATTCAGCGCCGGCTCATAGACCGTCACCGTGCGAACGAGGTCGGGCACCTCCAAGGCCGCACGCAGCACCATGCCGCCGCTGTAGGACCAGCCGACCAGATGGACGGGTTCATTCAGCGTCCGAAGGATCGCAACCAGATCGGCCGTGTGCACATCCCGAGAGAACGGCTTGTCCTGGGGCCATTGGGTGACTCCAAAGTGCCGGTGCGTATAGGCCATGAATCGATGATCGGCCGCCACGTCCTGCCAAAGATCGCACCAGCCTCGAAGGTCGGCCCAGGAGCCGTTGACGAACAGGACAGGTTCGCCTGTTCCTGCTGAGACGAAGGGATACGCAACGTCGCCTACCTTGAGCATCTCAGGAGCCGGCATCGTCTGATCGACTTGCATCCAAACCCTCACTGTCTTCGCTGCATCAGCAGCATGGAATATAGCACAGTTGAGCCGCTTGATCCTGAATTAATGCAGGACGAGTTCCGGCTGCAGTTGCGGCCTATGAGCAGTTCGGCTCGGGTTCGCCGCGACGGCCTGCCAAACATTTAGGTTTATAGGTCCTGACCCTAGGTGACCGGCAAAATCACCGTCACCCGTGTCCCCTGCCCCAAAGCACTGTCAAAACGCAGCCGACCCCGGTGCCGGTTAACAATATGTTTGACGATGGCCAGACCAAGACCGGTCCCCCCCACCTCGCGTGACCTGTGCAGGTCGACACGGTAAAAGCGTTCGGTGAGCCGCGGAATGTGATGCGGGGCGATGCCGTCGCCATAATCCTCGACCGACAGGCGCACGCCATCGGCCCGCAGGGTTGGTTCGGGGGCAGGTTCGGACAGAGTGATGTCGACGTAGCCACCCGACACTCCGTATTTGATCGCGTTTTCGATCAGGTTCGACAGCACCTGCTGCAACTGCCCTGCGTCGCCCGGCACCAGTACCTTTGCCGCAGGCAGTTTGGGTTTGAGGTGTACACCCGACACCGCCGCGACCGGCGCCAGAAGGTCGGTCACAGCGGTCACGAGTCCGACCAGATCGACCGAAGTTGTGGGACGCAGGCGTTCGTCCTCCTCCACCCGCGCCAGCGACAAAAGATCATCGACCAGCCGCGCCATCCGCGCGGCTTCGTGTTCCATGATCCCAAGGAACCTATCGCGGGCGCCGGCATCGTTGCGGGCCGGTCCTCGCAGGGTTTCGATAAACCCCATCAAAGCGGTCAGCGGCGTGCGCAATTCGTGACTGACGTTGGCAACAAAATCGCGGCGCATCTGCCCGGCCGCTTCAATCGGGGTGATGTCGGTGAAGGTCACGATGACTTGCCCACCGACAACCGCGTTCACCGTCACGTCATAGGTCACATCGGCGTCGGCCATCCGGCCCAGATAGCGGGTGGCTTGTGCCACAGCGGTTTTCAGCGTCAGTTCGATGGCATCCAATAGGTCGGGTTGGCGCAGCGCGGTAATATAGTGACGGCCCGCCGCGTCAGCGCCAAAGATCCGCTGCGCCGGTCTGTTCAGTCCCATCAGACGTTCGTCCGCCCCGATCACCAGCGTCGGCAGGGGAATCGCGTCGATCCAGGACAGGGCGGGTGCTGGGGTCATGCGCTGTTCCTAAGCCAGATCACAGGCATCGAAAAGCCGGGGTGTTCTGCGCCAAGAGTTGTTTGACGTGAAATCTTATCTCCCTATAATTGAATTTGTCAGGATCCGAGCAGAGACCGTGACCAGTTCTTGTGGTGCGTCCCGACCATGACGCGCTGATGATGGGATGAATTTCTTGGGCGCAACGATTGTCGCAAAGAAGCTGGATAAGGACAGCGGCGTGCCGGTTATGCTGGTCCTCGGCGATCTTGACCGCTGGCGGTCGCGCGGTCGCTCACCGCCGATCATTCCGGGGTTTCATTTTGCCGATTTCACCGACCTGGATGCAGCGATTCTTTTACAGCTTTGTCCAGAGATCATCCTATCGGGACTGGTGCAGCAAAGTTTCGACGTTCTGGACGTCGCCGCGACGCTGCGAACCCTCGACTTTCGCGGCCGTTATCGGGCTGTGACACACCCGATACCGAACCCCGGCCTGATCGTTGCCGAGGTCCGCAGCATCGCACCTACATTGAACTTTGCGATCCTGTCGCTAAATCCGGGCTGAGGCCGCGACGGCCCGCAGCATTTCGGCGATCAGCAGGTCCGGTTCTTCGATCCCCACCGACACGCGGAAAAATCCTTCGCTGATCCCCAGGGCCGCGCGCCCTTCTGGTGTCAGACCCCGGTGGCTGCTCGACGCCGGATGCGACAGGGTCGTCGCCACATCGCCGAGCGTCGGCGCAAAGGCGATTTGCGGCGCGGCGCGGGTCATTGCGTTGGCCGCCGCCCGACCGCCTTTCAGTTCGAACGACAGCATGTTGCCGCCGCGCCCGTTCAGCAATCCCACCGCCCGGTTGTGGTCGGGGTGATCGGGGCGGGTCGGATAGATGACGCGGTTGACGTCAGGACAGTCTGCCAGCGCATCGGCCAGCCGCGCCGCCGTCTGTTCGGCCCTATCCAGCCGCAGATCGAACGAATGCAGGCCGCGTTCGGCCAGCCAACAATCGAAGGGACTGGGCGTCATCCCCCAGGTCACATTGGCGTCGTTGATCTTCGTGCGAACGGCCGGATCGCGGGCGGCGACGTAGCCCAGCATCGCATCAGCATGACCGCTCAACAGTTTCGTCACTGAATGGACAATGATATCGGCACCATGGTCGAACGGACGATACAGGCGCGGCGTGGTGAACGTGTTGTCGACGACCAGCAGCGCCCCGACCTCTTTCGCCAGTGCGGTAATTGCATCCATATCGGCGATCCGGATCGTCGGGTTCGACATCACCTCGACGAGGATCATCGCCGTATTGGAGCGCACCGCCGTCCGCATCGCCGCAAGGTCGGTCGGATCGGCGAGCGAGGTTTCGATCCCCAGACGCGGCAAATCCTGCGTCATCAGGCGCAGGCTGCGGCCGTAGAGCTGATCGCCCCCCAGCACATGATCACCGGCCTTGAGGCAACCGAGGAACACCGCGCCGATGGCCGACATGCCCGACCCGGTGATGATTCCGTTTTTGGCCCCTTCGAGATAATCGATCTTTTGCGCCAGCACCTGCGCGTTCGGATGCCCTTCGCGCGAATAGGTGAACCCGGACGCATCGGCGTATTGGGCATCAAGGCTGTCGGGGTCGGGCGAGGCATAGACGACCGACATTTGCAGGGGGGTCACCACCGGCGTCGATACGGACGACGGCCAGACGGTGCGGCGGACCAGCGATTCAGGGGATTTCGTCATGTTGGACCTCACGCAGTCCCGCGCGAAAGCGGCGGGCGTTTTGTTGATAGCCAAGCGCGGACAGGCGCAAATGGTCGATGGCGGCGGCGTCGAGGCTGCGCACCACGCGGCCCGGCGCCCCCATCACCAGCGACCCGTCCGGGATCACCTTGTTCTCGGTGATTAGCGCCCCAGCCCCGATCAAGCAATCTGTACCAATCACCGCGCCGTTCAGGACGGTTGCCCCCATCCCGATCAGGGAATTGTCGCCGATCGTGCAGCCATGCAGCATCGCCTTGTGGCCGATGGTGCAACCCGCCCCGATGGTCAGCGGGAATCCCATATCGGTATGCAGCACGCTGTGATCTTGCACATTGGACCCCTGCCCAACTGTTATCCGTTCGTTATCGCCGCGCATTGTGACGCCGAACCAGACCGACGCATCGGCGGCGAGCGTCACTTGGCCAACGATATGACAGCCGGGGGCGACCCATGCGGCAGGGTCGATGTCGGGAGCGATGCCATCGAGGGCATAGATCACAGCTTTTCCTCGAATTCCGCCTGCAACTTGCGGACACAATCGACCAGCTCCGGTTGCTGGGACAGTCGCAACCGCTCGGCCCGCAAGATCGATTTCAGCCGTTCTTCCGTCTCGGTCAGGTCGTCGTTGACAAGGACGTAATCGTAGGCGTCCCAATGGCTGATTTCGTCCCAGCATTTCTCCATCCGCCGCGCGATGGTCGTCGTATCGTCTTGCCCGCGCCCGATCAGGCGACGACGCAGTTCTGCGATACTGGGCGGCAGGATGAAGATCGACAGGACATGTGCTTGCATCTTCGAATTGGCGATCTGCTGGGCACCCTGCCAGTCGATGTCGAACAGAACGTCGCGCCCGGCGTTCACGGTCTCGCGCACCGGCGCTTCAGGGCTGCCATAATAGTTGTCGAACACCTTGGCATGTTCGAGCAATTTGCCATCGCTGACCCAGCTTCGGAACGTCGGATCGTCGACAAAGTGGTAGTCCTGCCCGTCAACCTCACCCTTGCGCGGGGGCCGGGTCGTGGCGGAAACAGAAAACCGGATCGTCGGATCCCAGTCGCGCAAGCGCTTCGCCAGCGTCGACTTTCCGGCCCCCGAAGGGGATGACAGGATAATGAGAAGTCCGCGTCGCGCCAATGGGTTACTCCACGTTCTGAACTTGTTCGCGGAACTGATCGATCACCGCCTTGAGGTCAAGACCGATGCGCGTCAGGTCCACCGATCCGGCCTTGGAACACAAGGTATTGGCCTCGCGGTTGAATTCCTGCGCGAGGAAATCCAGCTTGCGACCCGCCGGGGCGGGATCGTCGATCAAGGAGCGGGCGGCAGCGACATGGGCGCGCAGGCGGTCCAATTCTTCCGTCACGTCGGATTTCACGGCTATCATGGCCAGTTCCTGCGCGATGCGGGAGGGATCGATGTCGGTCACGTCGGCGACGATGCGTTTCAGGGACACGGTCAGATTGGTGCTGACCTCGGTCCGCCGGGCGGTTGCGGTGGCGGTTGCGGCATTGGTCAGGCGGTCAATATCGGCGATCTGGTCGCGCATGATTGCCTGCAACGCGTCGCCCTCGGCGCTGCGCATGGCGGTGAAATCGGCGACGAGCACATCAATATCGGCCATCAAAACCCTGACAAGAAGAGACGAATCTTCGTCGGCGACGCCTTGGACGACCACGCCGCCCTGCGCCAGCACATCAGCCGCGCTGGGTTGACCAAGGGTCACACCCATCGCGAATGCGCGTTCCTGGACCTGTTCAAAAGCGGCCAGAACGCGGTCAAGCTGGAAGGGGTCCAACTGCAACGCACCCGCGTTCGCGTTATGGGTGAGGCGCAAGGCGACGCTGATATTGCCCCGCGCGAACGCCTTGGTCAGCGCCCCCCGCAGCGCCGATTCAAGCCCGCCCAACCCATCCGGCAGCCGCAGCCGCAGGTCCAGCCCACGGGCGTTGACGCCGCGCATGTCCCAAATCCAACTAGCCCCATCGTGCGTGCCTGTTCGACTGGCGAATGCGGTCATCGACTGGATCACGCGGCGCTTCCCTTTGGCAAAACCTGTGCGCACCTATAGGCAATCGACCACGCGGGGCAAGACATCGCCGCCATTAACCGGCTTAACGTTTGATTAGTGAAAAGTTTTCGTAAAAGGCCTAGGTTTCGAGTCGTGAGGCGCAAGCAGCAAGGAACCCGGATCATGGACAACGACGATTTTCCGCACGATCACGAGATTCTGCCGATGCATCAACCCGTGCAGGGCGTTTCGCTGTTGCAATCGCTGGAACGCTACTGGCGTGAATTGCGTGGGGCGCAGCGTTTGCCGGTGCGGTCTGCGGTTGACCCGACGCGGATCGACGCGGTGCTGCCGCATGCCTTTATCGCCGAACGGGTCAGCCCGCAGGTCGCCCGGTTGCGGGTGTCAGGCCAGCGGATCAACGACCTGATCGGGGCTGACGGGCGTGGGATGCCGCTGTCGGTGCTGTTCGCACCGGATGCGCGCGACACGCTCGCCGACCACTTGCAGGCGGCGTTCGATCGTCCGGCCATCGTCGAATTGCCGCTTTATGCACCACGCAGCCTGACGCGCGGACGGCTGGCAGGTCGCCTGCTGATGCTGCCGCTAGCCGGGGCCGATGGACAGGTGACGCGCATCCTGGGCGCCGCGCTGATCGACGGGCGGATCGGGTTCGGGGCGCGGACCCTGCAAATACCGCCGACCGGCGTATTTCGGCTGGACGATATCGCGCCGCAGGCCGGGGCGGCCCCGCTGCGGGCCGTCGCAGGTTCGCCCCGTCCGGCGCAAACGCAGACGCGGTTCCGCCCCGACCTGCGGCTTGTCGTGTCGAACGACTAGACCGCTTCTGCCTGCTGCATATTGCTGCGCCGCGCCGACAGTTCCTCGGCCACCAGAAACGCCAGTTCAAGGGACTGCGACGCATTCAGGCGCGGATCGCAGGCGGTATGATAGCGGTCCGACAGATCCTCGTCGGTGACGGCGCGCACGCCGCCGGTGCATTCGGTCACGTCCTTGCCCGTCATCTCGAAATGCACGCCACCGGGAATGGTGCCTTCGGCGGCATGCACGCCGAAAAACTCGCGCACTTCGTGTAGCACTGATTCGAACGGCCGGGTCTTGTAGCCGCTGGTCGATTTGATGGTGTTGCCGTGCATCGGATCGCAGGACCAGACGACGTTGGCGCCCTCTTCGGTGACGGCACGGATCAGGCGCGGCAGGTGTTCGCCCACGGCCCCTGCCCCGAATCGGGCAATCAGCGTCAGCCGCCCCGCCTCGTTCCTGGGGTTGAGCCGCGCCATCAGCGCCTTGAGATGCCCCGAGGTCATCGATGGCCCGCATTTCAAGCCGATCGGGTTCTGCACCCCGGCGCAGTATTCGACATGCGCGCCGTCCGGTTGGCGGGTGCGGTCGCCGATCCATATCATGTGCCCCGACCCGGCCAGCCATTTGCCGGTGGTCGAGTCGACTCGCGTCAGCGCCTCTTCGTATTCCAGCAAAAGTGCCTCGTGACTGGTGTAAAACTCTACCGTCTCCATCGCATGGCTCGCCTCGGCCCGGATCCCGGCAGCTTCCATGAAATCAAGCGTATCGCTGATCCGGTTCGCCATCTCGCGGTATTTTTCGGCTTCCGGCGCGCCAGTGAATCCCAGCGTCCAGGCGTGTACCTTGTGGACGTCGGCGTAACCGCCCGTCGAAAAGGCCCGCAGCAGGTTCAGCGTTGCCGCCGCCTGCAAATAGGCCTGCGCCATCCGCTCGGGATCGGGAATCCGCGCCTCGGGTGTGAAATCGAAACCGTTGATGATGTCGCCGCGATAGCTGGGCAGTTCCTGTCCGCCTGCCACTTCGGTCGCAGCCGACCGCGGTTTGGCGAACTGGCCGGCCATGCGGCCCACCTTGATGACCGGCACCTTCGCCCCGAAGGTCAGCACCATCGCCATCTGCAGCATGACCTTGAATGTGTCACGGATACCATCGGCCGAGAACTCGGCGAAACTTTCGGCACAGTCGCCACCTTGCAACAAAAACGCCTCGCCACGACTGGCCTTGGCCAAATGCGATTTCAGGCGGCGTGCCTCGCCCGCGAAAACCAGCGGAGGATAGCTGGCCAACCGCGCCTCGACGCCCTTTAGGGCGGCGGCGTCAGTATAGTCGGGCATCTGCACCCGGGGCTTTTTGCGCCAGTCGGTTTTCTGCCACTCTGTCATGCTTGTCTCCGTCGGTTTCGCGGGTTTGGCCCGCGATGTCAGGTGCGGCTTATAGACTGCACGCCCTACCGGGCCAATGGCAAATTGCCGCATCGAAACGCCCAGCAGCGACATATCCTGACGCATATGATTGCCCTTGCGGCGGCAATCCAAACCTGATGTGGTCTTGCGAAATGTATCCCCGGACCCCCGAAATGGACATTCAACCGCAGATCGTCGCAGTGCCGGGCAAGGCCAAGCCGCGCCGCTTTGTCTTTGCCCTTCTCGACAATTTCACCATGCTTTGCTTTGCCTGCGCGGTGGAAAGCCTGCGGATCGCCAACCGCACAGCCGGCAGGACCCTTTATGACTGGATCGTGATCGGCGAAGGCGGCCAGATCGCGCGTTGTTCCAACGGCACCGAATTCAAACTGACCGCCGATCTGATCGAGCTTGAACGTGACGATACTGTGATGCTCTGCGGCGGAATCGATGTGCAGCAGGCAACAACCCGCAAGATTCTGAACTGGCTGCGCCGCGAATCCCGTCGCGGCGCTGTGATGGCGGGGTTGTGTACGGCGGGCTATTCGCTGGCCAAGGCGGGGCTGCTTGACGGCAAGAAGGCGACGATTCACTGGGAAAATCAGGACAGTTTCGCCGAAGAATTCGAAGACGTGAACCTCACCAAGTCGATCTTCGTGATCGACGGTAACCGGATGACCACCGCCGGGGGCACGGCTTCGATCGACCTGATGCTGAAGATCATTGCCGACGAACATGGCGAAGATCTGGCCAATGCCGTCGCCGACACGTTGATCTATTCGACCATTCGCACGGATCAGGACACCCAGCGTCTGTCGATCCCGACCCGGATCGGGGTGCGCCACCCGAAACTGTCGCGCGTCATCCAGATGATGGAACAGAATATCGAGGAGCCGATCAGCCCGGCCACTTTGGCGCGCCATGTCGGCATGTCGACGCGGCAACTCGAACGGCTGTTCCGCCGCTACCTCAACCGGTCGCCCAAGCGCTATTACATGGAACTGCGGCTGCAAAAGGCCCGCAACCTTTTGATGCAGACGGATATGAGCGTGATCAACGTCGCGCTGGCCTGCGGTTTTGCCAGTCCGTCGCATTTTTCCAAATGCTACAGGTCGCACTACGACACCACCCCTTACCGCGAACGCGGCACCCATGCGACGCGGCTGTCGATCTAGGCCTCGTTGCGGTCCCGCTGTTAGCGCAAAACCAGCTGTTTCGGGCTGTTTGCGCAACCTTTGCGGGCGAAGCGCCTGCAAACAACGGCTTTTCTTTTGCAAAACGGCTGGCTAATCTGCCCAACAGGATAACAATATCCACTTGGGAGAAGACATTATGAAAAAACTGCTGCTGGCCTCTGCGGCCACTGCACTGGTCGCTGGTGCG
>JBBSBK010000001.1:0-78069 GCA_038251315.1 Rhodobacterales bacterium | reverse complement strand
ATCGGTTCCAGCGACGTGCACAAGATCCGCCCTGCCTGACGATCCCCGTGGTCAGCCTGCAATTTATCAAATTGGGACTCATCTTTATGAATGGTGGGCGACCCTGGAATCGAACCAGGCGTGCGTCTCCGCGAGAGAGTTACAGTCTCCTGCCACACCTTGCGGCCTGTCGCCCACGCCCCTTGGGCCAAGGCCCTGCGGTGCGAGCCGGGGAATACTTGTGCCCTCTTGGCCCGTCAACAGGAAAATCCGGTGCCCCTTGCGCGTGTCGGTCCCGATGGGCGACAAGGGCGGTCAGCAGCCGGGAGTGCCTGATGGAAAAGCCGAAGTGGGTGATCGACAAGGAACGCGCCAAGCGTGCGTCGGCGGCTGAAACCGTCTGGCTGTTCGGCCTGCACGCGGTCCGCGATGCGCTGATGAATCCGGCCCGCACCAGGCTGCGGCTGGTCGTCACCCGCAATGCGCTGGACAAGCTGGCAGAGGCAGTGACGGTGAGCGGGATGGAGCCTGAAATATCTGATCCGCGCAAGTTTGCCGCCCCGGTCGATCCCGACTCAGTTCATCAGGGTGCCGCGCTTGAGGTCAAACCGCTCGACTGGGGGTCGCTGACCGACATCGCCCTTGGCCCCGGCTCCGATCCGGCCCGGATCGTCATGCTCGACCGCGTCACCGACCCGCACAACGTCGGCGCGATCCTGCGATCCGCCGAGGTGTTCGGCTGTCGCGCCGTTGTCGGTGTGCAGCGCCATTCCGCCCCCGAAACCGGGGCGCTGGCAAAGACCGCCAGCGGCGCACTGGAACGCCAGCCGTATCTGCGGATCCGCAATCTGGCGGACGGGATGCAGGAATTGCAGGCGATGGGATACCTGATCCTGGGGCTGGACGGTGAGGCGACGCAGACCATCGAACAGGCGCTGGCGGGGCGGCGCGACCGCCCTGTCGCGCTGGTTATGGGGGCCGAGGGGCCGGGCCTGCGCGAGCGGTCGCGCGACACCTGCGACGCGCTGGTGCGGATCGACGCGGCGGGCGGGTTCGGGTCGCTGAACGTGTCGAATGCCGCCGCTGTCGCCCTTTATGCCGCCAGAGGTTAACGCGTTTTGCGTTTCATCTGAAACAGAGGTATCGCGGATCGCATTCGACTTAAGGGAGAGGCTGCGAATTGCGGTTCCTGTCAAACGCAAAACGCTTCAGGCAGAGGGTCTCATGCTGACGAAAATCGCGACCTGTTGTTATTGCGGTTCGAAGACCGTGTTGCAATTGCGGGGCCGGGCGCGACACGAACTGGCCTGCGCGGCCTGCGGGGCACCGCTGCGGTATCTGAAAATGTTACCGATCGCGTCGCACAAAACGCCGACGCAACGGTCTGCACCCTCCCGCGCGGCGGCTTGTTTTCGCCCGTCAAAGCCTGACCGCGGACCCCGAAAAAAAGCTTTGTCAATGGCTTGGGTCGCAAATTGTGGGAAGAATTCTGGGACGAGGTCGACGACATTTTCGACTGAAATTTTACCGCTTCTTTGTCACACCTTGGCGAGGTAGGGGCGAAGTGGGTTCTTTCGCGCAGGTATGCGGTGCATCCTTGGATCAATGCAAATTGCCGATGAGTCCTGACATGCTTTACCGCCGCACCTTTCTTGGCCTCCTGGCCGTCGCTCCCTTTGCCGCCCGTCCTGCGCTGGCTGCCAGTCCCGATGTCTTTGCCTCGGGCGGCGTGGCGATCCATGGCTACGATCCGGTCGCCTATTTCACCAACGGCGCCCCGGTCCCGGGCGATCCGTCCCTGTCAATCATGTGGCGCGGTGCGGCCTGGCGGTTTTCCAGTCTCGACACCATGATGGCCTTTGAGATGAACCCAACCGCCTATGCGCCGGAATATGGCGGATATTGCGCCTATGCGATGGCGCAGGGCGCGATTGCGACGACGGTGCCCGAGGCCTGGACCATCCACCAGGGGCGGTTGTATCTGAACTATTCCGTCAACGTGCGCACGATCTGGACCGAAGATATTCCCGGCAATATCGTGCGCGCCAACGGGTTCTGGCCGGATATCCTGGCGGGCTGAAAGGCTGTTCACGTTTCGCTGACAGCCTCTTTTGCGCAGCCATTTTCTGACTAAATCAGACCTTGGAAGCGCAGGTCTGGAACATTTGCGTTTCAATTCACTGTCCCTCGTTCCATACCTTGCGCCCGGGGTCCCCCTCGGGCGCTTTTTTATCGGGGTTTCGTATGGATTTATCAGATAACCAGTTGCGCGACCTGTTCGGGCGGATCCGCAGGATTGCCCTGATCGGGGCCTCGGCCAATCCTGCCCGTCCCAGCCACGGCGTCATGCGCTTCCTGCAACGGCAGGGTTTTGAAGTAATCCCGGTCAATCCGGGGTTGGCAGGGCAGGAATTGCTGGGCGAGGTCGTTTACCCCGAACTGGCCGCGTTGCCCGGCGATGTGGATATGGTCGATGTGTTCCGCCGATCCGATGCCTTGCCGGGGATCGTCGACGACGCACTTGCCCGCTGGCCCGACCTGCCGGTGATCTGGACCCAGCTTGGTGTCGTGCATGACGACGCGGCGGCTGTGGCCCGCGCCGCCGGGGTGACCGTCGTGCAGAACCGCTGTCCGGCGATCGAGATTCCGCGCCTGTTTCCGGGCGGTTTCGCGCGGCGCTGACGGCGGCGGGGCCAGCCTCAACCCGGCATATCTTTGGCCAAAAAACCTAGGGGCGCGAGGCTTTTTCAGCGATGCCGGATTGGCTGTCGCGCCGTGTCAGCTCGGCCTCGATGTCAGATAACGTCACGCCCCGCGCGGTGCACATGACGAGCAGGTGATAGAGGACATCGGCGGCCTCGGCGGTCAGCCGGGCCTTGTCGCCTTTGACCGCCGCGATGATCGCCTCGATGGCCTCCTCTCCAAACTTCTCGGCGCATTTGTCCGGGCCCTGTGCCAGCAGCTTGGCTGTCCAGCTTGTCGCGGGGTCGGCGTCCAGACGGGCGGCGATGGTGGCGGCAAGGGATTGCAGGGTCATGTCAGCCTCATCGGGATGCCGGCGGCGGCCATGTGAGCCTTGGCCTCTGCAATGGTGAAGGTGCCGAAGTGAAAGATTGAGGCGGCGAGGACGGCAGAAGCGCCGCCCAGCGTAATTCCGTCGACCAGATGATCCAGTGTGCCGACGCCGCCCGAGGCGATCACGGGGACTGCCACTGCGTCACTGACGGCGCGGGTCAGTGGCAGGTTGAACCCCAATTTCGTGCCGTCACGATCCATTGAGGTCAACAGGATTTCGCCGGCCCCCTTGGCGACCACGGTGCGGGCAAAATCGACTGCGTCGATCCCTGTCGCCCGCCGTCCGCCGTGGGTGAAGATCTCCCATTTGCCGGGGGCGACCGTCTTGGCGTCCATGGCGACGACGATGCACTGCGACCCGAACCGATCGGCAGCCTGCGCCACGACATCAGGGTTGGCGACGGCGGCGGAATTGAACGACACCTTGTCGGCCCCGGCCAGCAGCAGGTCGCGCACGTCAGCGTGGCTGCGCACCCCGCCGCCCACCGTCAGCGGCATGAACACGGTTTCGGCGGTGCGCGTCACCAGATCGAACATGGTGCCGCGATTTTCCTGCGTCGCCATGATGTCAAGGAAACACAATTCGTCCGCGCCTGCCGCGTCATAGGCCCGCGCCGCATCGACCGGATCGCCCGCATCGACCAGATCGACAAAGTTGACGCCTTTGACGACGCGCCCGTTGGCGACGTCAAGGCAGGGAATGATCCGGGTTTTCAGCATGAGACGAGAGCTCCGAGCGCGGCGCGCAAGTCAATAGCCCCGTCGTAAAGGGCCCGCCCGGAAATCGCTCCGGCGATCACCGCGGTGTCGCGTAGCGCCAGCAGGTCAGCCAGTGACGAAACCCCGCCAGAGGCAATCACCGGGATTGCCACGGCACGCGCCAAGGCTTCGGTCGCAGCGACGTTCGGCCCCCCCATCGCGCCGTCGCGCAGGATGTCGGTGTAGATGATTGCCGCGACGCCTGCGTCTTCGAAACTGCGGGCAAGATCGGTGACCATCAGGTCGGTTTCCGTTGCCCAGCCTTTGGTCGCGACGCGCCCGTTGCGGGCGTCGATACCAACGGCGACCTGACCGGGGAACGCTTTGGCCGCCGCGCGCACCAGATCGGGATTTTCGACCGCGACGGTACCAAGGATGACCCGCGCCAACCCCTTGTCTAGCCAACCTTCGATCGTGGCCATGTCGCGGATGCCCCCGCCCAGTTGCACCGGCACCGGGCAGGCGGCAAGGATCGCGGCGACCGGGGCGGCGTTCACCGGCGTTCCTGCAAAGGCGCCGTTCAGGTCCACCAGATGCAGCCATTGGCAGCCGGCCGCGACGAAGGCCCGCGCCTGCGCAGCGGGGTCGTCGTTGAACACCGTCACGCGGTCCATGTCGCCATGCACCAACCGCACGGCGGCACCGTCCTTGAGGTCGATGGCGGGATACAGGATCATGGCGGTCCTCTGTGTGCTTGGCGCTGTTTAGGCAGGTGATGCGCGGGATGCAATCGGCCGACCCCCAATCTGCCGACCCCCAATCTGCCGACCCAACGTCAGGCTTGATTGGAATCGGCGGATCGGCACAGATACGGCGACAATTCTCATGGGAGGAGAAGAGATGAACAAGTTCTTGATGGCTGCAGGGGCCTTGGTCGCGATGGCAGGGGCGGCATGGGCCGATCCGGCCGAAGGCACGTGGCAGACCGAAGTTGACGACGGCGCCTATGCGATGGTCGTGATCGCGCCCTGTGGTGCTGCGTTTTGTGGCACGATCAACCAGACATTCAACGCGACCGGCGAATACCAGTCGCCGAACCTGGGTCGCCAGATCGTGATCGACATGGCCCCGGCTGGTGACGGGTCTTATGCCGGGCAAGTCTGGCGCCCGTCCAACGACAAGATCTATGTCGGCAAGATGGACGTGAGCGGCGACCAGCTGCGGCTGCGCGGTTGCGTCGCCGGTGGTCTGATCTGCGCCAGCCAGAACTGGACGCGGGTGCAGTAATTCCCGTGGTGCGATTGACAAACGGCGGGTCGCGTGGCCCGCTGTTTGCGTTTCAACATGGCACCGATAATGGATTGCCCGGGTGACCCAAGCGCCGCAACTTATCTGCCGGATATGCGGCAAGCCTTTCGATCGGCAAGACCTGCACGACTGGACTGACGTGCGCAGCGGCATTTCCGAAATGATCCGCGCCGAACATCCCGATTGGGTCAAAGGCGATCACATCTGCCAGCCCGATCTGGCCCGTTATCGCCGCCGTTATGTCGAAGCGATGCTCGAAGACGAGCGCGGCGAGTTGGGCCAGCTTGAACGGCAGGTCATCGACAGTATCGCCCAAGGCGCCGTGATCTCGCAGCCGCCGGGCGATCGGGTGGCGGCAGCCACGACGTTTGGCGAACGCATGGCCGACCGGGTCGCCGATTTTGGCGGGTCATGGCGGTTTATCATCGGGTTCATGGTCGTTCTGATCGTCTGGATCACGGTGAACGCGATCGGGCTTTTGATGCAGCCCTTCGATCCCTATCCGTTCATTCTGTTGAACCTTGTCCTGTCCTGCGTCGCCGCCTTGCAGGCTCCCGTCATCATGATGAGTCAGGGGCGCAAAGAGGCCAAGGACAGGTTGCGCGCCGAAAACGATTACCGCGTCAACCTCAAGGCCGAGTTGGAAATCCGCCAGCTGCACGAAAAGATCGACCACCAACTGGCACGGCAATGGGAGCGTTTAGTCGAGATGCAGCAGATTCAGATCGAGATATTGGAAGGGCTGGGCGAGGCGCGGCGCTAGGGCCGCCAGCTTAGAAAATTCCCGATCAACCGTAACCCCGTCGCCTGACTTTTCTCAGGATGGAACTGCGTGCCGACGATGTTGTCGCGCCCGATGATCGCGGTCACGTCGCCCGCGTAATCCACATGTGCCAGACGGTGCGCAGGGTCGGCGACCTGCATGGCGTAGGAATGGACGAAATAGGCATGATCGCCGGTGTCGATCCCTGCCAGAACCGGGTGCGGCTGGTCGATCACCAGATCGTTCCAGCCCATATGCGGCACCTTGAACGCGGGGTTGGCCGGGACGATCCGGGTGATCGTGCCGCCGATCCAGTCAAGGCCGGGGGTTTGCGCATATTCAAACCCTGTCGTCGCCAACATCTGCATGCCCACACAGATGCCAAGGAACGGCACGCCGCGCCGGATCACGGCATCTTGCAGCGCATCGGCCATCCCGCTGATACCTTGCAGCTGTGCGCGGCAATGCGGAAATGCCCCGTCACCGGGAAGCACAATCCGGTCGGCACGCGCCACCACATCGGGATCAGATGTGACGATGACTGCGCCATGCCGACCCTCTGCCGCCATCCGCTCGAACGCCTTTTGTGCCGAATGGAGGTTGCCGGAATCATAGTCGATCAGCGCAGTGGTCACAGCGATCCCTTGGTCGACGGGATGGCGTCCGCCTTGCGCGTGTCAATCTCGACCGCCGTCCGCAATGCCCGCGCCACCGCCTTGAACGTCGCCTCGGCGATGTGGTGGCTGTTGAACCCGTGCAACTGGTCGATGTGAAGGGTGATCCCGCCATGGGTGGCAAAGGCCTGAAAGAATTCGCGCACCAGTTCGGTGTCAAAACTGCCGATTTTGGGCGACGGCATTTGCAGATTCCAGACCAGATAGGGGCGGGCTGACAGATCCAGCGCACAGCGCACTTGTGCATCATCCATTGGCAGATGACACTCGCCGTAGCGGCGGATGCCCTTTTTGTCGCCCAAGGCGGTGGCAAGGGCCTGCCCCAGCGCGATCCCCACATCCTCGACCGTGTGGTGATCGTCGATGTGCAGATCGCCGGTGGCCTGCACCACCAAATCGACAAGGGAATGCCGCGCCAACTGGTCCAGCATGTGGTCAAAAAATCCCACACCCGTCTGGTTGTCGTAAGTCCCGGTGCCGTCCAGATTGATGCTGACCGAGATGTCGGTTTCGGCGGTCTTGCGGCTGATCTTGGCGGTCCGCATCGTGGTCTCCTGAGGTTTCTGAGGCGGCTTATAGGGGCAGGGGGGGCGCACGCCAAGCACCTTGCAGCCGCGCCTTGCCCGTGCCAGCCTGACGCGAAATGAAAGGCCGCGCCATGACGACTTGTGTCTTTGTCCAGATCCGCTGCCGTCCCGGCACGACCTATGCCGTGGCCGACGCCATGGCGCTGAAGGAAATCCATTCGGAGCTATATTCCACCAGCGGCGAATTCGACCTGTTGATGAAGATGTATATCCCCGAAAATGCCGATGTTGGCCATTATATCAACGAAGCGGTCACCGGCATCGAAGGTATCGAGCGAACGCTGACGACGCTGACCTTCAAGGCGTTCTGACACGCAGACGATGACGAAGGATTTTATCAGGTAGCGCAGGGTTCACGACAAGCCGGGAAATTTTCGAACTCATCCTACAAGAAGTGCGCGCGCCTCGTAGCTTTTCAGGGTCGGGCGGGCGGCGGCGAAGGCGGCGACCGTGTTTGGGCGGGCCAATTCGGGAAACAGTTTGATCAGTTCGGCCCGCTGGTCAGCTTCGATGCCGTTCAGTGTGCGCTCGCCCGGCTGGAAACTTTCGCTCCACGCCGCGTCAGCCATGACGACCTCGTGGCGGTCGAACATCAGGTGCAGATAGGTGACGTCCGGCACGATCGCCTCGCACACGCCGGACAGGGCGGTCAGGTGACAGGCGCGCACCAGCACCTCGTCCTCGCCGAACATCAGTTCGGCGCGGGTGCCGGTAAGCAGCATCCGGTGCTGGCGGGAAACCAGCATGTCGCGGTCAGGGGTATCGTGGCCCAGTGCGCCCTGCTTGATGAGGATCGGTTGCAGCGCGGCGTCGGCGCGCAGTCGGTCGCCATCCACGCGGCTGCGGCCAACCCAGCGCACTGCCTGATAGCCGTTGTCGCGGGTCAGAACCATGTCGCCGAGGTGCAAATCTTCGATCGTGCGCCGCCCGTCGCGGGTTTCGATCAGGGTGCCGGGCGTAAAGCAGGGCACGACATTCTCGATTTCGGTGAATGTCAGCGACCCGATGATGTTGCCATTGGCGTCAAGGTAGTTGACCGTGCCGGCTTGCGGATCCTGCGGGTTATAGATGATGCGCAGCGGGCCGGTGCCGGACAGGTCAAGCACGTCGATATCGCCGACGCCGCCGTCAATCACATCGCCGATGCCACCAAAAAATGTGTCGTTACCGGCCCCGCCATACAGCGTGTCGGTCCCGTCCCCGCCAAACAGCGTGTCGGCCCCGTCGCCGCCATAGGCGATGTCGTTACCGATACCGCCATAGAGCAGATCGGAGCCGGCGCCGCCGTCGAGCAGATCATTGCCCGCACCGCCATAGAGGCTGTCGGTGCCGCTGCCGCCATAAAGACTGTCGTTGCCGGTGCCGCCGTCCAGCAGGTCGTCGCCATCGCCGCCGTCCAGCGCATCGTTGCCGGCGCCGCCGTCCAGATTGTCGTTGCCGGTACCGCCGAACAGGCTGTCGTTGCCGATACCACCGTCCAGGCTGTCGTTGCCGATCCCGCCATAGAGCAGGTCTGTGCCATCGCCGCCGAACAGGCTGTCGTTGCCGTCGTCGCCGTTCAGCGTGTCATTGCCGATCCCGCCATAAAGCAGATCATTGCCCAGACCGCCGTTCAGCGTGTCGTTGCCGTCGCCACCATCCAGCAGGTCGTTTCCAGCCCCGCCGGACAGGGTATCGTTGCCAAGTCCGCCATACAGGCTGTCGGTGCCGTCGCCGCCGAACAGGGTGTCGTTGCCCGCGCCGCCGTACAGGGTGTCGGTGCCGTCGCCGCCTGACAGGGTGTCGTTGCCATCGCCGCCGTCCAGCGTATCGCTACCGGCACCGCCGTCCAGCGTATCTTCGCCGGTGCCACCGAACAGGGTATCGTTGCCGGTGCCGCCATCCAGTGAATCGTCGCCGCCGCCGCCATAGACGGTGTCGTTGTCAGCCCCGCCGAACAACGTGTCGCCGCCGTCCATCCCGTCAAGATAATCGTTGCCGCCGCCACCGTAAAAGATGTTGGTGTAAACGTCGCCGGTGAACCCCTGGTTATTGAACCCGATCAGGATGTCATCGAAAGCCGATCCGAAGATCCCGTCGACCCCGGCCAAAACGTCGCCCTGCGCATCGCCGCCTGTCGCGGTGCCCGCGCCAAGGTTGATCTGCACTCCGGCACCCGAGGCGGAATAGTCGAGGTAGTCCATTCCCTCGCCGCCATAAAGCGTATCGGCCCCGGCCCCGCCGGCAAGGGTGTCGTCGCCAATCCCGCCCTCGAGACGGTCGTTGCCGTCGCCTCCTGCGAGGAAATCGTTACCCGTCCCGCCATAAAGCGTATCGACGCCCGCGCCACCGAACAGGCTGTCGTTTCCGCTGCCGCCGTCGAGGGTATCGTTGCCGTCATCGCCGCTCAAGGAGTCGTCGCCGTCGCCGCCGTAAAGATAATCGGTGTCGGCACCGCCCGACAGCGCGTCGTTCCCGGCGGCCCCGTACAGGGTGTCGATGCCGTCGCCACCACTCAGGCTGTCGTCACCGATGCCACCGTCCAGCCTGTCGTTGCCGGCGCCACCCAGCAGGGTGTCGTTTCCGGCGTCGCCACTCAGGCTATCGTTGCCCGCGCCGCCGTCGATCCGGTCGTCGCCATTCCCGCCGAAAAGAGTGTCGTTGCCGTCGTCGCCGCTGACCGAATCGTTGCCATCGCCGGCGTAGATATAGTCGGTGGCCGCACCGCCGCTGATCCGGTCGTTGCCGGCGCCGCCAAAGATCGTATCGGTGCCGTCGCCGCCGGACAAGCTATCGTTGCCCGCGCCGCCGTCGACCACGTCGTCGCCAAGCCCGCCATCGACCGTGTCATCGCCATCACCGCCATAAAGACTGTCGTTTCCCGCGCCACCGAAAAGGGCATCGTCGCCGGTGCCGCCATACAGGCCGTCGTTGCCATCGCCGCCATAGGCGCTGTCGTTTCCGGCGCCACCGTGAAGCGTATCGTCACCGGTGCCGCCATCCAGCAGATCGTTGCCGCTGCCACCTTCCAGAGTGTCATCGCCTGCGCCGCCGAACAGGCTGCCGCCGCCTGGCCCGCCGACCAGACGGTCGTCGTTGTCCGAACCGATCGCATTTTCAATGCTGTAGTAGCGGTCGCCGTTCGCGTCGCCGCCATAGCCCTGGCCAAAGCCCGATGTGTCATCAAGGAAAACCGTGACCCCATTTTTGGAGTCACTGAAATCTGCGGTATCGTTGCCCGCACCGCCATAAAGGTTGTCGTTGCCGGTGCCGCCATCCAGCAGGTCGTCATCGGCACCGCCATAGAGCCAGTCGCTGCCGGACCCGCCAAAGATGGTGTCGGATCCGTCGCCGCCATAGGCAGTGTCGTTGCCGCCGTAGGCGTTGATCACGTCGTTGCCCGACGTCCCCGTCAGGATATTGCTTCCGTTAGTGCCGTTGATTGTCGCCACGCCTGAACTGCCTGCCTGCGGCAAACGGGTCTTGTCGCCCGGATTGCCAGATGATCCGCGGCCAGAATCAGACTAAATTATGGTCGAATTAGGGCGAAGCCGGGCATATCAAACGATGCCGCCGCCGCTGCCGGATGACGCCGGGCGGGCGTTCGCGACCTTGGCGCGATAACCGGATTGCCGATAGGCCGCGACAGGGTGTATCGCGCCGCCGTTTTCCAACCTTGCCATTGCGAGGATCGGTTCGACGTCTGTGCGGAAGGCGTGCTTCAGTGTGCTGGTCGCCATCAGCGCATCGTTGGCCTCCTGAAATCCAGAAAGGGCGTCGCGGTCGACTAAAAGCGCCTGTGCATAGGCCCGCTGCACCTCCATTGCCGACATCATCAGACTTTCGATCGGGTCGGTGACGTTGTGGCTTTGGTCGAGCATGTGCATGGGGGCGAAATCAGGGTTGGTTTCGGCCTCGACAAGTTCATTGAAGATCAGGAACAGGCGGTAGGGGTCGATGCTGCCCGAGTCCAGATCGTCGTCGCCGTATTTGCTGTCGTTGAAATGAAAACCGCCCAGCTTGCCGAATTGGGTCAGGCGGGCGACG
Source organism: Rhodobacterales bacterium (assembly GCA_038251315.1). Lineage (GTDB taxonomy): Bacteria > Pseudomonadota > Alphaproteobacteria > Rhodobacterales > Rhodobacteraceae > JBBKXP01. The sequence goes on along the minus strand of JBBSBK010000001.1, from coordinate 66,958 downwards.
ATCATTTCGATGTTCACGTTGGGCGCGTGGTGGCCCAGATCGACCAGACACTTTGCCTTGTCGCCCAAGTGCTGCGCGATCAGCAGATTGCTGCCCCAGTCCTGCACGACCGTCGAATAGAACGCCGGTTCATACATTTTGTGTTCCGTCAGCAGCGTCCAGTCGGCGGGCAGTGCGGCGTAGATCTGCGCGGTGGCATCAAGGTAACGTTCGAACGCCTTGGTGAAATTGGCCTGTCCGGGAAAGTTGGACCCATCGCCGACCCAGATTGTCAGCGCCTTCGATCCGATCTGCTGGCCCAGTTCGATGCAGGCAATGTTGTGGTCGACGGCCTGCCTGCGCGTCGCCGCGTCGGTATGCGAAAGCGACCCGAATTTGTAGCTGCTCCGCTGCTGCGGTGCGTCCTGAAAGGTATTGGAATTCATCGCGTCGAAGCTCAGCCTGACCTCTTCGGCCTTGGCGTTCAGGTCGGCGGCAGGAGCGTCGTCCCATGGGATATGCAGCGACACCGACGGTGTGGCGCGGGTCAGTTGGTGGATGACACTGCAATCGTCCAGCTTGTCAAAGATGCCGCGCGGTTCGCCTGGACCCGGAAACCGGGCAAATCGGGTTCCACCGGTGCCGACGCCCCAACTGGGCACAGCGACGTGGTAGCCGGACACCTTGGCCTTGATCCGGGCTATGTCGATGCCACGCCGGTCCAGATGTTCACCCAGCGCGTCGTAATCCAAGCGCAGGCGGCGGTTTTCGTGGTCGTTGTGCTGCGTGATGATATCGGAGTCGATCATGAAAAGCTGCCCCTAACGTGTGAATGCCTGCACGTTGCCCGCATCGACGTTGATGATGTTGCCGGTCGATTTCGACGACAGGTCGGCGGCCAGGAAATAGGCCGCCTCTGCGATATCTTCGGGAAACACCGATCTTTTGAGCAGGGACCTCTCGCGGTAATGTTCTTCCAGCCCCTCCTTGTCCTTGCCATAGGTGTTCGCGCGCTCGTTGAGCCAGTCACCCGACCAGATCTTCGATCCCTTCAAGACCGCGTCTGGGTTCACGGTGTTGACACGGATACCATGCGGTGCGCCCTCAAGGGCAAGGCAGCGAGCCAGATGGATTTCCGATGCCTTGGCTGTGCAGTAGGCTGAGGCGTTGGGCGATGCCGCCAGCCCGTTCTTGGAGGCGACAAAGACCACCGCGCCGCCCATCCCTTGCGCCAGCATGACCTTGAAGGCCTCACGGCTGACAAGGAAATATCCGGTCGACAGGATCGCCATGTTCTTGTTCCACAGATCCAGCGTGGTTTGCGTGACGGGCGCCGAACTGGCGATGCCGGCGTTGGACACCAGAATGTCGATCCCGCCGAACTCGGCGGCGACATCGGCAAAAGCAGCGATGACTGCGGCCTCGTCGGTGACGTTCATGTTGACCGTTCTGACGACATCCGCCGAATAGCGTCTGGTCAGGGTTGATGCAGTATCAGCCAGTGCGGTTTCGTCGATATCGGCCAGCATGACGCAGGCCCCTTCGCGCAAGTAACGTTCCGCCGTGGCTGACCCGATGCCGCCCGCGCCGCCGGTCACAAGGGCGACGCGCCCTGCCAGCGATTTTGGCTTGGGCATCCGTTGCAGCTTGGCCTCTTCCAGCAGCCAGTATTCGATGTCGAAGGCTTCCTGTTCGGGCAAGCCGCAATATGTGCTGACCGCGTCCGCGCCGCGCATCACGTTGATCGCGTTGACGTAGAATTCGCCCGATATCCGCGCCGTTGCCTTGTCTTTGGCAAAGGTCAACATACCGACGCCCGGAACCAGATAGACCACCGCGTTAGGGTCACGGACCGCCGGACTGTCGGCGTGTTTGCAGCGGTCATAGTAGGCGGCATAGTCAGCGCGATAGGAGGCGATAGCGTCGCCTAGCCCAGCCAAGGTCTTGTCCACATCCGGTTTGGCCGGGTCGAAATCGACGACGAGGGGACGTATTTTTGTGCGCAGGAAATGGTCAGGGCAAGAGGTGCCGAGGGCGGCGAGCCGCTCCATATCCTGCGCGTTGACGAATTCCAGAACCGTGTCGCTGTCGGTGAAATGGCCAACCATGTGCTGTTGGCCAGATACCATGCCGCGGATCGCGGGCATCAGCCGGGCGGCGGCAGCGCGACGTTGATCGGGCGGCAGGCTGGCGTGCTTGGCGCCGCCGAATGCGGGTTTGGCGGCGGTCTGGTCTGCAAACCAGTCCATCGCCGTCTGGATCGTGGCAAGGGTCAGATCGTAACAATCCTGTGCATCGTCGGCCCAGGTGAAAAGGCCGTGGCTTTCCAGCACGACACCCTTGGCGTCGGGGTTCTTGGCGCAGTAATCCGACAGCCAGAGACCCAGTTCGTAGCCGGGCTTTTTCCACGGCAACCAGCCGATTGCGTCACCGAAAATCTTCGCGGTCAGGGCCTTGCTGTCCTTGGCGGCAGCGATGGCGATGATCGCATCAGGGTGCATGTGGTCGACGTGTTTGGCTGGGACGTAGGCGTGCAGCGGGGTGTCGATGCTGGCGGCGCGGGTGTTGAGATTGAAGGTGCAATGCGGCAAATAGCCGACCATTTCATCCTCGAATACAACGCCCCGATAAATGCCACGCAACGCGTTCAGCTTGTCCATATAGAGCGTCGAAAAGCCATCCTTCTTGATCGACCCGACATCACCGCCCGATCCCTTGACCCAAAGAACCTCGACCAGTTCGCCGGTCAGCGGATCCTTCTCCATCACCTTGGCCGACGTATTCCCGCCACCGTAATTCGTGATTCGCTTGTCAGAGCCGAGGAGGTTCGAGCGGTAAAGCAGCTTTTCCGGTTCGGTCATTCCCTTGGCGTGGCTAGCGTCCCATTTGTTTTCAAGACGTTGCGGGGTGGCAGACCTTGTCATCTTTCTCTCCCATCGCACCTCAGGCGGAGGCTTTTCGTGCTGCGGACGTTGACGCCGGGGTACGTAAAAGTCAATCAAGAACCGTCATTAACGATCATGTACCTACTCACCTGACTGGTTTTGACAATTAATGATTGACAGGTCTGGGCGACTCGCGTCACCTTGGGTCAAGCAAGCGGGGGGGTTCATGCACGAGAATGACAGGCACCGCATCATCCTGTCGGCGGTTCAGGACCGTCCGGTGGTGACGGTCGTCGATCTCTGCACACTTACCGGCGCGTCTGAGGCGACGGTGCGTCGCGATATCAATACGCTGGACCTGCAAAAACGGCTGCGGCGGGTGCGCGGCGGGGCCGAGGCGCGCACGACCACGCCTTTCGTCGGGCTGGCGGGGCGTCCATTCTCGGTCAACGAGACGCTGAACATCGCCGAAAAGCGGGCCATCGCCGCTGCTGCTGTCGACCTTTGCGCAGACGGCGAGCCGATCATCATCAACGGCGGCACCACAACGTTTCAGATGGTGCATCCGCTGGTCACGCGGCGGCTACAGGTCTTTACCAACTCGTTTCCCATCGCCGAACATCTGCTCAAAAACACCCGCAACACGGTCATGCTGCCGGGTGGAGTGATCTACCGCGAACAGAACATCATCCTGTCGCCCTTCGACAGCGACGTGACGCGCAATTTTTACGCGCGGCGGATGTTCATGGGGGCGCAGGGCATCGGCCCGCTGGGTCTGATGGAACAGGATCCGCTGCTGATTCAGGCGGAAACGAAATTAATTGGGCAAGCCGACGAGTTGATCGTGCTGGTCGACAGCACAAAGTTCGCCAACCGGTCCAGTCTTGTGCTGTGTCCGCTGGCCCGGATTGACACGATCATCACCGACGAGGGCATCGACGACCGCACCGCAGCGATGCTGGACGCGGCCGATATCAAGCTGATCGTTGTGCCTTTGGGCGCGGCGCAGAAAGAAGGGGTGGCGTCCTAGTCACCTTGATTGCAACCACTCCAGGGAGGAAACCATGAGTGTTCTGAAAAAAGTCATCGTATCGGCCGCACTGGCGACCGCGATGTTCGCCGCCCCCGCGTTTGCGCAGGACAACGTGCGCATCGCGCTGGTCGTCAAGGCGCTCGGCATCGGATTTTTCGAGGCCGCCAACAAGGGGGCCGAGGAGGCTGCCGCCGAGCTTGGCAATGTCGAGATCATCTATACCGGCCCGACCGACACCACCGCCGAGGGTCAGATCGAAGTGATTAACGCGCTGATCGCGCAGAACGTTGATGCTATCGCGATTTCCGCGAATGACACCGACGCGCTGGTGCCTGCGCTGCAAAAGGCGATGGACCGTGGCATTACGGTCATCAGCTGGGACAGCGGTGTTGCCACGGCAGGACGCGAATTGCACTTGAACCCGTCGTCCAGCCCGCTGATCGGCAACATGATCATTAAACTGGCCGCAGATCACCTGCCGGACGGCGGACAGGTCGCGATCCTGTCGGCCACCACGACATCCACGAACCAGAACACCTGGATCGACGAGATGAACAAGGTGATGGGCAATTATCCCGGCATCGAGGTCGTGGCGACCGTCTATGGCGACGATCTGGCCGACAAATCCTATCGCGAAGCGACCGGCCTGATGCAGTCCTATCCCGATCTTGACGCGATCATCGCGCCGACATCCGTAGGCATCGTCGCCGCTGCACAGGCCGTTGTCGATGCGGGCAAGGTCGGTCAGGTCAACGTGACCGGTCTGGGTCTGCCATCGGAAATGGCGGGCGCGATCGAAAGCGGCGCGTCGCAGTCGTTCGCGATCTGGAATCCGATCGATCTGGGTTATTCAGCGACGATGCTGGCCTATCAACTGGCGACGACCGATATCGTGGCCGAACCGGGTGCAGAAATCCCGATGGGCCGGATGGGCACGCTGACACTGGACGACAACACCGAAGGCGCGATGGCCGACCCGTTTATCTATGACGCCAGCAACATCGACGAATTCAAATCGATCTTCTGATCGGCTTGAAGCAGCCCGGCGCGCAAGATCGCGCCGGGCGATTTCTGCCAACCCGAAAGCGCACCGCAAATGACCGAGAGCTTGACGCCCATCGTGTCGATGGACGCGATCACCAAAACCTTTCCTGGCGTCAGGGCGCTGGATCAGGTCAGGCTGGACCTTTACTCCGGTCAAGTCACGGCGCTGGTCGGCGAAAACGGTGCGGGAAAATCCACGACGGTGAAAATCCTGACCGGCATTTACCCGCCGGACGGCGGCACGATCCGGATCGACGGCAAGCCTGTCACATTCGGCAGCGCCAATGCCGCCGCCGATGCAGGCATCACAGCGATCCACCAGGAAACCGTGCTGTTCGACGAACTTTCGGTGGCCGAGAATATCTTCATCGGACATGCGCCGCTCACCCGTCTGGGCCTGATCGACACCGCCGAAATGCTGCGCCTTGGCGGAAAACTGCTTCGTGACATCGGTGCCCCGATCGATCCGCGCACCCGGCTGCGCGATTTGGGAATTGCCAACCGGCACCTTGTCGCCATCGCCCGCGCCCTGTCGGTGGATGCCCGTGTGGTCATCATGGACGAACCCACTGCCGCCTTGTCGCACAAGGAAATTGCAGAGCTTTACGCCCTGATCGAAACGCTTAAGGCGCAGGGCAAAGCGATCTTGTTCATCAGCCACAAGTTCGATGAGATTTTCCGCATCGCCGACCGCTATACGGTGTTCCGTGATGGTGCCCATGTCGGTGACGGCATGATCGCCGACATCGACGAGGATGCGTTGGTGCGCATGATGGTTGGTCGCACCGTCGATCACATCTTTCCCGACCGCGCCGCGAACGTCGCCGAAGTGGTCGTCGAAGTTGAAGGCTACAGCCATCCGACGGAGTTCGCCGACATCGGCTTTTCCCTGCGACGCGGCGAAATCCTTGGTTTTTACGGACTTGTCGGGGCTGGTCGGTCGGAATTCATGCAGGCGTTGTTCGGCATCACCAAACCGTCGCGCGGCGTCTGCCGGATCAACGGCGTGGTGAAGCGCATCCGTTCGCCTGCCGCTGCCATCGCCGCCGGAATTGTCTATGTCCCCGAGGACCGGGGCCGTCAGGGTGCAATCATCGGGTTGCCGATATTCCAGAACATCACGCTGCCGTCGATTTCACGCACCTCGCGGGCGGGATTTTTGCGGTTGGTCAGGGAATTCGCATTAGCGCGGGACTATGCGCAACGTCTCGATCTGCGAGCAGCGTCGCTGGATCAGGACGTCGGCAACCTGTCGGGCGGCAATCAGCAGAAGGTGGTGATCGCCAAGTGGCTGGCCACAAAGCCGCAGGTCATCATCATGGACGAGCCGACGAAGGGCATCGACATCGGATCCAAGGCCGCCGTTCATGAGTTTATGGCGGAACTGGCAGCGCAGGGATTGTGCATCATCATGGTCAGTTCGGAAATCCCCGAGGTGATCGGCATGTCGGACCGGGTGATCGTGATGCGGGACGGGCGCATCGCGGCCGAATTGCAGGGTGACGACCTGACGCCGGAAACGCTGGTGCGTCACGCGGCGGGGATCAAGACCGCCCCGATGCTTGAGGAGGCATGACCATGCTGTCGCGTCTGGTTCCATTGCGCGAAACCATCCTTGCGGGTGCAATTCTGCTTTTGCTGGCCCTGATCTCATCTCGCTTTCCGGGATTTATCGCCTCTGCCAATCTGGCTCATGTGTTCAACGACACGGCACCGCTGATCATTCTCGCGCTGGGGCAGATGGTCGTCATCCTGACCCGCTGCATCGACCTGTCGGTGGCGGCCAACCTTGCCCTGACGGGAATGGCGGTGGCGATGCTGAATGTGGCAATGCCGGGTCTTCCGATCCCGATTATCATCGCTGTGGCGATCGTGCTTGGTGCGGTCATGGGCGCGATCAACGGGGTGCTGGTCTGGAAACTGGCGATCCCGCCGATCGTCGTGACGCTGGGCACGATGACGATCTTTCGCGGCACGATCTTTCTGATTTCCGACGGCAAATGGGTAAACGCCCACGAGATGAGTGCCGCGTTCACCGGATTTCCGCGGGCTGCCGTGCTTGGCCTGCCGCTGCTGTCCTGGGCTGCGGTCCTGACCATTGCCGTCTTTGGCGTCATGATGGCCCGCACGTCGCTGGGCCGGTCGATCTTTGCGGTAGGGGGCAACCCGCACGCAGCAGTCTATACCGGCATCGACGTCGGTCGAACGCAGTTTCTGGCCTTTGTGCTGTCGGGCGCTTTGGCGGGGCTGACCGGGTATCTTTGGGTGGCGCGCTATGCGGTCGCCTATGTCGATATCGCTGGCGGGTTCGAACTCGATGTCGTGGCAGCCTGCGTGATCGGCGGCATTTCGATCGCCGGCGGGGTCGGTTCGGTCGGCGGCGCGGTGCTGGGCGCGCTGTTCCTTGGTGTCGTCAAGAACGCCCTGCCGGTCGTCAACATTTCCCCGTTCTGGCAACTGGCGATTTCAGGTGGGGCAATCCTGATCGCGGTGGTGTTCAATGGCCGGTCCGGCCGGGCCAAAGGCCGGATCATCCTGAAATCGGCCGAGGTCACCTCATGACTGATACAACGACGCTGACCCGCAGTCTGCCTGACCGGCTGACCAGTCCGCTGCAGCGCATCTTGCACAGTTGGGAGGCACTCCTGCTGGCGGTTGCAATCGTGATCTTCGTGCTGAACAGCTTTGCCTCGCCCTACTTTCTGAATGCCTGGAACCTGAGCGACGCCACGTTCAATTTCACCGAAAAGGCGATGATTGCTTTTGCGATGGCGCTGCTCATTATCGCGGGCGAAATCGACCTTTCGGTGGCTGCGATCATTGCGCTGGCCAGCACCGCGATGGGGCTGGCCGTTCAGCATGGCGCGGGAACGCCTGAAATCGTCATGGTCGGTCTGGTCGTTGGCCTGCTTTGCGGTGCCTTCAACGGCGTGTTCGTCACCGTCCTCGGCCTGCCTTCGATCGTTGTGACCATCGGCACGATGAGCCTGTTTCGCGGGATCAGCTACATCATTCTGGGAGATGGCGCTTTCAAAGGATATCCAGCCAGCTTTGGCTGGTTCGGTCAGGGCTATGTCTGGTGGGTGTTCACGGTGGAACTGGCGATATTCGCGCTGCTGGCCGTGTTCTTTGGTATCCTTCTTCACAAGACCAATTTCGGCCGCGAGGTCTATGCCATCGGAAACAACCGCACCGGTGCCCTGTTCAGCGGTATCCGCGTCCAACGGGTCAAGTTCATCCTTTTCCTGCTGACCGGGCTGATGTCCGGGGTGGCCGCAATCTGTCTGACCTCGCGCTTGGGGTCGACGCGGCCCAGTATCGCGCAGGGCATGGAGCTTGAGGTGGTCACGATGGTCGTTCTGGGTGGCGTCAACATTCTGGGCGGGTCGGGGTCGATCCCCGGCGTGATGATCGCTGCCTTCGTCATGGGCCTCGTCACTTTCGGGCTGGGGTTGCTGAACGTGCCGGGGATCGTCATGTCGATCTTTATCGGGTTGCTGCTGATCGGCGTGATCGCCTTGCCGCGTCTCTGGGCGATGGCTTTGGCGCGGCGTGCGCATTGATGGAGCGGCACGTTTTCCGCATGCGCCTGAACCCCGGTCATGCCGTCGAATACGGCCGCCGCCATGAGGCGATCTGGCCAGAACTGGTGGACCTGCTGCACGATGCTGGGGTGAGCGACTACAGCATCCATCTGGATGAAGAAACCGGCCTGCTGATCGGTGTACTGACACGCCCGGAAGGTCACGCAATGGACGCGCTGCCTAACCATCCCGTCATGCAGCGATGGTGGACCTATATGGCGGACATCATGGAGACCGGACCGCACGACGCCCCTGTTGCCGTTACCTTGTCACGCCTTTTCCACATGCCATGACCGGACCGCGTCACATTGCGGTCATCGATATCGGCAAGACGAACGCCAAGCTGGCGCTGGTCGACCTCGGCAGTCTGACCGAGATTGCCGTCGTTAACCGCCCCAACATCGTGCGCCCCGGACCGCCCTGGCCGCACTACGATACCGAGGGGCATTGGTCATTCATTCTCGATGCGCTGACCCGATTTCACGCCATCCACCGGATCGATGCAATTTCGATCACGACGCATGGCGCCAGCATCGCGCTGTTGGACGCGAGCGGCGATCTGGCCGCGCCGATCCTCGATTACGAACATGATGGCCCGGCCAGCACGGCGGCGACATACAGCGCGATCCGGCCCCCGTTCGACGAAACCGGATCGCCCCGTCTGGCGAATGGTCTGAACGTCGGTGCGCAGTTGCACTGGCAATTCAGCGTCGACCCGGGTCTGCGCGCGCGCACCGCGCAGATCGTTACATATCCGCAATATTGGGCGCACCGCCTGAGCGGAGTCGCAGCCACTGAATTAACCTCGCTCGGATGCCACACCGACCTTTGGTTGCCGCGCGAGGGACGGTTTTCCACACTCGTCGACCGGCTGGGGATCGCCGACAAGTTTGCGCCGGTGCGCAAGTCGGACGAGGTGCTGGGGCAAATCCTTTGCGCCGTCGCCGAGACGACCGGACTTGCCCGCGACACGCCGGTGGTCTGTGGCATCCATGATTCCAACGCCTCGCTCTATCCGCATATCATGTCGCGGACGGCACCTTTTTCGGTCGTGTCGACCGGAACATGGGTCATCGCGATGGCCATCGGCGGCAGCAGTCCGCCGTTGGATCCAGCGCGTGACACACTACTGAACGTTGATGCGCTGGGCCGCCCCGTGCCGTCCGCCAGGTTCATGGGGGGTCGTGAATTCGATCTGATCCAGTGCGGGCATCCGGGCGCAGCGTCAGATGCCGAGGTGGCGCAAGTGTTGGACGATGCATTGATGTTGCTGCCATCTGTCGTTGCCGACAGCGGGCCGTTTCAGGGATCGCGGATGCGCTGGACGGTTGCGCCGCCGCCCGAGGGATCGGGGCGTCGCTTCGTCATATTGTCCTTCTACCTCGCGTTGATGACAGCGGTCTGCCTGCGACTGACGGGCGCGGCGGGTCCGGTGATCGTCGAAGGTCCCTTGGCGGGGAACGCGCTTTGTGCCGAAATGCTTGCAGCCGCGACCGGTCGATTGGTCGTGCCGAGCCGGTCGGCAACTGGCACCAGTATCGGTGCGGCCATGCTGGCCGGTCAGGCCGGGCGGGCGGGCGTTAAAAGCCATTCGCAAACGTCGCGACATGCGGCGCGGTTCGCGACATACGCAAGGGAATGGCGCCTGCGTACAGAGGCGGATGATTGATTAGTATTCAGGTTCCGGTGGACGCCTTTCCTGTCCTCGTCTAGGACGACTTGCGCAGCAGGTGACGCGATCCATCCTTCAAAAAGTAAAGATCAAGTGACCAATCCAGATATGAGAACCAAAGCAGTAACGGCTTCCCGCCTTTCCGTCGCGCCGATGATGGATTGGACGGACCGGCACTGCCGGTATTTTCATCGACAGTTGACCGCGCGGGCGCTGCTTTACACAGAAATGGTCACGGCGCCGGCGCTCATTCATGGCGACCCGTCGCGTCTGCTTGGATTCGATCCGGCCGAACAGCCGGTGGCGTTGCAACTTGGCGGGTCGGATCCGGCGGAACTGGCGCAGGCAACGCGGATCGCTGCTGATTTCGGTTATGCCGAGGTCAATCTGAATGTCGGTTGCCCGTCTGACCGGGTGCAATCGGGTTGTTTCGGTGCGGTTCTGATGGAACGTCCCGGCCTTGTCGCCGATTGCGTGGCGGCGATGATCGCGGCCAGTCCGGTGCCCGTGACCGTCAAGTGTCGGATCGGGGTCGATGACCAGGATCCTGAAGTCGTGCTGCCCGATTTCATCGACCGGGTCAGCGCGGCGGGGGTGACGCGCTTTGCAATCCACGCCCGCAAGGCTTGGTTGCAGGGCCTGTCGCCCAAGCAGAACCGCGATGTGCCGACGCTGGATCATGGTCTGGTGGTGCGGATCAAGGCGCAGTTCGCGCATTTGCACATCAGCATAAATGGTGGGATCACGTCGGTTGCGCAGGCTAAATCCTATCTGGATCAGGGGCTTGACGGAGTGATGATCGGTCGGGCAGCCTATCACACGCCTGCCATTCTGGGGTCGGTTGACCGCGAGATTTTTCGCGGCGTGGCGGGGCCCGGGCCGGTCGAAGCTGTTGAATGCATGGTTCCCTATATCGCGGCGCATCTGGCAGGGGGTGGGCGGTTGCACCAGATCACCCGGCATATGCTGGGTCTGTTCCACGGGATGCCAGGGGCGCGGGGCTGGCGGCGGGTGTTGTCCGAGGGGGCGTACCGCGACGGCGCCGGGATCGATCTTCTGCGCACCGCACTGGCACAAGTGACCGAGGCAAGCGCGGCCGCCTGATCCCTTGCGGGAAGCATCGTTTGTCGCCAAGGTCGCACTGAACCGCAAGGATCTGCGATGCCTGACCTGACCCATCTGCGTCCCATGCCGGCGGTGTCGATAAGGGCCCTTGGCCGCGAGGTTTCGCCCGACTTTTGGTTCCTGTCAGTGTTGGCGCTGGGCGCGATCAATCTGGTGCCGTTCGGGATGGTCATCGTGATGACCATCGTCACTGCACCCGACTTTGCAGCGATGCCGCACCGCACCGAGGCCCTCCGGTTGAAGCGCATTCTCGGCTGCCTTCCGAGCCTCGTCGCGCCAAACAGGCTGCGAAAAGCACCAAAGTGGTGACGCTGGCGTCCGACGGCTTCGCGGTTCTGCCGGTGGATCGGCGAGTGGCGGACTGGGCGGTGGCGGCACTAGAGGTCGCCACAACGGTGGCCGCCGATCCGGTGCAGCAGGCGCGTTGGTTGCGCCATGACGGCACCTGGTTCGTCGGGGTCGATGCCTTGCCCAATGCGGACGACGGATCGGTGAAGCGGGTGCCGCTGGCAGGGCCGTGGGGCGGGTTGATCGACGCGGTGCCGCCGCTGCACCCGGCGCAGTTGTCTGTGGTCTATCCGGGCTATCCGCGCCGAGCCGAGGATGAAACTGAGACCGCGCACCGGTTCCGCCTGACACGGGATGCGGCGCACCTGGACGGACTTTTGGCCGAGGGTGCCGGCAAACGGCGGTTTCTGCGCGAACCGCACCGCTGGATTCTGGGCCTGCCGCTGAACCCATCGGACGCCAGCCCGCTGGTTGTCTGGCGGCACAGTCACGTGATGGTGCGTCGTGCATTTCAGCAGGCCTACGAAGGGGTCGACCCGCAGAAATGGGGCGATACTGACGTCACCGAGGTTTATCAGGCGGTTCGCAAGGCGGTGTTCGACACCTGTGACAGGGTGATCGTGCGGGCCGTGCCGGGGCAGGCGATTGTGGTCCATAGGCATGCCATCCACGGCGTCGCTCCTTGGGCTGATGACGCAAAGGCCCCGCCCGAGGGTCGGATGGTCGCCTATTTCAGACCGCACTTTGCCGATCCGGCAGACTGGTTGCGCCAGCCTTAAGGCAAATCAGCCGCGTTCCAGCCGTGCCGCCCGCCCGCCGCGCCGTTGTTTCAGGCGTGGCGCGCGCGACGGTAAATCGGCCATGATCGCGCGCCGTTCGTCGGGTGTCAGTCGCGACCACATGGCGATTTCGTCGATCGACCTCAGGCAGCCGGTGCAAAGCCGCTCTGCCGGATGAATCACGCAGATCTTGATGCAGGGGCTTTCGATTTCCGCGCGTTTCCAGATCTCGTCGCTCATCCGTTCGCCCTCATATGTGCCAGCCGGTCCAACAGCCCTTGCAGGATATAACCGGCGGCGACGTGGTCGATCACCTCGGCGCGACGTTTGCGCGACGTATCCGCCGCCAGCAGTGCGCGGGTTGCGGCGACAGTGGACAGGCGTTCGTCCCAAAAGGTGACCGGCAGATCGGTGAGCCGCTCAAGATTGCGGGCAAAGGCGCGGGTCGACTGGCAACGCGGCCCTTCGGTGCCGTCCATGTTCAGGGGCAGGCCAAGGACGATGCCACACAGATCACGCCGGGCGATGATCGCCAGGAGGGCGGCGGCATCGGCGCCGAATTTAGTGCGTCTGATGGTTTGGAGCGGGGTTGCGACCGTCAGGGACAGGTCGGAAAGCGCCACGCCGATCGTGACCGTCCCAAGGTCCAGCCCGGCGACGGCGCGGCGCGGCGGCAGAGCGGCGGCGAAATCGGCGGGGGTGTCGCAGATCATTCGATCAGCCCCGCCTGCGCGGCGGCGTCGTCAATCGTTTGCAGCCCTGTGGGATCACTGGAAAAGACCTGCCGTGCCTCGGTCAAGATGGCCATGGCCTGATCGGAGTCGCCCAGAACGCCCAAAGCCGTGATCAGGCGCGCCCAATCGGTTGCCGGGCCGCCTTGGGTCGCCAGCCGGTCGGACAGTTGCGCGACCATGCCCTGCACCATTGCTGCCCGGTCCTCGGGTGTCATGTCAGCGGCGGCGGCGACATCGGCGGCGCTGGGGCCGCGTTCGGGCGGCGGCGCATAATCGACGCCCGCCGCTGCGGCAACGGCCTGTACCTGACCACCGGCAAATTGCACATGCGGGTCATCGGCGGGCCCCTCGGTTACCAGATCGCGCCAGAGGCGGAAGGCGATGTCGGGCCGGTCGGTCTGGGCGTAGAGCAGGCCGATATAGTAGCGGGCGGTGATGTTCTGGGGCGCACGTTCCAGAATGTCGCGAATCAGGTCTTCGGTTTCGGGCGAAACAAGGCCATCGGCGGCGGCGACCATCAGGTCGGCCAGTAATTCCTGATCCGGCAGGGGTGGCGGATCGCCCCGCAGCCCGATCAGATGGGTCTGGGCAGCAATGGCGGCGGTGAAGTTTCCCAAGGTCGCCTCTTGTCGGGCAAGCAGTTCCCAGCCTTGGGTGTCGTCGGGGCGGGTCGGAACGATGGCGCGCAACTGAGCGACCATCGCGAGATAGTCGTCGCCGGCATCGGGTGTCGGCAAAGTGGGCGCTGCGGCCTCGGCCTGCGCCTGCGTCGGGCGGTTGGCGCGCATCGCGTCGCCACGGGCGATCCGTTCGGCCTGCGGAAAGTTGTCGTAACCGGGGGCACCCAGTGTCCAGTAGAGTGTCGCCGTTGCCGCCACGACAGCTACGGCAAGGGCGATGGCGAGAGGGCGGCCCCGTGCGGGACCGTCTGACAGCACCGGTCCTGTGGCCTTGTCAGCTGCCAGTATGCGGCGGGCGATTTCGGTCCGAGTGCGTTCAGCCTCGTCAGCCGCCAGAACGCCGCGCGCCAGATCGCGGTCGACTTCGGCCAGTTGGTCGCGGTAGACATCGATGTCGGTCGCGCCCGGACCTGTTGCGGTCGCCCACCACAGCGGTGAAATAAGCAGTCCAGTGGCCACCAGAGCCAGAAGTATGGCGATAACCCAGAAAATCATACGCGTCCCGGTGTGATTGCGCCCTCTACGTAGTCGCCCCAGTCGCCTTGCGAAAGCCCCTGCGACACCTGTCGCATCGGCCCTGATTGTCGCATGTCGCTAACGTGAACCTTTGTGCCGCTGGCAGTATCCTTTGCAGCCCGGCCCCAGTCCACTACAAGCGCCGAGACCTGTTCGCCCGGACCTGAGGGAATCGCCCGCGATGAAACGCTATTCCGCCTTTGCTGTCGCCCGTGAGGCTTTCCGCCACCATACCGGCTGGGAACGCGCATGGCGGTCGCCTGCACCCAAGGCGCGCTATGACGTGGTGATCGTAGGGGCCGGTGGGCACGGTTTGGCGACGGCCTATTATCTGGGCAAGAATTTCGGCGTGCGGAACGTGGCCATCCTTGAAAAAGGCTGGCTTGGCGGCGGCAATACCGGGCGCAACACGACAATCATCCGGTCGAACTATCTGCAGGATCCGTCTGCCGCGATCTATGAAAAGGCGCGCAGCCTTTATGAAACGCTAAGCCAGGAACTCAATTACAACGTCATGTTCAGCCCGCGCGGCGTCATGATGCTGGCGCAGACCCAACACGAGGTGCGCGGCTACAAGCGCACCGTCCATGCCAACAGTTTGCAGGGTGTCGTTACCGAATTCATCGGCCCGGCGCGGGTCAAGGAACTGTGTCCGATCATGAACATCGACGGGCCGCGCTATCCGGTTCTGGGGGCGCATTGGCATCCGCGCGGCGGCACTGCAAGGCATGATGCGGTGGCCTGGGGCTATGCGCGGGCCTGCAGCGACATGGGCATGGACGTGATCCAGCAGTGCGAAGTTACCGGCGTGCGCACGTCCGAAGGTCGCGTCGTTGGCGTCGATACGACCAAAGGCGCGATCGATTGCGGCAAGCTCGCCATGGTCGTGGCGGGGCATACGGGTGTGCTGGCCGACATGGCCGGGTTCCGGTTGCCGATTGAATCACTGGCCTTGCAGGCGCTGGTCAGCGAACCGATCAAACCCTGCATGGATGTCGTGGTGATGGCCAACACGGTGCATGGCTACATGTCGCAGTCCGACAAGGGCGAGATGGTCATCGGCGGCGGCACCGACGGCTTTAACAACTACACCCAGCGCGGGTCGTTCCACCATATCGAGGAAACCGTGCGGGCGCTGATCGAGACGTTCCCGATGATCTCGCGCCTCAAGATGCTGCGCCAGTGGGGCGGGATCGTGGACATGACCGGGGATCGCTCGCCGATCCTGTCCAAGACGCCGATCGAGGGGATCTTTGTCAACTGCGGCTGGGGCACCGGCGGATTCAAGGCGATTCCGGGATCTGGCTGGGCCATGGCTGAACTGATGGCAAGGGGCGCGTCACCCCTGACCGAGGCGTTCAGCATGTGGCGGTTCGGCGAGGGCAAGTTCATCGACGAAAGCGTCGCGGCGGGGGTGGCGCATTGAAGGTGCCGGTGACATCCGTCTGGAACCAAATCCGGGTCAAGCACGTTGAACAAAAGCAACTTGCAAGCCCGGAGGCTCAACAATGTCCGACCCAAACATCAATTCCCGCTCCGATCCCAACAACACCGCCCGCCGTTCGGGGAATAGCACCCTGTTTTTCATCGTCGGCGCCCTCGTCGTCGCAGTTGGTGTCCTTTACTGGATTTTCAGTGATAACGGAGGGCCGGCGACCACAGAGTCGGTCGTACCAGCCGAGACCAATGTCACAATCGACAATTCGACAGAACCGGCAGCGACTGACGCGCCAGCGGCGACCGATGCACCCGCCGCGACAGTTGCACCAACGGCGATTGACCCGGCTACAAACACCGAAACGGCACCCGCAGGAAACTGACGCCACGCGGATCACCATCAAGGAAGTCAAAGGGTTTCGCCGGGAACAACCGGCGGAACCCTGCTCATTTGAGGATGGGGATCTGGCTGCAACCGGCTCGAAAGGGGCGGGGAAAACCGCTGATATTCCATTGGTCCCGATCTCTGCTTTGATGCGCTTGCCATCAAAGGAGGGTGCATCTTGGCTGACTATATCACCGGTCGCGAAAGCGGCAGCGGCATGGGGCTTTGGGTTGCAGGCGGGATCATCTTCCTGCTTGTGGTCATTTTTTCCCTGTTCGCATTCGGCAACGGCGGGGCAGTTCCCGGCGATTCGGCGTACGCGCCTGCGGGGGGCGATGCCGCTCCGGTCGCAACAGATCCGGCACCTGTCGTCGAATAAACCTTTCTACCGAAACTTTACCTGGGGCGGGAGCAGCGATGCGTCCGCCTTTTTCATGCCATCGGAGACCCTGCCATGCTGATCCTGCAATGCCCCTATTGCGGCGTCGATGCCGACGAGTCCGAACTGGCGGCAGGCGGCGAGGCGCATCTGAAACGTGAAACCGTCGGGTCCTCGGACAGTGATTTCGAGGATTACTTGTTCATGCGCGAAAACCCAAAAGGTGTGCACTTCGAACGCTGGCGGCATGCCTATGGCTGTGGAAAATGGTTTCTGGCGGCGCGCGACACCGCCACTCTTGAAGTGTTTGGGACTTACCCGGCACAATCCAAAGCTCCGCCACAGACAATCAAGGATGTGATCAGCGCCAAACGCCCCGGTTGGCGCTGGAGGGAATTCGCATGAGCACACGTCTGGCATCCGGCGGGCGCTTGGTAAACCGTGACCGCGGACTGAATTTTACGTTCAATGGCAGGACGATGCGCGGGCTTGAAGGCGACACGCTCGCCTCGGCCCTTCTCGCCAACGATCAGGTTCTGGTCGGGCGGTCGTTCAAGTACCACCGTGCGCGCGGCATCGTGGCTGCCGGGGCCGAAGAACCTAACGGTCTGGTCAATCTGGGTGTTGGCGCGGGGTTCGAACCGAACCAGCGGGTGACGACGACCGAACTGTTCGATGGTCTGGTCGCGCAGTCGCAGAACCATTGGCCGTCGCTGGAATTCGACGTCGGTGTCATCAACACGCATCTGTCGCGGTTCATGCCTGCGGGCTTCTATTACAAGATGTTCATCCATCCGCGCCCATTCTGGAAGCACGTCTATGAACCCTTGATCCGGCAGGCGGCGGGTCTGGGCAAGGCACCCAAGGACCGTGATGGATCGACCTACGAACATTTCCACATTCATGTCGATGTGCTGGTTGTCGGTGGCGGCATCGCCGGGTTGGCGGCAGCGCTGGAAGCTGGTCGGGCGGGGGCGCGCGTGCTGCTGATCGAACAGACGGCGGGTTGGGGTGGCCGGGCTGTTGTGGACGGAGCGCAGATCGACGGGCTGTCGGCCGATGAATGGGTGAATAACGCCCAGCAAACTCTTGAAAATATGCCTCATGTGACAATCCGTGCCCGAACGATGGGGGCGGGGGTTTACGATCACGGTTATATTCTGGCCTATGAACGCCTGACCGATCATGCGCCCGAAATAACCGGACCGCGCCATCGGTTGTGGCGAATCCGTGCAACACAGACGATCACGGCGACGGGCGCGATTGAACGACCGTTGTCGTTTTCTGGCAATGACTTGCCGGGCGTCGTTTTAGCGGCGGCGGTGCGTGATTATGTGCTGAACTGGGGCATTTCTCTGGGCGACCGGACGGTGGTCGTCACCAACAACGATGACGCCTATCGCACGGCGATTGCGTTAAAACAGGCGGGGCTTAACGTGCCCGCAATCATCGACGCGCGTGCCTTGGGTGGCGGGGAATTGGCGGATCAGGCACGTGCCCTCGGCATCCGGATCGAAGCGGGCAAAGGCATTGCATCGGTCAAGGGCGGCAAGCGCGTGACTGGCGTCGCGATCTGTGCGCAGGCGGGTGAGGGTGGCGTGCTGGAAGAGATCGCCTGCGAGTGCGTCGCCATGTCGGGTGGTTGGTCGCCGGTGGTGCATCTGTGGTCGCATTGCGGTGGCAAACTGGTCTGGGACGCAGATCAGGCAATGTTCCGCCCTGACGCAGAACGCGCCCCGACCGGGGCGGACGGATTGACCTTTGTGCGCACCGCAGGTGTAGCGAACGGGCATCTGCATACGGCCGAGGTCGTTGCGGATGGTTTTGGCGCGGGGCGGAGGGCGGCCAAAGCGGCTGGATTCACCCCGAAATCGGGCAGCGCCCCGGACGGGGCCGATGTGACAGAAGCACCGATCGAACCGGTCTGGCTGATGCCGCAGGGAGCAGGTTATGCCCTGCGCTCCAAAGCCTGGCTGGACTTTCAGAATGACGTCAAGGTCAGCGACGTGCAACTGGCCGCACGTGAAGGTTTCACATCGGTTGAACACGCGAAACGCTATACCACGCTTGGCATGGCGACAGATCAGGGTAAGCTGAGCAACATCAATGGTCTGGCGACCCTTGCTAATTCTTTGAACACTGCCATTCCACAGGTCGGAACAACCACATTTCGCCCGCCCTACACGCCGATCAGCATGGGTGCGATTGCGGGTGCTGCGCGGGACGAGATATTTCAACCGCTGCGAATGACGCCGATCTCGGATTGGTCCAACGCCAACGGAGCCGACAACGAACCGGTTGGGCAGTGGCGCCGCCCCTTTGCCTATGTCCGCGGCGGCGAAACGGTACACGACGCGGTCAACCGCGAAGTCACAAACACGCGCGAACGGTTGGGTTTGCTGGACGCATCGACCCTTGGCAAGCTGATCGTCAAGGGGCCGGATGCCGGTCGGTTCCTCGACATGCTTTACACCAACATGATGTCGACCCTTGGCGTCGGCAAATGCCGCTATGGTCTGATGTGTAACGAAAACGGGTTTCTGATTGACGATGGCGTGGTTGCGCGGATCGACGAGGATACGTGGTTGTGCCATACGACGACTGGCGGAGCAGAGCGGATTCACGGCTGGATGGAGGACTGGATTCAGTGCGAATGGTGGGACTGGAAGGTCTTCATCGCCAACGTCACCGAGCAATTCGCGCAAGTCGCCGTGGTCGGCCCGAATGCGCGCAAGCTGTTGGAAAAGGTCGGCGGCATGGACGTTTCCAAGGAAATGCTGCCGTTCATGCAGTGGGCCGACGGGGTGCTGGGTGGGTTCAAAGTCAGGGTTTACCGCATCTCGTTCTCGGGCGAGTTGAGCTATGAGGTTGCCGTCCCTGCATCCTATGGCCGGGCGTTCTGGGACATGCTGATCGAGGCCGGGCAGGAATTCGGCGTGATGCCCTATGGCACCGAATGTCTGCACATTCTGCGCGCCGAAAAGGGGTTCATCATGATCGGCGACGAAACCGACGGCACGGTGATCCCGCAGGATCTGAAGCTTGGCTGGGCAATTTCCAAGAAAAAGGCCGATTATCTGGGCAAGCGGGCGCAGGAGCGGAGCCATATGACTGACCCGGACCGCTGGAAACTGGTCGGGCTGGAAACGCTTGACGGGTCGGTGATCGAAGACGGGGCCTATGCGGTGGCCGATGGCGTCAATGCGAACGCGCAGCGCAATACCCAAGGGCGCGTCACTTCGACATATTATTCGCCGACGCTGAAACGCGGCATCGCGATGGGTCTCGTGTTGCACGGGCCGAACCGGATGGGCGAAGAAGTCGAACTGACCAAAACCGGCGGCGGCACTGTGCGCGCCCGGATCGTCGATCAGGTGTTTTATGACAAGGCCGGGGAGAAGCAGGATGGTTGAGCCTTTATCCGCATTGAACGGCCGGGCGACGGTAGGTGAGGTGAGCGTGCGCGATTGCGGTATGCAGGGGATGATCACCCTGCGGGCCGATCTGGGTGCTGCCAAGGTCAAGGCGCTGTGTAAGGCGATTGTCGGACAGCCGATCCCCGAGAAAGGGCGCATGGTGTCGGACGGGGCCAAAGGGCTGGCGTGGATGTCGCCGGACGAGCTGCTGGTTCTGGTGCCCTACGGCGATGTCGCATCGACATTAGAAAAGATCGGCAAGTCATTGACCGGCCTGCATCATCTTGCCGTTGATGTGTCCGATGCGCGGGCATTGATCGCAGTCGAAGGCGACTATGCAGCCGAGGTCATGGCCAAACTGGCCCCGGTCGATTTCCATCCCGACAGCTTTGTCGTGGGGCAATTCAGGCGGAGCCGTCTGGGGCAAGTGGCAGCGGCGTGCTGGCGCACCGGAGCCGGATTTCAGGTGATCTGCTTCCGCTCCGTCGCCGGATACATGTACGACCAACTGGCAGTGGCAGCCAAGGCGGGGCCGGTCGGCGTATTCGCCACGCGCTGAAAATGTGACTGTTCAACACGATACCGAAATCGTCAGGCATTTTCTTCAAATTCGCCACAATAGCGCCACAAATGACAGACCTTTTGACCTGCAAGGACAATCGTCCATGAGCAGAATTGCAGGCCCAGTCACAGATGCGCATATCTTCGGTCACACCGATGAAGGACGAAGCCCCGTTTCTTTTGGAATGGGTCGCTTATCACCGCCTCATCGGGATCAATGATATCCTTGTCTTTTCAAACGGATGCACCGACGGTACCGATCTGATGCTGGAACGACTCGACGAGTTGGGCGTGGTGCGCCATTTTCCCAATCCGTCGACGATCATGGACATGACCAAGCATCATCTGGCCGCGATCCGCTACATCAACACGTCACGCCGTTTGTTCCGGTCGGATTGGGTAGTGTCACTAGACGTCGACGAATTCATTTGCGTCAACGTCGGGGCGGGGCGGTTGTCCGATCTGTTCGCGGCGGTTGGCGATGCCAACGTCATTTCGATGTCGCAGCACAATTTCGGCAGCAGCGGGCTGCGCACCTATCACGACAAGCTGGTGATCGGTCAGTTTCGCAACGCGGCCGATCAGCAGGCCGCTTATCATCCCCGCCTGAACCGGCGCGGCACCAAGACACTGACCCACATGTCGGCAGGCGCGCATGAATTTCATAATCATTCGCCGATCTTCCACCGTAATCGGGTCGATCAGGTACGCTTGGTCAACGGCAGCGGTGAGCCGTTGTCGGAGGCCGATCTGACCCGCGACATCAAAAGCCTGACCGCGCCACACTACGGTTTCGATCTGGTGCAATTGAACCATTATGCCCTCAAGACGATGGAAACTTTCTTGCTCAAGGCTGCACGTGGCAATGCCAACCATGCAGATGCCGATTATGCGCTGCCTTACTGGCGCAAATATGATCAGAACGAGATGGCTGATCTGCGGATTCTGCGTTGGATGGACAGGGTTGCGCAAGAGCGTGACCGCCTGCTGCAGGACCCCGAATTGCGCAAGTTGCACGAGGCTGCAGTGTTAGGGGCGAAGGCGCGGATCGCCGATCTGAAGGAAAAACCGGAGTTTGCCCGCTTGTTCGATGCGGTGCAGGCGGCCCATCGCACCGCAATCAAGGATCAGCCGGCAAAGGATCAGCCGGGCAAGGCACCAACGGTCAAATCCGCCGCCAAGGGGCAGGCCGCGACCCAATCGTCGGCCTCGGCGTAACCCAGCGTTTTCAGGGCCGCCCCGTAGCTTTCGGCATAAATCGTTGCGACCTCGCGCGGAAGTTTCGTTCGCCATTGCGCGGTCTTGCCAGAACGTACGTGGGCGGTGACGTTGGCTTTGCGGTTGGACTCGTCGGCCAACCCGCCGAACAGGCTGTGCGTCCAGTAGAATGCGGTCAGGCGTTCGGTGTCAAACCCGGCGACAGTCATCTGGGCAAGAGCGGCGCGGAACAGGGCGCAATCGTGATCGTCGATCATGTCTTCGTAGCGCAGATCGACAACATGCGGATGCCCATAGGGCCAGGCCAGCATTTCGGTCAGGGTTTCGGCGTGTTTTCCGTCCATCTCGAACAGCAGGCCGGAGACCATTTCGGGCAAGGTGTTGAGGTGTTCCTTGTAGGTCAGCCCGCCAAGGTCGGGGCGTGGGGTGCGCAAGAACTTTTCGTTCCTGGTAGGTGCGCTCAGGTGGTAGCGATAGCCCGACAGCAGCACGTCGCGCGGGTCGCGGATCATGTGCAAAAACCGCGCGTCGGGGTGATCGAACAGGGCGGGCGAAAATTCGGACGACCAATTGACGACCAAGGCCGGGCCGTGTGCCGGAAGATCAGTTTTGCGAGTGGTCCGGTCGGCCCGGATCACCGGGATACCTTCAGATTCGGCGAATTTGTGGAAGGTGCGCCGCATCCAGACCGTCCCGGTCTTGTGATGGGTGCCGACGCACAAGAGCCGCGGTGTCACGCGGCTGCCTCCCTTGGCGGGGGAAAAACCCCTGAGTCGACAAAATTCTTAAGATCATTGTCCTGCTTCTGGTAGGCGAGTACCAGCTTCGATGCATGGATGCAGGCCCGCATGAGCGCGGCGAGGTCGGCATCTTGCAGCCACGCGTCGATCTGCGGCTGAATGCCGTCGGTGCGGATGCTGGCGTCATGGATCGTGTTGATGTCGAATTTGTTCCAGTATGCCAGATCGATACGATCTTTGTTCTTGGAATTGGCAGTGCCGCGTAAACGCTTGAGCAGGAAATCCTCGCGGCTTTTGATCGCGTAGTGGTTTATCTGGCCAAGACCATACCCCACCGTTTCGGACCGCGACCGCCAGCCTTTGCCAAGGATATGGTCACCGATTTCAATACCGTCGCCATTGACCCATTTGACCATCCCGGCGTTAAGCTTCCTGCTTTTCTCGAACTTCGGACGGTGGACCCCGAAATAGTCGAATTTGTGTGGCCGGAACAAGGTCTTGAATCCCCAGACCAACCCGTTTTCAGGGCTGGAGAAACTCGACCCCTTGATGAATCGCTCGGTGACGAGCCCTTGACCGAAGTGCGCCTGTCCGCAGGATCCCATCAACCGCCAATTCAGCGAGATCGCATCGGTGCCGGGGGGGCAGGCGTCGATCAGGGCTTGAACGGAATGATTCCCCGCACGGACGTTGAGGAATTCGTCGGCGTCGACGACCAGCACCCAGTCGCTGTCTATTACCCAGTCCATTTGCCCCGCTCGGCTGTAGGCGGCACGCTGCGGGTCCATGCGGGGGCCCAGCGGGTTGTCGAAATGGCGGATCACCCCCAGCTGATCGAGCCGGTTCAGGATCAGGTTGGTGCCATCGGTGCAATCGTTTGAAAAGATGCAGAAATCGGTGATGCCGATGGATTTGTGATAGGCCAGCCATTCGAGAAGATACGGACCTTCATTCTTCATGGTTGACACAAGGGTGATGCGCCGTGTGGCATCAGTTTTGGGCACGGACGTCATGCGGGTCGCCTTGCTGCTTGGCCCGGCGGGGCTGGGAGGGGTTATCTGGCCTTGATCGCCGCTGCCTTGGACTTTGGCGCGGCGGGCTTTGGGGGCTTTGGGTCGTCGGGCCTTGCCGTGTCGCTGTCGCGGTTCGCCAGCAACGCGGCGACGTGCGGTTTTAGTGCCGGCACGCCCAGCCCCCGCGCTTCTGGTGTGTTCATGAATGGATTGGCGTGAGGTGGTGGCGCGGCGGCGATCACATTTTCGACGCGGGCGAGGGGATGCGCGGTGCCGGGGTCGTCATTGGCCTGCGCCAGCTTTTCCAGCGCCTGTTGCACCTCGTGGGAGTCGGCCCGCAGCGCCACTTCGGCCAGGGCGGTGCGCACCTCGGGGGGTTCTTCACCGGGGGCGTATTTCTTGGTCGGGATCCCGGCGGCGCGCGCGGCCCGACGTGCTGTCTTCTTGGCGTCGCGGTCGGCAGGGGGCGCGGATTTTCGGGCGGGTTCGACGGACAACGCAGAGGCGCTGATCGCGTCGCGTTCCGCCCGTTTGCTTCCCAAATCCTCAGGCGGCGTTTCTCCGGCCGCTGCGAGCAGAGCGGTACGGGTTTCACCCTTTTTCGCGGTCTGGGTGTCGGAAATCATTCGCGCGATGTCCTTGTCGGGCACGCCTTGGGCTTGCATCTCCTTGACCTTTTCCTGCCACATCTTTGGCAGGTGCTGGATGAAGAGCACCTCGTCCAGCTGATCCAGCGGGATTTTCGACGCTTCCTTCAGTTCGGCGACCCAAGTGTCGTAATCGCCGGTCGTGCGGAGTCTGGTGACGCGGGCGGCATGGAACTCCAGCGCTCTGGCCTGGAGTTCTGCCATGACCGGATCGGCCAGAATCTCGGCCATCCTGGCCTTGAGTGCAGGGACGTGGCGCAGCGTAGCGTTCGCCACAATTTCGTTGCGGTCGAACAGGGCAAAGTAGGCGGCGTTATACTTGTCCTCTTTGTTGTTCACGTTGCCCCGGACCCGGCGCAACAGATAAGCCTCGTAGGACTTGACCGCATAGTGGTTCAACTCGGCCAGCGCATAGCCCAGAGTCGGCTTGGTCGATCGCCAGCCCGAGAGCGAGAATTCGTCGGGCATCCGTTGCCCAGATCCGTTGACCCAGACCTGATCGAACAGTGCCTTGGCGTTGGCGGGGTCTTGTTTGGCCTTTTTGATATGCGGGCGGTGGATGCCCAGCTTGATGTCGGGGTAGGGGCGAAAGATGGTTTTGACCCCCCAGCCCTTTTTGAACTGGTCGGGGGCGGCGCGGGTGTAACGTTCGGTCACCAGCCCCGGATTCCAGTCGGTCACGCCCGCCGATCCATAGAACCGCCAGGTGATCGCCATCGCGCTTGCATCGGGCGGGATGTGGGCGATCAGGTCGGTGATATGGCCAGCACCGCATTTGATGTTGAGGAATTCATCGGCGTCCATCGTCAGGATCCATTCGGACTCCATCACTTCGGCGTTTTTTGTGGCCAGTTCCAGCGCGTTGGGCTGCGGTTTCTTGCCCGCCGGGACGTCGTTGAGGAAATGCCGGACCAGCCCCAGTTCCTGCAGCCGCATCAGCATGTCGTCGGTGCCGTCGGCGCAGTTGTTAGTATAAACGCAGATATTGTCGAACCCGATCAGGCGATGGTAGGCAACCCATTCAACAAGGCTGTGCCCCTCGTCCTTCATCATCGAAAGGATGGTGTGGGTGTGGCGTGCCGCCATGTCTGCCGCTGCTCCTGTCTTGTTGCCCGTAGATACCCCCCAGTCGGTTAAGGGGACGTAAGGCAAGCCGGTTTTCCGGTCTTCATTGTTCAGCATAATGAAACAATAGCGAATGTCCAATGGGGCAATGGCGGCGATGGAACCTTTCGTTCGGCCTGCCGTTCTGGGATAAGGGGCTTGACGTCGGCCCGGCACGCGCTTTGCTGCGGGCCTAAGATGCAAAACCTAACAGGGGGATTTTCCCAATGGCTTTCGACCTTCCCGACCTTCCATATGCCCACGATGCGCTGGCCGACAAAGGCATGTCGCGCGAGACGCTCGAATATCACCACGACCTGCACCACAAGGCTTATGTCGACAACGGCAACAAGCTGATCGCCGGGACCGAGTGGGAGGGCAAATCCCTCGAGGACATCATTACCGGCACCTATAAGGCTGACGCGGTCGCGCAGTCGGGTATCTTCAATAACATCAGCCAGTTGTGGAACCACAACCAGTTCTGGGAGATGATGGCGCCGGGCGAGAGCAAGATGCCGGGGGCCGTCGAGACCGCACTGAAGGACGCCTTCGGGTCGGTCGATGAGTTCAAGAAAAAGTTCGGCGAGGCCGGGGCCGGACAGTTCGGATCAGGCTGGGCGTGGCTGGTCAAGGACAAGGACGGTTCGCTGAAGGTGACCAAGACCGAAAACGGTGTGAACCCCGTCTGTTTCGGTCAGACCGCGTTGCTCGGCTGCGATGTGTGGGAACATTCCTACTACATCGACTTTCGCAACAAGCGCCCGGTCTACCTGACCAACTTCATCGACAAGCTGGTCAACTGGGAAAACGTCGCTTCGCGGATGTAAGCCACTCGGCACAAACGTTTTCCTGATGCGGCCCGCAAGGATACGTTGCGGGCCGCTGGTTTTGCGGAACCCTTGTCGCCCCGACCCCGTTGTTCCTGTGAACCGCAGCACAGGAGGCGAAGATGGCAGACCGCAAACGTTCGCACGACGGCAAACAGGAAACCAAGGACTATCTGGGCGATGCGCCCACCCCCGACCAGCAGGGCCGCTCGGACGGTCAGATGCAGCGTCGGGTCGGCACCCGGGATGAAAAACGCCGCGCCGAACAGGACGATCCTGGGATCACCCGAGTCCGCAAGGCCGACGAGATCGCCACGGGCAACGAGCGCGAGGACAAAAATGACTAGATTGACGAACGGCACATGGGTACTTGTCGCCGATGGTGAAAAGGCGCTGTTTCTGCGCAATATCACTGATGGCGAAGACCCCAACCTTGAAGTGATCCGCAAGGAACAACAGGACAACCCCAAGGATATCGACCAGTCCGCCAACCGACCGGGGCGGGTCGGTCAATCGACCAGCCCCGCCAAATCGGCCTATGACGATACCGACTGGCATGAACTGGCCAAAGACCGTTTTGCCGCCGACCTGGCTGACATGCTGTATGAACGTGCCCACAAGGGCCGGTTCGATCGCATTGTGCTGGTGGCGTCGCCGCATGTGTTGGGCGCGTTGCGGGGGAAGCTGCACCTTGAAGTGAGTGACAAGGTCATCGGAGAGATCTCCAAGACCTTGACGAACCACCCGATCGACGAGATCGAAAAAATCGTGAAGGCTGAGCTTGCTGCTTAGGGACGGCCGTGCCCGTTAGCCGAGCGCTTCGGAAAGCCGGGCCTGCAAAGCATTAACGCTACTGACGACGGTGACGAAATCGCGCAGGGAGGAGTCGGCAAATCCTTGCGCGATGACGTGGTCCAGCAGGGCAATCAGCGGGGTCCAGTAACCGGCAGTGTTCAGCAGAATGATCGGTTTGCCGTGCAGCCCCAGTTGCCGCCATGTCAACACCTCAAAGAACTCGTCCAGACTCCCAGCCCCGCCTGGCAGCACAACGACGGCATCGGCGTTCATGATCATGACCTTTTTGCGCTCGTGCATGGTTTCGGTGATGACAAAGGTGTCCAGATCGCGCTTGCCGACCTCCCAGTCGAGCAGGTGCGACGGGATGACGCCGAATGTCTTGCCTCCTGCAATCTGCGCGGCCCGCGCCACCAGCCCCATCAGACCGACATCGCCGGCCCCGTAAACCAGCCGCCAGCCATTCGCCGCCAGCATTCCGCCAGTTTCCGTCGCCGCTCTTGCAAAGGCCGGATCGGCGCCGGGGCGTGATCCACAGTAGACACAAACCGAGTGGTGCGACATGGAAGTGACCCTATGATTTCATCGAATCGTTGCCTTTGACCGTGCATAGCGGCGTTGCTATGGTCGCTCAACCAGTCGCTGCCGGGGTTTTCGTTGGCACTGGATTTGGGGGATGAGCGGGTGGTGACAGATGCGGGCACGCGTGTTGCGCGAGTGATGCTGGGGGCGGCGGTGGCGCTGGTGGTTGCGGTGCTAGGCGGATATCTGGCGCTGACCCGGCCGGATATGCAAGCACCTGTGACTTTGCCAGCCTTGACGCCAAATGTCGCCGCATCTCCCGAAACAGTTGCCGTTCCCGAAACCGAGGTTAGGGCCGCTCCGGCGGCACCGCGCATTACCGACGTGCGTGTCGACCCCGACGGGGCGGCGGTGGTGGCGGGTTTCGCTATTGGCGGGCTGCCCGTCGACATCCTGATGGACGCGGAACCACTGATGCGCGTCGTCGCCGAACCGAACGGTGCCTTCGTGGCGCTGACGCGGTTCGCTCCCTCGGCCACGCCTCGCCGTCTTTCCCTGATCGCCGATCCCGACGGGACGGCGATGGCGTCGGGTGACGAGATCATTCTGGCACCCTTGGCAGAAGTGGTTATTGCAGCGGCGGAACCGGAAACGCGGCCTGCCTCAGAGGATATCGGAGCTGTTGTCTTGCCCGAAGCCACTCCTTCTGTGAACGCGGCGGCCGAGGAAGATGTCGCGCCGGTCGCCGAGGATGCCCCAATCGGAGGCGATTCCGTAACCAACGACCTGCCAAATGATGACCCTGTGCTCGTAGCAGAACTGCCGCAGCTAGACGTCAACCCTGCGCCGATCCTTGATATCGAATTTTCCGCGAACGATTCGGCCGGGGTGGGTCCGGCAGCCGATATCCCGCCGGTTGATGAGCCGAAGATCGTCACCGACCTGCCACTGCCCGAGATTGCGCCAGCGCTCGTCGCAGATGTCGAAATGTCCGCGAATGCCTCGACAGAGGTTGGCCGGGCGGTCGATGTGCCGGCGGTTGATCAACCCAAGATCGTCGCCGACCTGTCACAGCCCGAGATTGCGCCTGCGCCGGTCGCCACCTCTGCAGATCTGTCGCTGGCCGATACTGCCGCGACCGCGCGAATCGAACCGGGGCCGGACCAGACAGCCGCGCCAAGCGCCCCGGCCGTCCTGCTGTCGAACGCCGATGGTGTCCGCGTCCTGCAGCCTGCCGTCGCCCCGGACACACCGCCCGAGGTGATGTCGTCGGTTGCGCTCGACAGCATCACTTACGATGCTGCCGGCCAAGTCATGCTGTCGGGGCGGGCAGGGGCAGCCGGTTTCGTGCGAATCTATCTGGACAACGTGCCAATCAGCGACACGCCTGTCGCCCCTGCCGGCACATGGTCGATCGACCTGCCGCAGATCGACAGCGGCATCTACACGCTGCGCGTTGATCAGGTCGATCCCAAAGGCACCGTGGTCAGCCGGATCGAAACGCCGTTTCAGCGCGAAGAACCTGCCGCAATTGCAGCGGTGATGGCCGATCAGACGCCGGACGGGTTCGCCGTTGCCGTCAAGACCGTGCAACCGGGGGCGACCCTTTGGGCCATTGCACGGGAACGCTATGGTCAGGGAATCATGTATGTTCGGGTGTTCGAAGCCAATCGCGACCGCATCCGCGACCCCGATCTCATCTATCCGGGGCAGGTATTCATCATTCCCGGAACGACCGAGTAAAACAGGCCCTCTGGCCATTTCGCCGATGCCATCCTAGGTAGACAGGCCAGCCCTGCGTCGGAGATCTGCATGCGCCGCCTGCCCAAGTCCAATGCCAACCTCAGCGGTCAGAAGATCGAGGGCTGGAATGTCATCCGCCGGGTGACGCCCTATCTGTGGCCCAAGGGCGAAACAGCGGTCAAGGTGCGTGTCGTCATCGCGTTGACGGTGCTGATGCTTGCGAACGTGATCGCCGTTGGCACCCCGATCCTGTATCAGCAGGCGGTCGACGCTCTTGCCCCCAAGGCCGACACCCCGGCGACGTTTCTGGCGCTGGGTGCAATCGGGCTGACGGTCGCTTATGGCCTTGCCCGCTTGCTGTCGGGCGGGTTTCAGCAGTTGCGCGACGTGGTGTTCACCCCGGTCGGACAGGGTGCGCTGCGGACCTTGGCACGCGAGACCTTCGTGCATATTCACCGCCTGTCCATGCGTTATCATATCACCCGCAAGACCGGCGGACTCAGCCGCGTCATCGAACGCGGGGTCAAGGGCGTCGATTTTCTGTTGCGTTTTCTGCTGTTCAGCATGGGTCCGTTGATCATTCAGCTTTTGATGATCTTGGCGGTTTTAGCCTACAAATTCGACGTTTGGTACATGGTCGTCGTCCTCGTCACCATCGCATTTTATGTCTGGTTTACCTTTGCGATCACCGAATGGCGGGTCAAGATCCGCAAGGTGATGAACGAACAGGATACCGACGCCAACCAGAAGGCGATCGACAGCCTGTTGAATTTCGAGACCGTCAAATATTTCGGTGCCGAAAAGTGGGAGGCCGACCGCTATGACCGGGCGATGGAAAAGTACGAGGCAGCGGCGATCAATACCAACTATTCGCTGGCGTTCCTGAACTTTGGCCAGTCGTTTCTGATCACCGCCGGGTTGGTCATCGTGATGGTGATGGCAGCAATCGGGGTGCAAAGCGGGGCGCTGACGGTTGGCGATTTCGTTATGGTCAACGCTTACATGATCCAGATCACTATGCCGTTGAATTTTCTTGGCACGGTTTACCGCGAAATACGTCAAGCCCTGATCGACATGGGCGATATGTTCGATTTGTTAGAGCAACCCGCCGAAATAAACGACAAACCGGATGCACATGTTCTGAAAGTGCAAGGCGGTGAGGTCGTGCTGAACGACGTGGCGTTCAGTTACGATGCCGCGCGCCCGATCCTGAAAGGGGTGTCCCTGCGGGTCGCGCCGGGCGAGACTGTCGCCATCGTCGGATCGTCGGGGTCAGGCAAATCGACTATCGGACGATTGCTGTTCAGGTTCTACGATGTCGTCGGCGGCAGTCTCAAGATCGACGGGCAGGATATCCGCGATGTCACGCAGGCCAGTCTGCATGCCCAGATCGGGGTGGTGCCGCAGGATACCGTTCTGTTCAATGACACAGTGCATTACAACATCGCCTATGGCCGCCCCGATGCCTCGGAAGGAGAGATCATTGCCGCAGCCAAGGCCGCCAAGATCCACGATTTCATCATGTCGATGCCCGACAAATATGAAACCACTGTGGGCGAACGGGGGCTCAAGCTGTCGGGGGGCGAAAAGCAGCGCGTCGGCATTGCCCGTACGCTGCTGAAAAATCCGCCGATACTCTTGCTGGACGAAGCAACGAGCGCACTGGACACCGAAACCGAGATGGAAATTCAGGCCGAGTTGAAGGCAATGGGCCAGGGTCGCACCGTCATCACCATCGCTCATCGCCTGACCACCATTCAGGATGCTGACCGGATCGTCGTGCTGGAGGATGGGGTGATCGTGGAACAGGGTACGCATGACGCGCTGCTGGCCAGGGCCGGCCGCTATGCCAATCTGTGGAACCGGCAGTTGACCGAGGATGCGGCGTGATTGCGCTAACGCAGGGATCTGCGTAGCACAGCGCGAACCCCGAATCCGCCGAGTCGCCCATGTCTTCGTTTTTCCGCACTGCACTGGTCCTTGGTCTCTTGTCGGCCGTGGGTCCATTCGCCATCGACATGTATCTGCCCGCGATGCCGGCCATTGGCACCGACCTTGGTGCGAGTGTCGGCGGCGTGCAGGCGACGCTGACCCTGTATTTCGTTGCCTTCGGCCTGTCGCAGATGTTTTATGGCCCGCTCGCCGATCAGGTCGGGCGCAAGCCGCCGATCTTGCTGGGGCTTGGCCTATTCCTGATCGGGTCGCTGATCTGCGCCTTTGCACCGACGATCGGGTGGCTCATTGCGGGTCGCGTGGTGCAGGCGCTGGGTGCGGCGGCGGTCATGGTCGTGCCCCGCGCGATCATCCGCGACATGATGACAGGGGCAGCGGCTGCGCGGCTGATGGCCGCCATCATGATGGTGATTTCGGTGTCGCCAATGCTGGCGCCGCTGGCGGGCGCCGGATTTCTGGCGCTGGGCAGTTGGCGGTTGATATTCTGGGCGCTGGCCGGCGTGTCGCTCGTCAGTCTGGCGATTACCCTGTTCGCGCAGGCAGAGACCCTGAAACCGGCAGACCGGGTGCGGGTCAATTTTCCCTCGATGGGGCGGGGTATCCGGGTGCTGATGACCGATCCGGCGTTCCTGGGTCTGACCTTTGTCGGGGCGTTCGGGTTCGCCAGCTTTTTCGTCTTTATCAGCAGCGCCGCATTTGTCTATTCCGACCAGTTCGGCCTGACCCCGGTGCAGTTCGGGCTGGCGTTTGCAGTAAACGCGATGGGTTTCATCGGCGCGTCGCAGTTCGCGGGCATCATCGGCGGGCGGATCGGGATGGGACCGATGATCCGCCTTGCGGCGATCGTTTTTGCCGCCGCGACCTGTCTGCTGCTGCTTTTGGCGCTGGCCGGGATGGCGGGCCTCTGGACCATTATCGTCCTGCTGGTCGTCGGCAATGCGGGCCTTGGTCTGATCATTCCGGCGACGATGGTCATGGCGTTGGACGACCACGGCGACATCGCCGGGTTGGCATCGTCGCTGGGCGGCACCTTGCAGATGCTGACCGGCGGGCTGTTCGTGGCGCTGACTGGGCCGTTCTTTGACGACACTGCTTTGCCGATGATTGCCGCAATCGCGCTGGCGGCGCTGATCACGCTGGGCCTTGCCTCGTGGGTATTGCCCCGCCTCAAACCAGCCGCCGAGCAGCAAGCCTGAGCGCCAAGGCCAGCCCGGCGGCCCTTGGCAACCGCTGGCGCCATGCGCTAAGAGGGCGCAACGAACAGGGGCGCAAGCGTGAGCAACAACGAGAGCTTTATCGACGAAGTGACCGAGGAGGTCCGCCGCGACGCCCTGTATGCGGGGTTTCGCCGGTATGGATGGATTGCGGTTCTGGCCGTGCTGGTGCTGGTCGGAGCCGCAGGGTGGACCGAATATTCCAAGGCCCGCACGGCTGCCGTCGCCGCCGCCAAAGGCGACGCGGTCTATGACGCCTTGCAGATCGACGATGCCACGGCCCGGCGCGACGCACTGGTGGCGTTGAGCGGACAGACCGGATCGGACCCGGTCGAACGCCTGCTGACCGCCGCCGCGCAGCAAGAGTCGGGTGATGCCGCCGCTGCGGCGACGACGCTGGATGCGATGACTGCCGACCCGTCGGTCGCGCCACTTTATCGCGATCTGGCGGCGATCAAGGCGCTGACGCTGCGGGTGGCGACGCTCGACCCGGCCGAACGCATTGCCGGGTTTGCCCTGTTGGCCCAACCAGGTGCGCCTTTTCGTCTGCTCGCGCTGGAACAGACGGCACTGGCGCAGGTCGATTCGGGCGGCGCCGATGCGGCGATTACGACGCTGAAAGGCATCCTTGGTGATGCTGAGGTCACGCGGGGCTTGCGCGAACGGGCGCAAAACCTGATTGTGGCACTGGGTGGCACAGTGGATGTGTCAGTGACGGCACCGGCCAACTAGACCGCGCCAGAACGGCGGCAGGGCCGGCGACGACAAGGATAAGGGGCAAGACGCAGTGACAGCCAAGATCATCATCGCTCCCTTTGTGCTGTGCGCCTTTCTGGCTGCTTGCGAACGCGAGGTCATTCTGTCCGGCCAACGCGAGGATATTCGCGCCGGAATGATTTCGGCTACGCCTGAGACGATCAATCAGGTTCGCCCGATCGCGTTGGCGGCGCAGGTCAACAATGCCGCCTGGACCCACCGCAACGGGTCGGCGACCCACCAGATCACCCATCCGGCCCTGTCCGCCTCACCGCAACAGATTTTCGCAGTCAATATTGGCGAGGGCAACAGCCGCCGCGCCAGGATCACCGCCGATCCGGTGGTCGCCGGGGGGGTCATCTACACGCTGGATGCCCGCAACCGTGTGACGGCGACGGCTGCAAATGGTGCGACGGCATGGACCCGTGACATTTCGGCGGGCAACGACGGCGCGAATGCTGCGGCGGGCGGTGGTCTGGCTTATGGCGACGGGCGGCTGTTCGTCACCACCGGTTTTGGCGAGTTGACGGCATTGAACGCCGCGACTGGCGCCGAAGTCTGGCGGCAGGATCTGGACGCGCCTGGCGGGTCGGCGCCGACCGTGGTCGGCGATCTCGTCTATCTGGTTGCCCGCGACAGCCGCGCCTGGGCCATCGACACGGCGACGGGCCTCACACGCTGGACGCTCGACGGCACGCCGTCGGTTGCGAACTTCAGCGGCGGCGCCGGGCCTGCCGTCACATCCGAGATCGCGATTTTCCCGATGCCGTCGGGCGAAGTGCTGGCGGCCTTTCCCGAAGGCGGCGTGCGTCGCTGGGCATCGGTCGTGACCGGGCAAAGGTTGGGAAGTGCTGCAGCAACCATCTCTGACCTGGCAAGCGATCCGGTGATCGTCGGCGACACCGTCTACATTGGCAATGTGTCCGGCCGCGTCGTGGCGATGAACGCCGGTAGCGGCGAACGCATCTGGACCGCGTTGGAGGGTGCGGTCGGCCCGGTCTGGCCGGCGGGCGGGTCGCTGTTTCTTATCAATGATCTGAACGAGCTGGTCCGCCTTGATGCTGCCGATGGCACCCAGGTCTGGCGCGTCGCCCTGCCAAAGTTCGAGGAAAGGCGGCTTCGCCACCAAAAGACGCTGTTCGGTCAATACGGCCCGATCGTCGCCGGGGGCCGGGTCATCGTCGCATCGGGCGACGGTCTGTTACGCCAGTTCGATCCGGTCAGTGGGACGTTGGTGGGTCAGGTCGCCCTGCCCGGTGGCGCGGCGTCCAACCCTGTCGTGGCGAACGGCACCCTGTATGTCGTCAGCGCACGCGGACAACTGCTGGCTTTCCGTTAGGCTGTGATTGGTGTATCGCCCCGGTTCTGACCTGCAGGACCGCACCCATGACCTTTACCCTTGCCATCGTTGGCCGCCCTAATGTCGGCAAATCGACCCTGTTCAACCGACTGGTCGGCAAAAAGCTGGCGCTGGTCGATGATCAGCCCGGTGTGACCCGCGACCTGCGCGAAGGGGCCGCGCGGTTGGGCGACCTGCGCTTTACCGTCATCGATTCGGCCGGGCTCGAGGATGCAACCGACGACAGCCTGCAAGGCCGGATGCGCCGTTTGACCGAACGCGCGGTCGAAATGGCCGATGTGTGTCTGTTCGTGATCGACGCGCGGGCGGGTGTGACGCCGGTGGATCAGGTCTTTGCCCAAATCCTGCGCAAGAAGAACGCGCACGTGATTCTTGCCGCCAATAAGGCCGAGGGCAGGGCGGGAGAGGCCGGGTTCCTTGAAGCCTACTCGCTGGGCCTGACCGAGCCGATACGGCTGTCCGCCGAACATGGCGAGGGGATGGACGAATTGTACGACATCCTGCGACCGCTGGCCGACGCGTTCGCCGAACGCGCCGCGGCGGATGCGCCCGATGTCGATGTCGATGTCACTGACGATGATGACGACGCGCCGCGCGTACCCACCAAGGCACGACCATTGCAAATTGCCGTCGTCGGTCGCCCAAACGCGGGCAAATCGACGCTGATCAACAAGATCATTGGCGAAGAACGGCTGCTGACCGGTCCCGAACCGGGGATCACCCGCGATGCGATTTCTGTACAGACGGAGTGGGATTCTGTACCGATGCGTATTTTTGATACCGCCGGGATGCGTCGCAAGGCAAAGATTCAAGAAAAGCTGGAAAAGCTGTCGGTGTCTGACGGCCTGCGGGCTGTCAGGTTCGCCGAGGTGGTCGTCGTGCTGCTTGACGTGGAAATCCCGTTCGAACAACAGGACCTGCGCATCGCCGATCTGGCCGAACGCGAAGGTCGCGCAGTCGTTGTCGCGGTCAACAAATGGGACACGGAGGACGACAAGCAGGACAAGCTCAAGGCGCTACGCGAGGCGTTCGAGCGGCTGCTGCCGCAATTGCGGGGTGCACCACTGGTCACGGTATCGGCCAAGACCGGCAAGGGGCTGGACCGTCTGCAGCAGGCGATCATGAAGGCGCACGAGGTCTGGAACCGCCGCGTGACTACCGCGCAGTTGAACCGCTGGTTGACGGGCATGCTGGAACAGCACCCGCCACCCGCGCCGGGGGGGCGCCGGATCAAGATGCGGTATGCGACACAGGTCAAGACTCGCCCGCCGGCGTTTGTTGTGATGACGTCGAACCCCGACAATGTGCCGGAAAGCTATTCACGGTATTTAATCAACGGCTTGCGGGCCGACTTTGACATGCCGGGAACGCCGATCAGGTTGTATCTGCGCGATCAGTCCGACAAGAACCCGTTCCAGAACCGCACCAAGGCGCAGCCGAGCAAACTGAGCAAACACTTGGGCAAGCCGCCGCGTGACCGTTAGGTTCGGCGGCTGTCCTTCACCATCACTCCGGCGACCAGCATCGCGCCGATTGCCGCAAGCAGGCTGACGCCGATCTCGGCGAATTGGTTCGTCACAATGATGCCGATCAGCGCCCAGATGACGCTGATCGCATATCCGGGGGTATTCGGGCGGCGCGATAGCACTGCCAAGGTCACGACCAGGGCGCCGATGATTCCTGCATAGGCCCAGCCGATCTCACCGAACACCACGCCGTACCCGGCTGCCGTGCTGCCGAGTGAAACAAACGATGCGGCCGTCAGCCAACCGGCATAAAGCCCGATGGGGGCCTGCAACCACCAGCGATCCTGACGTGGCGTGCGCAGGACGGCGGCGATTGCGGTGACGGCCATGAGAAATATCAGCACGGTCGCCCACAGCGCACTGGCATTGGCCACGGTCAGCCACGGGGTGCCAAGGGCCAGCGATATTGCCAGCGGCAGGCGCACTGCGTCCCATGTCGCATCGTCACGCCGTTTCCAGACGCCATACAGGGCGGACGCCAGCAACCAGCCATAGATCAGCCCCCAGATCGAAAAGGCATAACCTGCGGGTTGGATCGGCGGATCGACCTGTGGGATCGGCAATTGATCGGCCCGGAATCCAGAGAATGGGCTTGTCAATAAAGGCGATGTCACGAAGGTGACGGTAAAAAGCAGCGTGAGCCAGGCGAGGATGTGTTTCATGACCGTGATACGTGCCAAAGGCGCGAATGGTTCCTTTTGGAGTGCGAATGGTCAGGTATTGCCGACTTGCGCCAGTTTGCCAATCCCCGCAGGCTGGCGGCCATGAAACGTATCGCGATCTTTTGTGACGGCACGTGGAACCGACCTGACGCGCCCTATCCGACTAACGTTGTGCGCCTTGCGCAGGCGGTGCGGCAGACGGCGATCGATGGGGTCAAGCAGGTCGTCGTCTATCTGCCCGGCGTTGGCACCGGGCGCGGGTCGAATGGTCTGGCCCGCTGGACCGATCGTTTATTGGGTGGAGCGCTGGGCTGGGGCCTGACGGATACCATTGTCGAAGCCTACCGCACGTTGGTTTTCGCTTATGAACCGGGCGATCAGATTT
Organism: Rhodobacterales bacterium; assembly: GCA_038251315.1. Taxonomy (GTDB): domain Bacteria; phylum Pseudomonadota; class Alphaproteobacteria; order Rhodobacterales; family Rhodobacteraceae; genus JBBKXP01. The sequence goes on along the minus strand of JBBSBK010000001.1, from coordinate 29,996 downwards.
CCATTTTCGGCTTTTCCCGCGGAGCTTATACGGCGCGATCTTTGGCCGGGTTCATCCGGTCCTGCGGGATCGCGCCGCGCGCCCATGTTGCCCGCATTCCCGAGGCGCTGAGGCGGTATCAGAAACGCGATGGCACGACGCACCCCGAAGACCCGTCCAGCTATCAATTCCGTGCCGATTTCGCGCCGTCTACAGCGACCAGCTCCAAGGAATTGAATTGGCGGCTGGCACGTGGCGATGAGTCTATCCTGCTGGAAATCGCCTATTTGGGCATCTGGGATACGGTCGGGGCCCTTGGTGTGCCGGGGCATTTCATGGTTGCGCCACTGCTGAACCGTGGCAATCAATTTCACGATGCCGATCTGTCGCGGTCAGTCAAATCGGCACGTCATGCCGTCTCAATAGATGAGCGACGCCGCACTTTTGCGCCAACCCTGTGGGCCAATCTGGATCAGTTGAATGGCGCCATGATGGGCGATCTGCCTTATCTGCAAAAGTGGTTTCCGGGTGATCACGGGTCGGTTGGCGGAGGTGGCGACCGGGTCGGGCTGTCGTCGATCACGCTCGAGTGGATCGCTGCCGGGGCGCAGGCGGCGGGGCTAGATCTGTCGTGGGCGGTGCTTGCGAACCTCGCAGCGGGCAAGAACCACGCCGAGGCGCTGAATAACAAGACCGCGCCGCCGGGCCTGATCGGCGGATTGATGGCCCAAAGTCAGCGCGACCGCACCGGTCCGATCGATCTGGGTGACCTGTCTGACGCAGCGGTGGCGCGGTGGTTCGATGACGCAGATTATCGGCCCGCAACGCTCGATGGGGTTTACGCGGCGCTGTTTCGTCTGTCGCGCGAAGAACGCGGTGCGATGCGCGACACAGCCGTCAGTCCGATAACACGCCCTGTACCGTGATCCGGGTCTTACCACCAAGATAGGGATGCAGGACGGGCGGAAGCGTCACCGATCCGTCCGCTTGCTGGCCGTTTTCCAGCACCGCGATCAGCGTCCGCCCGACGGCAAGGCCGGAGCCGTTCAGCGTGTGGACGAATTCCGGCTTGCCACCGCCCGCAGGTTTGAACCGCGCGTTCATCCGCCGCGCCTGATAATCACCACAAGTCGAAACGCTGGAGATTTCGCGGTAGCTGTTCTGGCCTGGCAGCCAGACCTCGATATCGTGCGTCCGCCGCGCACCTGCGCCCATGTCGCCAGTGCAAAGGATGACGGTGCGATAGGGCAGGTCGAGTTTTTCCAGGATCGCCTCGGCGCATTTGGTCATCCGGGCGTGTTCGGCGTCGGATGTGTCGGGGGTGCAGATCGTCACCATTTCGACCTTTTCGAACTGGTGCTGGCGCAGCATGCCGGATGTATCGCGGCCTGCTGACCCGGCTTCGGAGCGGAAACAGAGCGTGTGCGCGACCATGCGTCGCGGCAGGGTGGCAGCGTTGAGCGTGTCGCCGTTGACAGTGTTGGTCAGGGTGACCTCGGCGGTGGGGATCAGCCACCAGCCGTTGGTCGTCTGATAGCTATCCTCGCCGAATTTGGGAAGTTGGCCGGTGCCGACCATCATGTCCTCAAGCACCAGAACCGGGGTGATGGTTTCGCGCAAAGCGTGCTGGTCGACGTGTGTGTCGAGCATGTACTGCGCCAAGGCGCGGTGCAGGCGGGCGATGGCCCCGGTCAGGACGACGAAACGAGCGCCGGACAGTTTCGCGGCGGTTTCGAAATCCATGCCGGTGGCAGCGGCCGGAATCTGATAATGTTCAAGGGGTTGGAAGGCGTAGTTGCGCGGAGTGCCATGGCGGTGCAGTTCGACGTTGTCGGTTTCGTCGGACCCGGTTGGCACGTCGTCGTAGGGCAGATTAGGGATCGTCAGCAGGAGATCGTTCAGTTCGCCATCAGTTGTTTTCGCATTTTCGAGTAGCCCAGAAATCCCTGCCTTGCGTCGTGCGATTATGTTGCGCAGACGTTCAAATTCGGCCTCGTCACCTTTGGCTTTGGCGGCACCGACCAATTTTGACTCGGCGTTCAAATCCGCTTGAGCGGTTTCGGCAGCGTGGATCATTTCGCGCCGCGCGGTGTCCAGTGCCAGAATCTCGGTCGACATCCCCGGCCCGCCGCGCCGCTTCAGCGCCACATCAAAGGCGGCGGGATTGTCACGGATGGCGCGGATATCGTGCATTTCATTGGTCCTGCGGGTGGTGTTTGGAAAAACTCGCCCCCATATGCCGCAAAGGCGTGAGCCTGTGAACCGGAAAAGGGCGGTGGCACCGTTGCCATTCCACAGACCCGGACATAATGTGCGCCGACTTTTGGTGGGGGTGGCCTGCCGGATAACGCAGAACCAAAGGAGCCTTCATGCAGGGCCTTCAATCGCTCGTCCCGCTGGTCTTGATCTTCGGGATCATGTATTTCCTGCTGATCCGTCCGCAGCAGAAAAAGCTGAAGGATCATCAGGCGATGGTCGCAGCATTGCGCCGGGGCGATCAGGTGATCACCCAAGGCGGGTTGATCGGCAAGGTGTCCAAGGTCAAGGACGATAAAGAGATCGAGGTCGAACTGGCCACCGGCGTCACCGTCCGCGTCGTGCGATCCACCATCGCCACAGTTATCAACAAGACCGAGCCGGCCAAGTAAAAGCGCCTGTCGAAAGGGCCATACCTGATGTTGCAAATCCCGGTCTGGCAGCGCGTGCTGATCGTTCTGGTCGTCGTCACCGGCCTGCTTTTGGCCTTGCCGAATGCATTCTATACCCGCGTGGAGCAGCACAACGACGCCGCCAAGGTGATCGCGACCGGGCAGACCAACGCGGAGCTTGAGGCACAGGCCGCACTCTGGCCGTCGTTTCTGCCATCGTCGCTGGTCAACCTTGGCCTCGATCTGCGCGGTGGTGTTCATCTGTTGGCCGAGGTGCAGGTCGCGGATGTTTACAAGGCCGTCATGGACGGCATGTGGCCTGACGTGCGCGACACGCTGGCCGCCGAGCGCGATGTCATCGGCTTCGTGACTCGCGAGGAAAGTGCCGACGATGTGCTGGTGGTGCGTATTTCCAACCCTGACGGAGCGGCGCGGGCGCTGGAGTTGGTGCGCGGGTTGGCTCAACCAGTCGCTTCGCTGACCGGGGTCGGATCGTCGAACATCGACGTCGTTGCCAACGGTCCGGTGCTGACCATTACCCTGTCGGATGCCGAAAAGCAGGCGATGGATGCGCGCACCGTGCAACAGGCGCTGGAAATCATCCGCCGCCGGATCGACGAGGTTGGCACTCGGGAACCGACGATCCAGCGGCAGGGCACCGACCGGATTCTGGTGCAGGTGCCGGGGATCGGATCGGCGAAAGAGGTCAAGGACATCATCGGCACGACGGCGCAACTCACGTTTCAACCGGTCGTCGGGCGTACAACTGATGCGACGTCGTCGCCGGGGGCTGGCAACGTGCTGGTCCCCTCGCTGGACGAGGCGGGGGTGTTCTACATCCTTGAACGCAGTCCGGTCGTCACCGGCGAGGAACTGGTCGATGCCCAGCCCGCGTTTGACCAAAACGGACGCCCCGCAGTCAACTTTCGGTTCAATCCGGGCGGCGCGCGCAAGTTCGGCGAATACACCTCGGCCAATATCGGCGCGCCCTTTGCCATCGTGCTGGACAACGAGGTGGTCAGTGCACCGACGATCCAAAGCGCGATCACCGGCGGGTCCGGAATCATCACCGGGAATTTCACGCTTGAGGAATCGACCAATCTGGCTGTGCTGTTGCGGGCCGGGGCCTTGCCCGCCAAGTTGAATTTCCTTCAGGAACAGACCATTGGTCCGGAATTGGGACAGGACAGCATCGACAAGGGCAAGTTGGCCGCGATCGTCGGTGCTGCGCTTGTTGTGGGGTTCATGGCACTGACCTACGGGATGTTTGGCTTGATCGCCAACTTTGCGCTGGCGATCAACATGGTCATGATCTTTGGCGTGCTGTCGCTGATCGGCGGCACTCTGACTTTGCCGGGGATCGCCGGGATCGTGTTGACCGTCGGTATGGCGGTGGACGCCAACGTGCTGATCTTCGAGCGTATCCGTGAAGAACTCAAGACCGCCAAGGGACCGGCGCGGGCGATCGAACTGGGCTATTCCCGCGCCTTGTCGGCTATTCTCGACAGCAACATCACGACCCTCATCACGGCGGGCATTCTGTTTGCGCTGGGATCGGGGCCGGTGCGCGGGTTTGCGATCACTCTGGGTCTTGGTATCATCACCTCGGTCTTTACCGCGTATTTCGTGACCCGCCTGATCATCATTATCTGGTTCGAGCGTCGCCGCCCCAAAACCATCGAGGTATAAAACATGCGTCTGCGTCTGATTCCCGACGATACCAAGATAAACTTTTTCAAGTATGCTCGCGTGACCTTTGGCGGATCGGTCGCGCTGCTGATCGCCTCGCTGGTGCTGTTTCTGACGATGGGTCTGAATTTCGGCATCGATTTCAAGGGAGGAACGACGATCCGTACCGAATCGTCGATTCCGGTTGATGTTGCCGCCTATCGCGCTGCGCTAGTGCCGCTTAACCTTGGCGATGTGTCGATCACCGAGGTGCAGGATCCGACGTTTCGCGCAGATCAACAAGTAGCGATGATTCGGATTCAGGCGCAGGCCGACGAGGAAAGCGTGAATACCCAGACCATTGCGGCCGTCGAGACGGCGCTGGCGGCGGTGGCACCCGACATCGCCTTTCCCTCTGTTGAAAGCGTCGGGCCAAAGGTGTCGGGCGAGCTGATCACGACGGCTGTCTTGTCGGTGTTAGGGGCCATCGTCGCCATCGTCATCTACATCTGGTTACGGTTCGAGTGGCAGTTCGCGGTGGGCGGTGTCGTCGCGCTGGCCCATGACGTCGGGTTGACCATCGGCCTTTTTGCGCTGTTTCAGATCAAGTTCGATCTGGCGATCATCGCCGCCCTGCTGACCATCGTTGGCTATTCGATCAACGACACCGTCGTCGTGTTCGACCGGGCGCGCGAGAACCTCATCAAATACAAGGTGATGCCGCTGATCGACGTGCTGAATCTGTCGGCCAACGAAACCCTGAGCCGGACGATGATGACGTCGGGCACGACTCTCCTGGCGTTGATCGCCTTGCTGGTCCTGGGCGGCGACGTGATCCGGGGCTTTGTCTTTGCAATCACCTGGGGCATCATCGTCGGGACCTATTCGTCGATCTATATCGCCAAGAACATCGTGCTGATGCTGGGCGTCAAACGCGACTGGTCAAAGGACAAGAAGCCGACCGGAAACCAGTTCGCCGACATCGACGCCTGAGTTATCTGCTGCCATCGGAGCCTCCGGCGAGGATTTTCGGCCAACACAAGGGGGAAGCCCGTGCGCCTGAACGAGGTCGTTTTCGATGGCGGTCTGCCGGTCGATGGCTACGGGCCGGGGTTTTTCCGGGTCGGTGGCACGGTACATCAGGGCGCAGTTCTGGTGACGCCAGCGGGTGTCGTGCCGTGGGGCGGATTAGCCGACATTACCACGCTGACCGCGTTGGCCGGAACGGTCGATGTACTGTTCGTCGGAACCGGCGAGCATATCGCCCATCTGTCAGATGACCTGCGTGCGGCACTGGAAACTGCCGGAATCGGTGCCGAACCGATGGCTTCGCCCGCTGCCTGCCGCACCTACAACGTGTTGCTGAGTGAGGGACGTCGGGTCGCCTTGGCGGCGATCCCGGTTTGATGCTGCGGGTGCTTGATCTGGCTTGCGGGCGCGGTGGTGCGATGCTGGTGAGTGGCGTCAGTTTCAGTGTTCCGACTGGTGAATCCCTGATCCTTCGGGGGCCGAACGGGGTTGGCAAGACGACGTTGTTGCGCACGCTGGCAGGTCTTCAGCCGTTGTTGGCAGGCAGCGTCGATTGCCCGACTGAACAGAGCGCCTATGCGAGCCACGCCGATGGGGTCAAATCGCAGTTGAGCGTTGCCGAGAACCTTGAATTCTGGGCGCAGGTTTACGGCGTCACCGGCATAGCCGCGGCGTTGAGGTCGTTCGATCTGGACGACTTGCGCGGCCGCATGGCGGGCACGCTGTCAGCGGGACAAAAGCGGCGGCTGGGATTGGCCCGATTGGCCGTCATTGGCCGCAAGGTGCTGTTTCTGGACGAACCGACGGTGTCGCTTGATGATGCTTCGGTTCGTCTTTTCAATGTGTTCCTGCGCGATGTTCATCTCTCCCGTGGCGGGATCGCCGTGATTGCAACCCATATCGACCTTGGGTTGGACGCGCCGACGCTGGATCTGACTGCGTTTCAGGCGTCTGCCGACGCTTTGGGCGGGCGTGACGCGATGTTTATATGATCGCGCTGCTGACCCGCGATCTGCGCCTTGCGACGCGCGCCGGGGGTGGCTTCGGGCTGGGCTTGGCGTTCTTTTTGATCGTCATCGTACTTGTGCCCTTTGGTGTTGGCCCCGATGCAGCGGTGCTGGCTCGGATCGCTCCAGGTAGCCTGTGGGTCGCGGCCCTGCTTGCGGCGCTGCTGTCGCTCGACAGGATCTTTGCGCTGGATCATGAGGACGGTTCTTTGAGCCTGCTGGCGACGGCACCGTTGCCGCTGGAATCCGTAGTGTTGGCCAAGGCGGCGGCACATTGGCTGACCACCGGGGTACCGCTGACGCTGGCGGCGCCGGCGCTGGGTTTCCTGCTGCATCTGGAGGGTGCGGCATATGCGCCGCTGTTCCTGGGGTTGCTGCTGGGCACGCCGTCGCTGTCGCTGATCGGGACGTTTGGCGCGGCACTGACGGTTGGCCTGCGCCGGGGCGGGTTGCTGATGTCGCTGCTGGTGCTGCCGCTTTACGTACCCACTCTGATCTTCGGGGCCGAGGCGGCGCGGCGCGGCGCGGCTGGACTTGACGTAACGGTGCCGCTGATGTTGCTGGGCGCGATATCTGCGGCAGCACTGGCGGCCTTGCCGTTTGCCAGCGCCTATGCCTTGCGGGTCAATCTGCGGTGATCGGGATTGAGACAGCCCGTCGGGCAGGATAAGTAACGTTCATGTCGATCTGGGAATATGCCAATCCGAAAAAGTTCATCGTCACGACCACGCCGCTGGTGCCGTGGATTTTCGGGCTGGCGCTGGCTTGTCTGACTGTCGGGCTGGTCTGGGGGTTCTTTTTCACCCCCGATGCAGAACGCTTCGGATCGACTGTCAAGATCATATATATCCATGTGCCGTCGGCGCTGATGGCAATCAATGCCTGGCTGATGATGCTGGTCGCCTCGCTGATCTGGTTGGTGCGCCGGCATCACGTCAGCGCCCTGGCGGCGCGGGCGGCGGCCCCTGTGGGGCTTGTCATGACCCTGATCGCGCTGATCACCGGGGCGATCTGGGGTCAGCCGATGTGGGGCACGTGGTGGGCCTGGGATCCGCGCCTGACGTCATTTCTGATCCTGTTCCTTTTCTATCTGGGATATCTCGCCCTTTGGGGTGCCATCGACGACCCGGACACGGCGGCCGACCTGACGAGCGTTCTGTGCCTTGTCGGATCGGTCTTTGCCTTGTTGTCGCGCTATGCCGTCAATTTCTGGGCGCAGGGGTTGCATCAAGGCGCGTCGCTGTCGCTGGACCGGGAAACCAATGTGGCTGATGTGTTTTACTTGCCTCTGTTGGTATCCATCGCCGGGTTCGTACTGCTGTTTCTCGCGCTGGTTCTGCTGGGGACGCGGACCGAAATTCGGTCGCGCCGAATCTCGGCGCTGATTGCGCGGGGTGGTTAATGCTTGATCTGGGGACGTATGCGGGGCCGGTTCTGGCGGCCTACGGGGCAAGCCTCGGCTTGCTTTTCGGGTTGGTAGCCTGGGTACTGTTGCGGGCGACCCGTGTCGCGCGGGCCCTGGCCAAGATCGAGCGGGGGCAAGGACGTGGCTAGGGTATCGTCTTTGGTATTCATCCCCCCGGTGCTTTTCGCAGCCATCGCCGGGCTTTTTCTGGGCGGCATGTATTGGGGCCAGGGCCAGAACCTGCCGTCGACGTTCATCGGCAAACCGGCCCCTGCGGTGCCGATCGAGGGGTTGCCGGGGCGGGTAAGACTGACGGACGCCGATCTGCAGGGCGGCGACGTGACTGTCGTGAATTTCTGGGCCAGTTGGTGTCCGCCATGCCGTGCCGAACACCCGGTGCTGACCACGATGTCCGCTGATGGGGTCCGCGTCGCGGGGATCAATTTCCGCGATCAGGCGGATGCGGCGCAGCAGTATCTTACTGACCAGGGCGACCCTTTCTTCGCCCTCGGGTTCGATCCGCGAGGCCGGGTATCGATCGATTGGGGCGTCACCGCGCCGCCCGAAACCTTTATCATTGCGGGTGACGGCACGGTTCTGTTCCGCTTTGCCGGTCCGCTGGTCGGGTCGGATTACGAACAGCGGTTTCTGCCCGCCCTGAACGCGGCGTTGGGCAACTGATGGCGCATCGCGACGCCTTCAAGAGTTACGACGTGCGCGGGCGTCTGGGTATCGATCTCGATGAGGGGCTGGCGCATCGCATTGGCCGGGCATTCGCCAGTGTCATGCGGCCGGGCGTCGTGGTCGTGGGGCACGATGTCCGCGCCAGCAGTCCGGCATTGGCGGCCGCATTGACCAATGGATTGCGCGATGGCGGGGCCGATGTAATCGACATCGGGCTTTGCGGCACGGAAGAGGTCTATTTCGCAACCGATCATTTTCGGGCCGGCGGCGGGCTGATGGTCACCGCGTCGCATAACCCGATTGATTACAACGGCATCAAGTTGGTGAAAAAGGGGGCGCGCCCAATCTCAGGGGCGTCGGGGCTGGACGCGATCCGCAACATGGCGCTGGCGGGGGTCTTTGATGTCGTGACCGGGCGCGGTAAAGTGCGGCATGAAGACCCGCGCGCCGCCTATGTTGACCATGTACTGGGGTATCTTGATCCAACGGGGCTGACGCCGTTGCGCATCGTCGTGAACGCGGGAAACGGGGCGGCAGGGCCGACTTTCGACGCACTGGCAGAGGGGTTGCGGAGCCGCGTCGTGCCGTTTGATTTCGTCCGGCTGAATCATCCGCCTGACAGCACCTTTCCCAACGGCATCCCGAATCCGTTGCTGCCGGAAAACCAACCCGTCACCGGGGATGCGGTGGTGGGCGCGGGTGCCGATCTGGGCGTGGCTTGGGACGGCGATTTTGATCGCTGCTTTTTCTTTGACGAAAAGGGAAAGTTCATCGACGGCGAATATGTTGTCGCCCTGCTGGCCCAGGCGTTTCTTGCGAAAGAGCCGGGCGCAAAGATCGTTCATGATCCCCGCGTGATGTGGAACACTATTGATGTCGTTCGCGCGGCGGGCGGGGTGCCAGTGACGTCACAGACGGGACACGCCCATGTCAAAGCCAAGATGCGCGAGGTCGATGCGATCTATGGTGGAGAGATGTCAGCACACCATTACTTCCGCCGTTTCATGTATTGCGATTCCGGAATGATTCCGGCCCTGCTGGTAGCTGAATTGTTGTCTCGGTCGATGCGCCCCCTGTCGGCGATGGTGGCCAGAATGCAGGCGGCCTATCCGTCGTCGGGTGAGATCAATTTCAAGCTGGCGGATGTGGATGCGGCGGTGACTGCGTTCGAGGCGGCCTATGTCGGGCAGGCGCGCCGCGACAGCCGCCTGGATGGGATCAGTCTGGATATGGGGGACTGGCGGGTGAATCTGCGGCGGTCCAACACTGAGGCGCTGCTGCGGCTGAATATCGAGACGCGGGGGGATCGGGGCTTACTCGCTGCGAAAGTGGAGGAGGTTTCGGAGATGTTGGTAGCGGCAGGCGGACTCTAAAGGCGTCCGACGCCTGACAGCAAAACGTTGATCGCCCGTGTGAATCTGTCGTGATCAGTGGCCGCAGAGGCGATATATTTTCTAAGTTCGGCGATTGTAAGTGTCGCAGTCAGTTGCGGCATCAGGGTCATCGTTTGTAGGCCGACACTTATTCGCGGGTTCATCTGGGCATTGATGGTTCTGGGGGATTCGAGCGGCATCAACGCCATGACCACGCGTGTTTTCATGGGATCCAAAAGATTGCTTTGGATAACCAGAAGTGTTCTGCCATCAATGGTTTGGTAGATATCAAACTGTCGAGACATCGCTTTCAGAACTTGCGGTACCTGGAAAGCGGGACGCCATCTTGGACGATCCATTCATTGTTTGCCGCAATCGCCTGTGCATTATTGCTGCGCTAAATCTTCGTGCGTTCGTCACTGACCGCCACTCCGATCGCCGCCTCGCTTATGGCGGAAACTTTCAAATCCATCTGACGCGCGGCGTCAAAAATTTCGGCATCGATAGTCACGCTGGTCCGCTACTTGCGTATCGTTGCCATTGCGTGTCCTTTTGGGTGTGCATGAATCATCCACACCCGTCAGCACATTTTTAAGCGGCGCTTGCCAGGTTGCGCAGCACGTAGTGCAGCACGCCACCGTGTTGGATGTATTCGACTTCGATCGCGGTATCGATCCGGCACTTGATCTGGATCGTCGTGGTCGTGCCGTCACCGTAGGTGATCGTGCAGGGCACGGTTTGCAGCGGTTTGATGGTGTCGAGGCCCGCGATGCTTACCGTTTCCTCGCCTGTCAGTTTCAGTGACTTGCGGGTATCGCCACCAGTGAATTCGAAGGGAATCACGCCCATACCGACGAGGTTCGAGCGGTGGATCCGTTCGAAATTCTCTGCGATCACGGCCTTGACCCCCAAAAGCGCGGTACCTTTGGCCGCCCAGTCCCGGCTGGAACCGGCTCCGTACTGTTCACCGCCAAAGATCACCAGCGGGGTTCCTGCGGATTGGTAGGCCATGGCGGCGTCGTAGATCGATGCCTGACTGCCATCCGGTCCCAGCGTATAGCCACCCTCAACCCCGTCCAGCATCTCGTTTCTAATGCGTATATTGGCGAAGGTGCCGCGCATCATCACCTCGTGGTTGCCGCGACGTGAACCATAGGAGTTGAATTCGCGCTGCGGGACCTGCCGTTCGATCAGGTATCTGCCAGCCGGTGTCGTATCCTTGAACGACCCTGCCGGGCTGATGTGGTCGGTCGTGATCATGTCGCCGAGGATGGCCAGAACCTTGGCGTTTTCGATGTTCGAGATCACGCCGGGTTCCCTGCCCATGCCTTGAAAATAAGGCGGGTTTTGAACGTAGGTCGATGCGACCGGCCAATCATAGGTCTTGGCAGTGGTGGTTTTGACCGCTTGCCATTTATCGTCGCCTTTGAACACGTCGGCGTATTTCTCGAGGAAGGCCTTCCGGGTCACTGTCGCCTCGACCAGTTCGGCGATCTCGTGGGTTGTCGGCCAGATGTCACGCAGGAACACATCCTTGCCATTCTGGTCCTGGCCCAGCGGTGCAGTCGTGATGTCGATGTTCATGTCGCCAACCAGAGCGTAGGCCACGACCAGCGGTGGCGAGGCAAGGTAGTTGGCGCGCACGTCGGGGCTGATCCGCCCCTCAAAGTTGCGGTTTCCCGACAGGACCGAAACGCCGATCAGGTCATTATCGTTGATGGATTTCGAGATTTCGGCCTGCAAGGGGCCAGAATTGCCAATGCAGGTTGTGCAACCATAGCCGACAAGGTTGAAGCCGATCTTGTCAAGATCGTCCTGCAGGCCGGCTGCTTCAAGGTAAGCGCTGACCACCTGGCTGCCTGGCGCAAGCGAAGTCTTGACCCACGGCTTGCGGGTCAGCCCCAGCGCGGCTGCCTTGCGGGCCACCAGACCGGCCCCGATCATGACGTAGGGGTTCGAGGTGTTGGTGCAGGACGTGATCGAGGCGATCACGATGGAGCCGTCGTGCAGACGGTAATCCTCGCCCGCTACTGTTCCGCCATGATGATGGCCCACGTCGCCGGGAATCTGCGATTGGGCGGGCGCGGGTGCGCCGCCTTCGGCGGTCATGAGCGCTTTTTCCACCCAGTCGGCCCGCTTTTCGGGGCGCTGGCCGCCGACATATTCGCGAAAGGCGCGCGCGGCCTGATCCAGCGCGATATAGTCCTGCGGGCGTTTCGGCCCCGAAATGGCGGGGACAATCGTGCCCATGTCCAGTTCCAGCGTGCTGGTGTAGATCGGATCGTAGTCCGCCCCGCGCCACATGCCGTTTTCGCGCGCATAAGCCTCGACCAGCTTTACCCTGTCCTCATCGCGGCCGGTGTTACGAAGGTAACGGAGCGTTTCCCCATCAATCGGAAAGAAACCGCAGGTCGCGCCGTATTCGGGAGCCATGTTGGCGATGGTGGCGCGGTCGGCGAGCGGCAGATGGTCGAGGCCCGGCCCATAGAATTCGACAAACTTGTTGACGACGCCCTTTTTGCGCAGCATTTCGACAACCTTGAGCACAAGGTCGGTGCCGGTCGTGCCCTCCATCATCCTGCCAGTCAGCTTGAAACCGATCACTTCGGGGATCAGCATCGAGATCGGTTGACCCAGCATCACTGCCTCGGCCTCGATCCCGCCGACGCCCCAGCCCAGAACGGCGGCGCCGTTGACCATGGTGGTGTGGCTGTCGGTGCCGACCAAAGTATCGGGATAGGCGACCTCGGCCCCCGTCTGGTCCTTGTCGGTCCAGATGGTCTGGCTCAGATATTCAAGGTTGACCTGATGGCAGATGCCGGTGCCGGGCGGGACGACGCGGAAGTTGTTGAACGCGCTCTGACCCCATTTCAGAAAGGTATAGCGTTCCATGTTGCGTTCGTATTCGCGGTCGACGTTCATCTGGAAGGCGCGGGGGGTGCCGAATTCGTCGATCATGACTGAATGGTCGATGACCAGATCGACGGGGTTCAGCGGATTGATCTGTTCGGCGTCGCCGCCAAGGGCGATGATCGCGTCGCGCATCGCTGCAAGGTCGACCACCGCCGGGACGCCGGTGAAGTCCTGCAACAGGACGCGGGCGGGGCGATAGGCAATCTCGCGCGGGTTCTGGCCGCCCTTGGCGCCCCATTCCGCAAAGGCGCGGATGTCGTCCTGTGTCACCGTCTTGCCATCTTCGAAGCGCAGCATGTTTTCCAGCACGACCTTGAGCGCGGCGGGCAGACGGTCGAAGTCGCCAAGGCCGGCCGCGGTGGCTGCGGGGATCGAGTAGTAGGCGAAGGACTGCGCGCCGACTTTCATCGTTTTGCGGGTTTTTGCGGAATCGTGGCCAACTGTGATGGGCATGTGCGGTCCTTTGCAGCAAATTTCGACATTGACGGGCTTGCTACGCTTTTGCCTCAAGCCGGACTGTCATACAAGTAATCAGCTAGTCGATTGTATACCATTGCACACAATGAAAGCCAAGGTGTCACTCACACGTTCTGACGGACGTCTCGCGGTTGGTTGATTTTTCATTTCAGGGCCGATGTGCGACAGACAATAAAACGCAAAGGGCGGGACACATCATGCGACATTTCATGGCTGCCGCATTGACGGCGGCGACATTCGGGATGGCTGACATCGGCATGGCGCAAACCAGCCCGGTTGTGGTCGAGCTGTATACATCGCAGGGCTGTTCGTCGTGCCCGCCGGCGGATGAGATCATGCGCAGTCTTGCCGGACGCGACGACATCATCGCGTTGGCGCTGCATGTTGACTACTGGGACTACATCGGCTGGAAAGACAGCTTTGGCAGTCCCGCTTTTACTCGCCGCCAACACGGGTTTGCGCGCGCGGCGCAAGCCCGCACCGTATATACGCCGCAGTTCATCATCGGCGGCAGCGATTTCGTTGTCGGGGCCAAGTCGATGGCACTCATGGATGCGGTCGCGGCGCAACGCCCCAGTGGCGTTGGCTTGAGCGTCAATCGATCCGGCGACAGCCTGCATATTGCGGCAACGCCGGGGCAAGGCGGGCGCGACATGGTGGTGCAGGTGGTGCGTTACACGCCCGAGGCACAGGTGGCGATCGATCGCGGCGAAAACGCCGGGCGCACCATCGCCTATTCCAATATCGTCACCGCCTGGGACGTGGTCGGGCAGTGGAACGGGCGTGCGGCCCTGGATATCACAACGCCTGTGTCGGGTAATGCGCCGATCGTCGTGATCGTGCAGGACGCTGCATTTGGGCCCATCGTGGCGGCAGCGCGTTTGCGTTAGGCCCGCCAGCGCCGGTGTATCCAGAACCATTGTTCGGAATTGACGGCGATCCGAGATTCAAGCCGGCGGGTCATTTCGATAGTCATCGTCAGGGCGTCCGAATGCGCAATAGGGTCTTCGATAGCGATCTCGAACGAAAGGCCGTCGGGTTGGCGTATGCCGAAGTAGGGCACCAGCAGGGCATTGAACTTCAATGCGAAATCGGCGGCGGACGTTGACGTCAGGGCCGGGTGACCCAGAAATTCGATCAGTTGGGCTTTGACCACGCGGACGTCGAAAAGCAGCGTTCCCATCCCGCCTTTCCGCAGAAACCGCACGAAGCCCATCGTGCCGCGATGGCCCTGTGCGAACACCGGGCCGGACATTTCGGTCATGGTGCGGGCGTAGTGGTCGTTGAAGAACTGGTTCTGCATCGGGCGGAACAGGCCGCCGATCTTGTAGCCCATTGCGGTCAGCACCTGACGGGGAGCCTCGTGGTTGCCGAAATGGCCGGTGACAAAGATCACCGGGCGCCCTTCGTTGCGCGCCTTTGCCACGGCGGCAAGGCCGTTACCGGTGATCGGCGCTTCTTTCAAATGCGCGCCGAATGCTGCCCCGGAATAATTTTCGATCAGGGTGCGGCCAAAGTTGTCGCAGACCGAGTCTGCGATCCGGCGACGTTCGGCCGGGGGCATCGCCGGATGGATCAGTGATAAGTTTTCAATTGCCTGGCGACGATACCCTGCGAGCGGGCCGATGATCCGGCGGACCAGCCATCCCATTGCCGGGACTCGCCGCCGGTAAGGCAGCGCCATGACGGTGGCGATCAGGCCGCGCAGAACCCGGTCGATAAGCCAGTCGGTCGTGCTGGATCTGTCGTCGCTCATGCCGGGGTCCACGTTTTGGTTCGGCCTGAAATAGCGGCGCGCCTGCTCGAGCTCAACCCGGTCCGGGGAGGGCCGTCGCGGTGCCGATCATGCTGTCGCGGGTGACAAGCGTCGCGAGCCGGTCCGCAGACCAGCCGTCAGTCCCGTCGGGCCGCGCTGGGATCACGATATAGCGCATGTCGGCGGTGCTGTCGTGGACCCGGACGGTCGTCGTGTCGGGCAGGACCAGCCCGAATTCGGCCAGAACGGCGCGCGGTTCGCGCACGGTGCGGCTGCGGTAGGCGCGGGATTTGTACCAGTCGGGCGGCAGGCCGAGCAGGTTGCGCGGATAGCAGGAACACAAGGTGCAAACGATCACGTTATGGATGTCGGGCGTGTTTTCCACGGCGATCAGCCGCAGCGGGCCGATGTCAAAGCCCATCTCGCGACTGGCTGCGCTCGCATCCTGGAGCAGCCGTTCTTGAAATCCCGGGTCGGTCCAGGCGCGGGCGATAACGGCCGCGCCGTTCGCGGGACTGCGCGCATCCATCCGGTCGATCTGTGCGGCGATCTCGGCGGCGGTGGTCACGCCCTTGCCGATCAGCAGTTCACGCACCGCTATTTCAAGGGTCTGCCAATAACTGAGCGGGGTATCGTCGTCGGGCCGGTATGGGTGCCCCGAGGGCGAAAGGTGGTCATGATGGTCGTGCGGCATATCAGTCTTTCAGCGGTTCAAGCCAGTGCGCATAGATCTCTGCATCCAGCGTGTCATCGGGGTGGACGGCATCGTTCCAAATATCAGCCATCCGGAACCTCACCCTGAACAGGTCGCGCGGGTCGCCGGGACGGCCATAGGCGCGCGCCTCGGGGTTGGGGAAGGGACCGAGGGGGCGTTCGATCACGCCGGTCTTGCCGCGCAGATAGGTGGGGGTCCGGACGTGGCCGGGTGGCATCATGTGACGAACGCGGACCCAGGTTTTGGTCATGGCGCGGTACCGCTATTGGCGCTGCCGTAGGTGTCGCCGCGCCGCGTGATGTCCGCCATCCGGTCTGCCAGTTCGGCGGTGGTGTATACCCCGGCTTCGATCAGGTTCTGGTTGATGGCGGCGATCCAGCGTTCGTAGTATGTCATGGTTTCAAAGGCTTGCGGCCCCATGTCTTCAAGCACACGACGTAATCCATCGACCGTGAAATGCCCCTTGCCGCTGGCGATGATCATCAGCGCGTCGACCCGCTTTTCCCAAAGCGCAAAATCGTGCTGTTCATGTGGAACGGCGCCGGCGGGGTCGCCGCCCATGTCGTGCCAGCGTTTGCCGCTGAACTGGTCCGGTGTTGTCATGCAGAACAGGCTAAGGGCGGTGGCGCGGTTTGTCTATCGTATGTCAATCCTCGGGTTCGTCGGGTTCGATCAGATTAACCTCGCCCGCATCGATCCGGGCGCGGATCGCGGCGATCAGGGTCGCTTGCGCCGCTTCGCCATCGGTTTTCCTGATCCTGCCGCGTTCGCCGATTTCCTCTCGCAGTTGATCGGCCATGCGTTGGGACATGTTCGCCAGAATGTATTCGGTGGTCTCGGGGGCGGTGCCGCCGTCCGCCATGCCGGCGGCAAGGGCAATGACCAGAACAGTGCCTTCGACGCCACGGATCACCTTGGGAATGTCCGGGGGAGCGATCCTGGCGGGGATGTCGGTATAGGTAAAGATGGCTTTGCGTACCTGTTCTGCAAGTGCCGGATCGTCGCCGCCCAGACCGTCCAGCACCCAGTCGCGCGTCGTGGACGGGCTGGCGTTCAGAATTGCGCCGATCCGCTGGACCGGTGGATGGTCGAACGCGACGGTCGGGCGGTTGCCATATTCGGCGGCCAATGCCAGCCCGATCCGCCCCACTGCGTCGGGCGAAATGGCGGCGGTCTGCGAGACCGCATAGCTGATCCGCCGCGCCCGTTCGCCGGTCAGCAGGCCCAGCAATTCGGCGGCCTTGGCGACTGGCAATTTCGACAAGGCGACGGCGCAGACCTCGACACCTTCGGTTTCCATGAGGCCGACAAGGTCAAGAATCGGCATTGCGATGATCCGCGTCCAGGGATCGCCCCCGATGGGATGTGCTGCCTCTTCGCGCAGCCGTGCGACGGTGGCGGGACTGATCTGACCGGCAAGCGCGTTCAGCGCCCCCTCGATCCCGCCACAGGTGGTCAGTGCAACCGAATCGAGGTCGTCCGCAAATTCGGTGGCGACAGCGTTCAGTGTTGCCCGGTCGACCGTGCGCAGGGCGCTCAGTTCGCGGGTCAGCATGACCTGAAGGTTCTCCGGCAGGTCGGTCAACGACAGTTTCTTTCCGTCAGACAGCAGGAGCTGGACGATCATCGCCGCTTTGCGACGCCTTGTCGCGGGCGCTTCAGCGGTGGCACCGCGTGTCGTCACACCAATCATACCGGACCTTCCGCCTTGCGAATGGCCGAGATTAATGCTGTCGCGGTTAAGAAACCGTTCTAGCTGCTTTCCAGGGTGATTGGCACGCAGGTGCTGGCGGTGCTGTCCCAGAAAGTGCCTTCGGCGCAGGACATCGCCTGCTGGTCGACGCGGTCGCCGTGACAGCCTTGCGCGAATGCAACTGCGGGGCCGACGATCAGGGGAAGCGCAAAAAGAAGTGTCTTCAAGGTCATCTCGGTCTCCTGGGGTGTTGATGTCCGAGCGTGGCAGGCGAATGACGTTGGGTCAACGTGATCCGGCGCCGGGATGTGTAAAAGTGATCGATTGCTGGCGCAGTTGTTCGCGGGTTTCTGCAGACAGTGGGCGATTCGCCGCCGTCAGATCGTGCAGCCGGTCGGTCAGGCCGGCCAATTCGGTAATTTCGGCATCGCTGAACTCTCGGTCGCTGCGCGCAAACCCTGAAACCGAGCGGCTTTCGCCAGCATCGGTTGCGTGGGCAAGGCCGTAATTCATGTTGAATTCCCGCGCCTTGACCAGCACGCCTTGAGCGTCAATCAGGGCGAGTTCGGACCAGCGGATTGACCCTGTATTGGCAAAACCCCAACTGACGATCGGATCGTGCATGACCAGTCCAAGTTCGGAATAGGTGCTGATCCACTCCTTGGAATAGGTCTGAAACAAATATATCGGAGCGGTGTAGCGAATGTGCAGGGCGATCGCGAAACCTGCAGGGCTGTACTGCTTCAGTTGCGAAAGGATGCTTTCTATGTCACCTGAATTGGCCATCTGGCGTTGACTAACTCGCTTTAGGGTTGCCGGTGCAAGTGGCGGCAATCTAGGTTAACAAAGGCGCCCTGGTCGGAGACCCGATGCGCTGCGGGCAGTTCGTTGCGACAGACTAGCTGTGTCAGAAAAGAAAACAATGGCTCTCGTTTGACGGATGTTAGTTCAGGTTCGATGGAATGACCGATCTTGCTGGATCGGACGATGTCGCTTTGCTTGCGAAATCAGGGTACTACATCGCGTTGCGTCTTGGGTTTGCTTTTCCTCTGGAAGAAGTGAACGCGCTCCCTCCACGCTGGGTCGATCATTACACCAGCCAGCGATTCATGCTGAACGACCCGGTGATCCGTTGGGTTTATGCCAATGTGGGCGCGGTACGGTGGAGCGCGATACCCTTTTCCGATCCGATGAATATCATGACCCAAGCCAAGACCTTTGGTCTGCGATTCGGAGTTGCGATCAGTTGTTTTGACAACAATGCCGAAGGCCAGCGCAGTTTCGGGTCGTTCGCCCGTCCGGACCGTGAATTCGATGACGGTGAAATCGCCAGCCTGTCGGCTTATATCAATCGCCTGCATCTGGCAAAAGCGCCGCCGTCCAATTTGACCGCGGCCGAGCTGGAAGTCCTGCAAATGGTCAAAGAAGGCCGACGACTGAAGGAGATCGCCCACGAACTGGGCGTGTCTGAGGGGGCGGTCAAACAGCGCCTGAAAAACGCGAAACTGAAACTGGGGGCCAAGACCGGCGCGCAGGCGGCGGCCATGGCCAATGATTTCGGGCTGATCTGAAGTTCGATTCAAAGGCAGAGTTGCGGCGTTGGGTGGGGGAACCCGCCGCGTTAACACATTCGCAGTTAACAACACCCCGATTCCATCGCTACATGGACTCTCCATAAAGGAGAGTAAAAATGGAAAATATAACGTTTGAATTGCTGGATCAACACCTCTACGGGGCCGCCTTCAAGGACTATCTGGCGCTGCGCAAGCGGTTCTTTGTCGATTCGCTGAATTGGGGCATTCCTCACAATCGGGCGTTCGAGATGGACCAATACGACAACCCGCTGGCCCGCTATTCGCTGGTCTTGCAGGACGGCGTCGTGATTGCGGGCGCGCGGGCATTGCCAACGACCGCCACATGGGGCGAGCATAGTTACATGCTGCGTGATGCCAGTCAGGGCAAACTGTCGTCGATCCCGTCCCAACTGATCGATCATGACATCCGTTCGGATAAGGTGTGGGAATGCACCCGACTGGTGATCGCTGATTCGGTCACGTCGATGTCGCAGCGGATCACTTGCCTGAACCTGATCGTCGATGGGTTGGTGCAGATGGCCCGCAAGGAAGGTGCGGACGAGTTGATGTCGCTGTCAAACCTCTGGCTGCAAAGGGTTCTGCGCAAACTGGGGTATGCCTGCGATCTGATGTGCGATCCCTACGTCAACGCCGATGATGGTCACAAATATGCTGTCATGACGATGCCGATCGACCGGACCCTGCCGGCACTGCCGACGGCAACCCACCGCCCGCAGCCAACTCCGCTGCACGCGCCCGCGATGGCGTGATCGGCCAGCCTTGCAGGGCCAGTGCCGCTGACATTGCCCCCGGGGGGTGGGCAGATCGGGTGGTGCAGCCCGGGCCGGCAAAGCGGTTTGCCGGATCGCGGAGGGAGCGTGGTCAATCGCCAAAGACCCGCGCGAAAATCGTATCCACGTGTTTGGTGTGATAACCTAAGTCGAATTTTTCGGCGATGTCGACCGGGGACAGGGCTGCTGTCACTTCGGCGTCGGCCAGCAATTCGGTCTGGAAATCGGCCCCTTGTTCCCAGACCTTCATCGCGTTTCGCTGGACCAGCCGATACGCGTCCTCGCGGTTCACCCCGGCTTGTGTCAGAGCCAGCAAAACCCTTTGTGACATGACCAGACCACGGAATTTGTTCATGTTGGACAGCATGTTGTCAGGGTAGATCAAAAGTTTTTCGATGACCCCGGCAAGCCGATGCAGCGCAAAATCAAGGGTGATCGTCGTGTCCGGCCCAATTGTGCGTTCGACGGACGAATGGGAAATGTCGCGTTCGTGCCATAATGTCACGTTTTCCAACGCCGGGGTAACAGCCATCCGAACCAGCCGCGCCAAACCTGTCAGGTTCTCCGTCAGCACGGGGTTGCGTTTATGTGGCATCGCCGACGACCCTTTTTGGCCGGGGCTGAAGAATTCTTCGGCTTCGAGCACTTCGGTGCGCTGCATGTGGCGAAATTCGGTGGCGATGTTTTCGATGCTCGAGGCGATCACCGCAAGGGTGGCAAAAAACATTGCGTGACGGTCGCGTGGGATGACTTGGGTGCTGATCGGTTCAGGGGTCAGGCCAAGCTGGGCGCACACGTGTTCTTCGACGCTGGGGTCGATATTGGCGAAAGTGCCGACGGCCCCGCTGATCGCGCCGGTCGCAATCTCTTTCCTTGCGTTTTCAAGGCGGTCGCGCCCG
The DNA here is from genome assembly GCA_038251315.1 of Rhodobacterales bacterium. Taxonomy (GTDB): domain Bacteria; phylum Pseudomonadota; class Alphaproteobacteria; order Rhodobacterales; family Rhodobacteraceae; genus JBBKXP01. The sequence goes on along the minus strand of JBBSBK010000001.1, from coordinate 9,385 downwards.
CGCTTCATCTCGGCATAAAACCTTGCAAAGGTCAGCCCCATCGTCGTCGGTTCGGCGTGGATGCCGTGGCTGCGACCGATCCGCAGCGTGTTCTTGTGTTCGAATGCGCGGGTTTTCAGGGCTGAAAGGACAAGGTCCATTCCCGCAAGTAGGATGTCCGTGGCGCGGACGAGCTGGATATTGAAGGTGGTGTCCAGCACGTCCGAACTGGTCATCCCCTGATGCACGAACCGCGCGGCGTCGTTGCCGATGATTTCGGCGAGGTGGGTCAGGAACGCGATGACGTCGTGTTTGGTGACGGCTTCGATCTCGTCGATGCGAGCGACGTCAAAGGTGACATCGCGCGCCTTCCAGACAGCGGCGGCGTTTTCTTTTGGGATCACCCCAAGTGCGGCTTGGGCGTCGCAGGCGTGGGCCTCGATCTCGAACCAGATGCGGAATTTGGTTTCGGGCGACCAGATCGCAACCATGTCGGGGCGGGAATATCGGGGGATCATGGGCGGCCTTTTGGGTTTGGGGGCGGGAACTGGCCGTGTCATAAGGGGGCTAGGGTTGGGTCACAAGACAGGAGACCGGGATGATTCGATTTGCATGTATACTGGCATTGCTGCCCTTCGCCGCGCTGGCGCAGGACTGGCAGGTGATGACCGGCGATGACATTAACGCAGCGTTGAGCGATCGCGCCTTGGTCTATGATGACGGTTCGTTCCAGACCTTCAGCGCCGATGGCGAGACGCTATATAACGCGGGCGAGGATACGTTTGGCAGTTGGAATGTGCAGGGTGACAAATACTGTTCGGTCTGGCCGCCTTCTGCAGATTGGGTTTGCTATGCGATGGACACTGCTGATGGTGTGTTCCGGTTTCTGGGCGATGACGGCAGCGCGTTTCCGGGCCGCTATCGCGAGTGATTCTGGGGCGCGACGACTTTGCCGGGGTCTGGCAGGTTGCGCGGGTGATCACTGATCGGCTGGGACCCGGCGGTGCTTTTCACGGTACCGTCACGATGTTGCCAGAGGTTGACGACCGGTTGCGTTACCACGAAATCGGGCAACTGAAGCTGGATTCAGGGCCTATGATGATGGCAGAGCGACGGTATCTCTGGCGGTTCACGGCCCGGAAAATAGCGGTGACGTTTTCCGATGGGACCGCGTTTCATGTGTTTCAGCCGCACGGGCAGGCGGCAGGAACGGAACATGTCTGCGGGCCCGACCTCTACCGCGTCGCTTACGATTTTCGCCACTGGCCCAGGTGGCAGGCGACGTGGACTGTGACCGGACCGCGTAAGGAGTTTACGTCGGTTTCGGACTATGCGCCGGGGGGCACGTTTGCAGACAGGCTTGCACGGCGGGCCGGGGTGGGGCAATGAAGGACAGGGAATTTTCAGAAAGGACGACAGCGATGGCGACGACACTTGACGACAGCGTTCTGGCCGAGGCGATCATCCCCAACGAGGGCAATGCACGACTGGTCAAACAGGTGGTGCTTGTCGTCTTGGGCATTGCCGCGCTGGCGCTGACGGCAAAGATCAAGCTGTTCATGCCGGGCAACCCGGTACCGATCACGCTGACCACTTTTGGGGTGCTGACCATCGGGGCTGCCTATGGCCCACGTTTGGGCGCGATGACGGTCTTCGGGTATCTGGCGCTGGGTGCGCTGGGATTGGATGTATTTGCCGGGTCCTCGGCTGACAAGTTCGGCATGACGTATATGATGGGTGGTACCGGCGGTTATCTGGTCGGCTACATGATCGCCGCGCTAGCGCTGGGTGTTGCAGCCCGCATGGGCTGGGACCGGAGTGTGATACTGATGGCCGCTGCGATGCTGATCGGCAATGTGCTGATCTATGTGCCGGGGCTGCTGTGGCTGCATCAGTTCGCCGATGGCTGGGCGCAGACGGTGGCATGGGGTCTGACGCCGTTCCTGATGGGCGACGCGATCAAGCTGGCGCTGGCGGCGTTGCTGGTACCGGGGCTGTGGAAGCTGGTTGGGAACCTGCGAGGTTAGTGACCCATCAGTGCGGGATCCCACGGGTATGATGTCAGGTTCTCGTAGCCGGTTTCGGTAATGAGAACCTGATCTTCCAGCTTGATCGAGAAATCGCCGCCTTCGGGACTGATGAGCGACTCGACGCACAGCGTCATGCCGGGTTCGAGCGCATAGTCGAACGATCCCGGCACCATCTGATCGGGGTAGGCGACCAGCGGCCATTCATCGCAAAGCCCGACGCCGTGCATCATGCAGCCGTATTTGAGGTTTTGGTATTGATCGGGCAGGCGATGGCAGTTGGCGGATAGTTCTGGGATTGTCACCCCCGGTTTCAGCATTTCCATATTGCGCGCAACGTGTTCGACGCCGATCTTCATCGCTGCGATCATGTCGGCGCGGGGTTTGCGATCGCCGATCCACCACGTCCGGCTGATGTCGATGCAGATGCCGTAGCTGCCCACAAGGTCAGTGTCGAAGGCAACGATTTCGTTGTTCTGGACGATCCGCTGGCCACATTCCTGAAACCACGGGTTGGTGCGCGGACCCGACGACAGCAACCGCGTTTCGATCCATTCGCCGCCGCGCCGGATGTTTTCGGCGTGCAGGACAGCCCAGATATCGTCTTCGGACATATTGCCGCCGGGGACGCCGCTGCGGGCGGCTTTTTCCATTTCAAAACAGGCAGTTTCGCAGGCGCGGCTGGCGCAGCGCATGGCAAGAATTTCGTCGGGGCCTTTAATGCTGCGGGCCTTTTCGGTCAATTCTTCGCCGGGGATCACATCGAAACCCTGTGCTTCGAGGGCGCGTAGCCCGTGGATCATCACCTTGTCGACACCAAGGCGCATGTTGCCGCCTGCGTGTTCGTCGATCAGGTCGCGCATCTCGCGGCTGAAGGCATCGGCGGCCACGTCGACCTTGTCGCCCCGGTCGAAATAGAACAGGTCTGCACCAGAGCGTTGTTCGCGCACCAATGCGTTGAACTTGCTCAGGAACATGGCGTTCTTGTAGTCCCAGACGACCATATAGCCATCGGCGCAGACAAGGCAGGCGCGGAACGCGTTGTGGGTGTTCCACAATTGCATGTTGGTACTATCGGTGGCGTAGCGGATGTTGAGCGGGTCGAACATCAGGATGCCGCCGTAGCCGCGTTTGTTGACCGCTTCGGTCAGCCGGTTCAGGCGAAAGGCGCGCATGTTGTCGAGGTTGGGCAGGGTCAGCCCGGCCGCCGACCATTCACTGTAGGCCAGAACGGTCGGCCCGATTTCGACCCGGTCATGGTTGTTGGGACTGCCATCGGCGAGGCGGCCGCCTCGAGTCGGGTCGATCTTGCGGGTGGCGCTGTAGTGGGTATTCATCGGACTGCCTTGCGCTGTTTGGGACAATCTGCGTCTGCATCGCGCGAAAGTCAGGTCTGAAATCGACATTTTCAGGTGTGGATTCTCCGCCCCTGATGCGGGTAGCGAGGCCATGGAACCGATTTTGCAGGATGAACTGCCTGAAGACTAACGCGCGGTTACCTTGGCCCGGTTGCCACGGATGCAGCCGTTGCGGGCTGGTGACTGGATACGGATTGATGCGGCCTATCCGGCGCAAATGGCCGAAAAGGCGCGGTTGATTGCGGCCCGGCGGACTGACGTGATCGCGGTTCTGCCAGAGGCCGCAGATGCGGTGGACGAGTTGTTAGCGGTCGTGCTGGCCGAAGTCGCGGCGCGGACGGATTTCACGGTGGACGACATCGGTGCCCGGATGGCCGATTTGTCAGTCGTTACGGCCACGATCCGCTGTTGTCCCTGTCACAGATTGTGCAGGAAGATTTTTGCGTCCTGCAACCGCGCGATGGTGAACAAGTTCTGACGGCGGCCTTGCTCTGCTTTCCCGCCGCATGGACGTTGCCCGAAAAGCTAGGCCGCCCGCTGAGCGGTATTCACGCGCCTGTGGCCCCCTATGACGCCGGTATTGCAGTGCGGGTTCAACGGATGTTCGATGGTGTGCAGCCGGAGCGGGGCCTTCGGCGGGCCAATTTGCTGCGCTATGATCTGCCCGATCTGTTTCAGCCCCATACCGAAGGGGCACCGCGCCCTGTTGGCATCGCGAACAGCCCCTACGAGCGATCCGAGCGGCAATCGGTCATCCGCCTGCCCGAAACCGGGGCCGTCGTTTTTTCGATCCACACGACCGTGGTGCGCAGGGTTACTTCGTCGCCGCCCTGATCTGATCGTGGATCATGTTCTGCCTGTCGGGCGGTAGCAGGTTGACGTAAGCCCAATAGCCGATCAGCCCGACGAAAATCAGTATGGGCAGCCGCGACCGGCGGCGTGGACGCGGTTCGGCTGCGACAATTGGCGCGGGCGTGCGCGATCTAGCCTGAGTGGGTTTGCCCGCCGAGGGTTTGCTGCCATGGGCAGCACCGTGTTCAGGGGCCGAGGCTGCGGATTGCTCCCACGGCCCGGACGATGCGTCCTGTTTGTGGGCCGGTCGCAGACTGCGCGGTTTGGCGTCTTGCGCCGTTGGCAGACCGCCGTCGCGATTGCGCACATCGAGGGGGTGAAGGATCTTCATGAGGTGAGGATGCCAGAGGCGAGGGGATATGCACAAGCGGTGTTTCGACGTCCAAAGGGCGTCTCGATGGGACGCCCTTTGTTTTTATTTTCAGCCAATTAGCAGCTATAATACATCTTGTATTCGATCGGATGGGGGCAGTGTTCGTAGGCATAAACCTCTTCCCACTTCAGCGCCATATAGCCTTCGAGCTGGGATTTCGTGAACACGTCGCCTGCCAGCAGGAAATCGTGGTCTTTTTCCAGTTCTTCCAGTGCTTCGCGCAGAGACCCGCAGACGGTCGGGATCCCGGCCAGTTCTTCGGGTGGCAGATCATACAGATCCTTGTCGGATGCAGGGCCCGGATCGATCTTGTTCTTGATCCCGTCAAGGCCGGCCATGAGCAAGGAGGCAAAGGCGAGGTAGGGGTTGGCAGCGGGGTCGGGAAAACGCGCCTCGACCCGCTTGGCTTTGGGCGATTCCGACCACGGGATACGGACGCAGCCCGACCGGTTGCGGGCCGAATAGGCGCGCAGCACGGGGGCTTCGAAACCGGGGATCAGCCGTTTGTAGCTGTTGGTCGTCGGGTTGGTGATCGCGTTCAGCGCCTTGGCGTGTTTCAGAATGCCACCGATGAAATACAGCGCATCTTGGCTCAGGTCGGCGTATTTATCGCCTGCGAACAGCGGCTTGCCGTCTTTCCAGATCGACATGTTGACGTGCATGCCTGTGCCATTGTCGCCCGACATAGGTTTGGGCATGAATGTCGCCGATTTGCCGTAGGCTTGGGCGACGTTGTGGATGACGTATTTGTATTTCTGTATTTCGTCGGCCTGTTTGGTCAGCGTGCCGAAAATCAGGCCCAGTTCGTGCTGGCACGACGCGACCTCGTGGTGATGTTTGTCGACCTTCATGCCCATGCGTTTCATCGTGCTGAGCATCTCGCCGCGCATGTCTTGTGCATCGTCGATCGGGTTGACCGGAAAATAACCGCCCTTGATGCCGGGGCGGTGGCCGGTGTTGCCCATTTCGTATTCGGTGTCGGTGTTCCAGGCGCCGTCAATGGCATCGACCTGAAAGCTGACCTTGTTCATCGAGACCTGATAGCGAACGTCGTCGAAGATGAAAAACTCGGCTTCGGGTCCGCAATAGAACGTGTCGCCGATGCCGGACGATTTCAGATAAGCCTCGGCCTTCAATGCGGTGCCGCGCGGGTCGCGGTCGTACGGTTCCATCGTGTCGGGTTCGACGACGTTGCAATGCAGGCAAAGGGTCTTTTCGGCGTAAAAGGGGTCGAGATAGGCGCTGTCGGTGTCGGGCATCAGTTTCATGTCTGACTGGTCGATCGATTTCCAGCCGGCGATCGACGAACCATCGAACATGAACCCTTCTTCAAGGAAATCCTCGTCGACCAGATCAGCGATGACGGTGACGTGCTGGAGTTTGCCCTTTGGGTCGGTGAAACGGATATCGACGTAATCGACGCCTTCGTCCTTGATCATTTTCAGAACGTCTTTGTTACTCATCTTGGGTGTCCTTTTCGGAAAGTAATTGGAAGTTCAGAGGGCTTCGTCGCCGGATTCGCCGGTGCGGATGCGGATCGCCTGTTCGACGGGCAGGACGAATATCTTGCCATCGCCGATCTTGTCGGTCTTGGCGGCGGCGATGATGGCGGCGATGGCGGCGTCGACCTGATCGTCGGCCAGCACGACCTCGATTTTGACCTTGGGCAGGAAATCGACGACGTATTCTGCACCCCGATAAAGCTCGGTATGGCCTTTTTGGCGGCCGAAGCCCTTGACCTCGACCACGGACAGACCCTGAACGCCGATCTCTTGCAAGGCCTCTTTGACCTCGTCGAGCTTGAAGGGCTTGATGATCGCTTCGATCTTTTTCATGGGCGCGACTTTCATTTGCCAGAGTAAATCACTGGGCGGTTGACCATTTTCGCGGCGTCGCTTCAATTCGGGTGGAAGCTGGCGTGCGTTCAGTTCGTTGGATTTTCGCCAGTCTGCTTAATTCTTGGGCAAATCGCAATAAGGCTGGGCAGTTTGTGAACTTTGGGGGCGTTTCATGGCAGAACTGCTGACCGCCGCGCAGATGCGGGCCATCGAACAAGCGGCGATTGCGTCGGGCGTGGTGACCGGGCTCGAGTTGATGGAACGCGCCGGGCGCGGCGTGGTCGACGCGGTGTTCGCCGAATGGCCGGAACTGGCGGCGGGATCGTTTCGTGCGGTGGTGCTGTGCGGGCCGGGGAACAACGGTGGCGACGGGTTCGTCGTGGCGCGGTTGTTGAAGGAATGGGGGTGGGAGGTTGCGGTGTTTCTGTATGGGGATGCTGACAAGTTACCGCCGGATGCGCGGGTGAACTATGAGCGGTGGGGGGCAATTGGCGAGGTGTGCCCCATACCGCCTTCTGACTCGTCTCATGATCCATGGAGCAGCACCCTCATTGTCGATGCAGTATTCGGCACAGGTCTGAGCAGGGGCATTGCCTTTGAGTCTGGTATCGGGCGAATGTTGCCGGAGTGGGATCTCCGTGATGAGCCGGATCGGCCACACATTGTTGCCGTAGATACGCCTTCAGGGCTTTGTGCAGACAGTGGCAGGGCGCTGGATAACGGTGAATGCCTGTGGGCCGACCTGACGGTGACATTCCACATGTGCAAGTGCGGGCACTTTCTGGGCACAGGTCCGTCCTTGTGCGGAAAAGTCGTTTTGGCCGACATTGGTCTGACATCTGACGTTCCGGCGGATCACGCCATCGCCTTTTTGTTTGGTGCAGCACCGACGGGCCTTGGCTTGTCGAAGGGTCAGGCTGAGGATGCGCCCATCCAAGTGCCAGTGCGCCTGATTGCGGCGCCCTCGCTCTTGGGGAAGGGTGATGCTTTTGGACGAGAATCCCACAAATACTCCCACGGCCACGCTCTGATCCTGTGCGGCCCCGCCGGACACACTGGCGCTGCCCGCCTTTCCGCGCGGGGCGCGCTGAGGATCGGGGCAGGGGTAGTGACGATGGGCTGCCCGCCAGACGCGTTGGCAGAAAACGCCGCACAACTCACGGCGATCATGCTGCGGGCCATCGTCGACGGCGCTGCCCTGAACGATGTGCTAAAAGATGACCGGATCAATGTGCTCTGCCTAGGTCCAGGCCTAGGAGTCGACCGCGCCGACGTGGTCCGCGTCGCCCTAACCTCCCGACGGGGCACCGTACTAGATGCCGACGCGCTGACAATCCTATCCAAAGACCCCGACATGATGATGCTACTGCATGCCGACTGTGTGCTCACCCCGCACGGTGGCGAATTCGCCCGGCTTTTCCCTGACATCGCGGAAAAACTTAACGCTCCTGCTATCAATGGCACCACGTTTTCCAAAGTTGATGCGACCCGCATGGCGGCGGCGCGATCAGGATGCGTGGTGCTGTTCAAGGGGGCGGATACGGTGATTGCTGCGCCGGATGGGCGCTGCTCGATCAATTCGGCGCAGTATGAACGGGCCGCACCGTGGCTGGCAACGGCGGGGTCGGGTGATGTGTTGGCCGGGTTTATCGCCGGACTACTGGCGCGGGGGTTTGCGCCGATGCAGGCAGCGGAAACGGCGGCTTGGCTGCACTTGGAATGCGCGTTGTCGTTCGGGCCGGGATTGATTGCCGAGGATTTGCCTGATGAGTTGCCGAAGGTGTTCCGCGGGTTGGGCCTTTAGACCGCAGCCGACGCCATCTCAAGACCGTCGGCATAGAGGATGTGCTGGCGATCAAAGACCAGATCGTAGATCGTCACTTTGGTCTTGGCCTGTGCGGCGACGTATTCGCCATCCACCAGCCGCCGCGCAGGCACGGTGGCCTGCGGCATGTTGAACAGCGCCTCGGCCCGCCAGTCGCGGATGTGGATCATCGCGCCGGCGGCGACCAGCATGTCGCGGTCCGGGCGGGTGTGACCAAGGCTTCCGGCTTTGATGCGGATGCAGGCCAACACGGTATTGGTCACCCGTATGTCGCGCAGAACCGCAACGCCGCTGTCGCGGGTGATGGTCCGGTCGCCGACGGTCAGGTGTTCGACGGGCAGTTCGCCGTCCATGGTCATGACCCTGGTGCCGGCCACAAGGCCGCAGATGTCATCGCGCATGACCGCAACTGCCATTCTGGCATCAATTCGTACCGGTTGCATGGCGTGTTTCCCGCGCTTGCTCTGAACTGCCTCAGTCTATGCAACAGATTATGGCAAGAAAGCGTTACTGTCTTGCCTTTTTTGTGGTGCTTTTTCCTCTCGCATCCGCCTGCGCCCTTTGCTAGACAGCGCCAACTTTGGGGGTGGGCCGAAACCTGCCCCTTTTGAACATGCGGGTGTGGCGGAACTGGTAGACGCACCAGATTTAGGTTCTGGCGCCGCAAGGCGTGGGGGTTCGAGTCCCTTCACCCGCACCAGATATATGGATGAAGGAAGCAAGATGCAGGTTACGGAAACCCTGAACGACGGTCTGAAGCGCGGTTACGCCATCAAGGTGACTGCGGCGGAACTGAACGCCAAGGTGCAGGAGAAGCTGGTCGAGGCGCAGCCCGAGATCGCGATGAAGGGGTTTCGCAAGGGCAAGGTGCCGATGGCCCTGCTCAAAAAGCAGTATGGCCCGAAACTGATCGGCGAGGCGATGCAGGAAAGCATCGACGGCGCGCTGAACCAGCATCTTGAGACCACGGGCGACCGTCCCGCCGCCCAACCGGCGATGAAGATGGTCAACGAGGGTTGGAAAGAGGGCGACGACGTCGATGTCGAAGTATCCTACGAGCGTCTGCCGGAAGTGCCCGAAGTCGATTATGCCAAGGTCAAGCTGACCCGCATGGTGGTCAAGGCCGACGATGT